>DATJOZ010000069.1:0-48255 GCA_035506655.1 Gaiellaceae bacterium
CGGTAGCCCTCGCGCGGCACGGGTGCGAGGTTCAGCGCGCAGACGAGCGGGCGCGCGCCCTCCGCGTCGAGCCGCGCGAACGCGATGACGTTGTTCGCCGCGTCGTTCGCCTCGAGCCAGCGGAAGCCGGACGGCTCGAAGTCGACCTCCCACAGCGCCGGCGTCTCCCTGTAGATCCGGTTCAGGTCGCGGACGAGCGCGTGGACGCCCGCATGCTCCGCGTACTCGAGGAGGTTCCAGTGGAGCGAGCCCTCCGCGTTCCACTCCTCCCACTCGCCCAGCTCGCCGCCCATGAAGAGGAGCTTCTTCCCCGGGTGCGCCCACATGTACGCGTAGAGCGTGCGGAGGTTCGCGAACTGCTGCCAGCGGTCGCCGGGCATCTTCGCGAGCAGCGAGCGCTTGCCGTGCACGACCTCGTCGTGCGAGAGCGGCAGCACGAAGTTCTCGCTGAACGCGTACATGAGCGCGAACGTCAGCGTGTGGTGGTGATACGCACGATGCACGGGATTCTTCGAGAAGTAGAGGAGCGTGTCGTGCATCCAGCCCATGTTCCACTTGAAGCCGAAGCCGAGCCCGCCGAGGTACGTCGGCCGCGAGACGCCCGGCCACGCCGTCGACTCCTCCGCCGCCGAGATCACGCCGGGCTCCCGGCCGTACAGCGTCACGTTCATCTCCTTCAGGAACGAGACCGCGTCGAGATCCTCGCGACCGCCGAACTCGTTCGGCACCCACTCGCCCGCCTTGCGCGAGTAGTCGAGGTAGAGCATCGACGCGACGGCGTCGACGCGGATCCCGTCGGCGTGGTGCTCGCGCAACCAGTAGAGCGCGTTCGAGAGCAGGAAGTTGCGCACCTCCGCGCGGCCGAAGTTGAAGACGAGCGTCCCCCAGTCCGGATGCGCGCCGCGGCGCGGGTCGGCGTGCTCGTAGAGATGCGTGCCGTCGAACTCCGCGAGCGCCCAGTCGTCGCGCGGGAAGTGCGCGGGCACCCAGTCGAGGATGACGCCGATCCCACGCTGGTGCAGCCGGTCGACGAAGGTACGGAAGTCGTCCGGCGTGCCGAAGCGCGACGTCGGCGCGAAGTAGCCCGTCACCTGGTAGCCCCACGAGCCGGAGAACGGATGCTCCATCACCGGCAGGAGCTCGACGTGCGTGAAGCCGAGGTCCGCGACGTAGTCGCCGAGCTCGTCCGCGAGCTCGAGGTACGTCAGCTCGCGGTCGCCCTCGAGCGGGTTGCGCCGCCACGAGCCGAGGTGCACCTCGTAGATCGAGACCGGCGAGCGCAGCGGGTCGGCGCCACGCCGGCGGTCGAGCCAGTTGCCGTCGCCCCACGTGTGCTCCGTGCGGTGGACGACGGACGCGTTGCGCGGCGGCCGCTCGGCCGCGAACGCGACGGGGTCGGCCTTCAGCCGGGTGCGGCCGTCCGCGCCCTGCACCGCGAACTTGTAGTGCTCGCCCGCGCCGACGCCGGGGACGAACAGCTCCCAGATCCCGGCCGAGCCGAGCGAGCGCATCGGATGCGTGCGCGCGTCCCAGAAGTTGAAGTCCGCGACGACGGAGACGCCGCGCGCGTTCGGCGCCCAGACCGCGAACGCGGTCCCGAGAACACCGTCGATCTCGCGCACGTGCGCGCCGAGCCGCTCGTAGATCTGCTCGTGCCGGCCCTCGAGCGCGAGGTGGAGGTCGAGCTCGCCGAGTGTCGGGAGGAAGGAGTACGGGTCGCGGAGCGTGATCGTCGTGCCGTCGGCGTAGTCGACCTCGAGCTCGTACGCGAGCGGAAGCGTCGCCTTCGGGAGCAGCGCCTCCCACAATCCCTCGGGGTCCTTCAGCTCCGCGGCGACGCCTGCGGGCTGCACGCGGACCGCGCGCGCCTCGGGACGGAAGGCCCGCACGACGACGCCGCCGTTCGCCTCGTGCGCGCCGAGGACGGAGTGCGGATCGGCGCCGAGCTCGATCACGATGCGGGCGCGGACGACTCGATGAGGCGCTGGATCGCCGCGACGGGGATCCCGACCCAGTCGGGCCGGTTGTCGAGCTCGTAGCGAAGCTCGTACACCGCCTTCTCGAGCTCGAACACCGACAGCAGCCGCTCCGTCGCGTCGTGGCCCGGCGGCAGGAGCGCCGGGTCGACGGTCGCGAGATACGCGTCGAGGAACCGCTCGCGCGCACCCGCCTCCCACTCCGCCGGCACCGTCGCGCCGCGCAGCTGCGCCGCGATCGACGCGTACGCGAACGAGCGCAGCATCCCGGCGACGTCGCGCAGCGGCGAGCGCTTGCGGCGCCGCTCGGCGAAGGTCCGCGCCGGCTCGCCCTCGAAGTCGAGGATCACCCAGTCGTCCCCGCTCCAGAGCGTCTGGCCGAGGTGGTAGTCGCCGTGCGTGCGGATGCTCATGCCGGTGCCGCCGGCGTGCGTCAGTGCCTGGAGGTGGTCGCGCACCTCCTCCGCGCGGCCGGCGATCGGCGCGACGCGCTCGTCGTCCGGCAGCTCGAGGAAGACCTGCGCGATCTCCTCGTCGACCGTCGCGGTGAGCAGCCCGAGCGCCTCGACGCTCGGCGTCTCCGGCGCGAACGCCGGGTCCGTGTCGTGGGACGCGAGGACCGTGTGCATCTCCGCCGTCACCTCGCCGAGCCGTCCGACGCGCTCGAGAAACGCGCCGGGGTCGGACGCGAGCTCGTCGAGCGCGAGCTCCCAGCCGTCGCGCCCATCCGGGACGAACCCCTGGAGGATCCCGAGCGTCGCGTTCAGCGGCTCGCCCGCGTAGCCGTACCAGCCGCCGAGCGCGGGCACGTTCGCGAAGCCGTGCGACGAGAGGAACTGCAGGAGCTCGAGCTCGGGGTTCACGCCCGGCTCGAGCCGGCGGAAGATCTTGAGGATCATCTCGTCGCCGAACGCGACGGACGTGTTCGACTGCTCCGCGCTCAGCACGCGCGCCGGCCCCGGCTCGAGATCGAGCGCCGCGAACGTCTCGACGCGGCGGAACTCGACCGCGCCCTCCCGGCCGCGCAGCGTCAGCCCCGCGCCCATCGCCTCGACGAGCTCGCGCGCCGCCGACTCGTCCTGCAACTGTCCCGGCGAGAACAGCACCTGGTAGAGATCGTGCGCGCCGGTCTCGTACCGCACCTCGACGAGCGCGAGCACGAGCTGCGGCGCCTCCGCGCGCAGCTCGACGGAGTCGACGACCTCGGCGTGCACGACGCCGCGCGACTTCGCGCCGTACCACCGCTGCTCGGTGACGTACTGGATCAGCTCGCGTTCGTCGACGCTCATTCGTCAGCCCCCCCGAGCCGGAACCAGAAGAAGCCCCGCGGGCCGAACGTCAGGAGATACGGTAGCTCGCCGATCGCCGGGAACTTCGTCCGGCCGAGCATCTCCTCCGGCACGAGGCCCGCGTACGCCGACAGGTCGAGCTCCACCGCCTGGGCCGACCGGGCGAGGTTGTGAACGCACAGCACGATGTCCTCCTCGAATCTCCGGATGTGGGCGAAGATCCGGTGGTTCTCGGGCCGCAACGGCTCGTACGAGCCGAGCCCGAACACCGGATGCTCCTTCCGCAGCGCGACGAAGCGGTGCAGCCACCGCAGGAACGACGTCGGCTGGCGCAGCTCGGACTCCACGTTCACCGCCTGGAACCCGTAGACCGGGTCCATCAGCGGCTGGAGATAGAGCTGCGCCCAGTCGGCGCGCGAGAAGCCGGCGTTGCGGTCGCCGGTCCATTGCATCGGCGTGCGGACGCCGTCGCGGTCGCCGAGGTAGACGTTGTCGCCCATCATGATCTCGTCTCCGTAGTACAGGACGGGCGAGCCCGGCAGCGAGAACATGATCGCGTGCAGCAGTGCGATCTCGTCGCGGCCGTTGTCGAGCAGCGGCGCGAGGCGGCGGCGGATCCCGAGGTTGATCTTCATCCGGGGATCCTTCGCGTACTCCTCGTACATGTAGTCGCGCTCCTCGTCCGTGACCATCTCCAGGGTCAGCTCGTCGTGGTTCCGGAGGAAGAGCCCCCACTGGCAGTTGTCCGGAATCCCCGGAGTGCGGTCGAGGATCTCGTAGATCGGCGTCGCGTCCTCGCGCCGCAGCGACATGAACATCCGCGGCATGACCGGGAAATGGAAGGCCATGTGGCACTCGTCGCCGATCCCGAAGTACTGCACGACGTCCTCCGGCCACTGGTTCGCCTCGGCGAGCAGGACGCGGTCGGGGTAGTTCGCGTCGACCTCCGCGCGCACGCGGCGGAGGTACGCGTGCGTCGCCGGCAGGTTCTCGCCGTTCGTCCCCTCGGCCTCGTAGAGATACGGAACCGCATCGAGGCGGAAGCCGTCGATCCCGAGGTCGAGCCAGAACCGCAGGACCTCGAGCATCGCGTCCTGCACCTCGGGGTTCTCGTAGTTGAGGTCGGGCTGGTGCTGGAAGAAGCGGTGCCAGTAGTACTGGCCGCGCACCGGGTCGTACGTCCAGTTCGACGTCTCCGTGTCGATGAAGATGATCCGGACGTCGGGATAGCCCGTGTCGGTGTCCGACCAGACGTACCAGTCGCCCTTCGGCCCCGTCGGGTCGCTGCGCGACTCCTGGAACCACGGATGGTCCGACGACGTGTGGTTCATGACGAGGTCGGCGATGACGCGCATCCCGCGCTGGTGCGCCTGCTCGACGAACTCGCGGAAGTCCTCGACCGTCCCGTAGTCGGGGTGGATCGAGAAGAAGTCGGCGATGTCGTAGCCGCCGTCGCGCAGCGGCGACGGATACATCGGCAGGAGCCAGACGCAGTCGACGCCGAGCCACTGCAGGTAGTCGAGCTTCTCGATCAGGCCGCGGAAGTCGCCGGAGCCGTCGTCGTTCCCGTCGAAGAAGCCGCGGATGTGGATCTCGTAGAAGACGGCGCGCTTGAACCAGAGCGGGTCGCGCTCGAACCACTGTTCCGTCATGCGCCCACCTTCAGGATGTGGCTCTTCCCCGGGGGCAGCCTCACGTAGTTCCGTCCGATCGTCCACGTCCACTCCTGGTCGCCGAGAAGGTCGCGCACGCGGTAGGCGGGCGGGAGCCCCGTCGAGACCGGAAGAATGCACACTCCCTCCTGCGCCGTGCGCGGGTCGAGGTTCACGACGACGATCAACCGGTTGTCGCCGGCCCGCTTCGCGAACGCGAACAGCTGCTCGTTCTCGGTGTCGAGGAAGGTGATGTCGTCGAGCCGCTGGAGCGCCGGGTTGTCGCGGCGGATCGCGTTGACGCGGCCGACGAGCGGCAGGAGCGGGCCGTCGAGCGTTCGCTTCTTGATCTCGTACTTCTCCGAGTCCTTGTACTCCTCGCTCCCCGGCGCGACCGCGACGTTCTCGACGTTCTCGAAGCCGGAGTAGATCCCGTACGACGGCGAGAGCGTCGCGGCGAGGACGAGCCGCGCCTCGAACGCGGGCCGGCCGCCGCTCTGGAGGTACTCGTGGAGGATGTCCGGCGTGTTCGCGAACACGTTCGGGCGGAGGTACGGCGACCACTCGAGCAGCTGACCCATCAGCTCGAGCAGCTCCCAGCGCGTGTTCTTCCACGTGAAGTACGTGTAGCTCTGCCCGAACCCCGCCTTTGCGAGCGTCGTCATCATCGCCGGGCGCGTGAAGGCCTCGGCGAGGAAGATCGTGTCCGGGTGCTCGGCGCGCACCTCGCCGATCAGCCACTCCCAGAACGCGATCGGCTTCGTGTGCGGGTTGTCGACGCGGAACACGGTCACGCCGCGCTCGACCCACGTCAGCACGACGTCGCGCAGCGCCTTCCAGAGCCGGCGCCAGTCCTCGCAGTCGAAGTTGACGTTGTAGATGTCCTGATAGCGCTTCGGCGGGTTCTCGGCGTACTTCAGCGTCCCGTCCGGGCGGCGATGGAACCACTCGGGGTGCTCGGCCAGCCACGGGTGGTCGGGTGAGCACTGGATCGCGACGTCGAGCGCGATCTCGATCCCGTGGTCGCGCGCGTCGGCGACGAGCCGCTCGAACTCGGCGACGGTGCCGAGGCTCGGGTCGACCGCGTCGTGGCCGCCCTTCGCCGAGCCGATCGCCCACGGGCTGCCGGGGTCGCCGGGCTTCGCCGTGAGCGCGTTGTTCTTTCCCTTGCGGTTCGTCGTCCCGATCGGGTGGATCGGCGGGAGGTAGAGCACGTCGAAGCCGAGCTCGGCGAACTCGGGCAGCAGCGCGCGCACGCCCTCGAAGCCGCCCCACGAGCGCGGGAAGAGCTCGTACCACGCGCCGAACCGCGCGAGCGCACGGTCGACGTCGACGCCGTACGTCGCCGAGCTCGCCGTCTCGGAGCGGTCGGCGGGCGCGACCTCGAGCGCGTCCTCGACGGCGAGCGACTCGCGGCCGAGCAGCACCGCGCCCTCGGAGAGCTCGCTCGTGAGGTCCTTCTGGCCCGCGTCGATCTTCCGGCGCAGCTCGTTCTGGAACGACGCGACGCGGTCGACCCACGCGTCGACCCGGAACTGCCACGCGCCTGGACGGTCGACGGCGAAGGAGCCGGCCCACGCGTCGTTGCCGAGCTGCTCGAGCGGCGCCTCGGCCCAGCGCGACGCACCCGGCGCCTTCGTCCGGATTGCGGCGCCGATCGTGTCGTGGCCGTCGCGGAAGATGCGCGCCGTCACCTCGACCCGGTCGCCGACCGTCCGCTTCACGGGGTAGCGGCCGCAGTCGACCTGCGGCTCGACCCGCTGGATCTGGATCCGCACGGGCGGCTCGCTCGTCTTCGGGAGCGCCACATCGTGACGTTATCCGCGTACGCTGGCCGCCGTGCGGCTTCCCCGGTCCTCCGGCATCCTGCTCCACCCGACCTCCCTTCCCGGCGGGCGGCTCGGCCGCGCCGCGTACGCGTTCGTCGACTGGCTCGAGGCGGCCGGGCAGTCGTGGTGGCAGATGCTCCCGCTCGGGCCGCCGGACGAGTTCCACTCGCCGTACCGCTCGCCGTCGGCGTTCGCCGCGTCGCCCGGGCTCCTCGCGGAGCCGCGGGCGCGCGTGACGCGGGCCGAGGTCGACGACTTCGTCGAGCGCCACCCGTTCTGGATCGGCGGCTGGACGCGGTTCGCCGGCGACGACGCGATCGAGGACCAGGTGCGGTTCGAGCGGGAGTGGAGGGCGCTCCGCGCGTACGCGCGCGAGCGCGGCGTGCGGCTGATCGGCGACGTCCCGATCTACGTCTCCGACGAGGGCGCGGACATCGAGACGTGGCCGGAGCTCTTCGCGCCCGGCGAGGTCGCAGGCGCGCCGCCCGACGCGCTCAGCGGGAACGGACAGCTCTGGGGCAACCCGCTCTACGACTGGCCCGTCCACCGCGAGACCGGCTACCGCTGGTGGATCGAGCGCTTCCGGCGGACGTTCGAGCTCGTCGACGTCGCGCGCGTCGACCACTTCCGCGGCTTCGTCTCGTACTGGGCGGTCCCGGCGCGAAACCGGACGGCACGGAACGGGCGCTGGCGGCCGGGCCCGCGCGCCGCGCTCTTCCGCGCGGTCGAGCGCGAGCTCGGCGCGCTGCCGCTGATCGCCGAGGACCTCGGCGTGATCACGCCGCCCGTCCGCAGGCTGGCCGCCGAGCTCGGGCTGCCCGGGATGGTCGTGCTCCACTGGGCGTTCGGCGGTCCTGCGAAAAGCCCGCACCGGCTCGAGAACCACCGTCCGGACCACGTCGTCTACACGAGCACGCACGACACCGACACCGCGGTCGGCTGGTTCGGGAACCTGACGCAGCGCCGGCGGAGGGCGACGGGGCTCGATCCCGCCGACCCGGCGTGGGGGCTGATCGGGCTCGCGCTCGCGTCGAAGGCGTCGCTCGCGGTGATCCTCGCGCAGGACGTCCTCCGGCTCGGCAGCGACGCGCGGATGAACCGCCCCGGCATCCCGCTCGGGAACTGGACGTGGCGGCTCGAGCCCGGCGCGCTCACCCGGGATCTCGCGGCGCAGCTCCGGGAGCTCACCGTCCGCAACGGCCGCGGCTGAGGTCGCTTCGGGCCTGCAGGCGCAGCGTGCGCGGCGTCGCTCGTCTCGCGTTCACCGGCCTCTCACCGGCCCTTCACAAGAGCGATGCCCAAGCTCCGGCGCGCCCGGCGCAGGATCGTGCGCGGGCAGGCAGCCGCAAGGGAGAGAGGGGAACTTGATGAGAACGTGGATGCGCCGGCTCGTGCCGGTCATCGTCGTGAGCGCGGCCGCCGCCTTGGCCGCGAGCACGCAGGCGGGCGTCCGGGATGGGCACGACGAGCACGGGCCCGGCGCGCGGACGCCGATCCAGCACCTCGTCGTGATCTTCCAGGAGAACGTCTCGTTCGACCACTACTTCGGGACGTACCCGAACGCGGCGAACACGGACGGACGCCCGTTCGTCGCCGCGCCGCACACGCCGAGCGTCGACGGGCTGACGCACGCGCTCCTCACGAGCAACCCGAACGCCGGGCAGCCGATGCGCCTCGACAGCTCCGCGACCGGGCTGGCGGGCGGCGCCGGCGGCCAGCTCACGTGCGACCAGGATCACAACTACAGCGACGAGCAGCAGGCGTTCGACGGCGGGAAGATGGACCAGTTCGTGCAGAGCGTCGGGACCGGCGGCGGCAACTCGCCGTTCGGGACCCCGTGCAACGCCGCGCAGGTCATGGACTACTACGACGGCAACACCGTCACCGCGATGTGGACCTACGCGCAGCGGTACGCGATGAGCGACAACTCGTTCAGCCCGACCTTCGGCCCGTCCGCGCCCGGTGCGATCAACCTCGTCTCGGGCAACACGGGCAACGTCGACATGACGCACACCGCGAACGCGCCGTCGATCGCGACGTCGGCCGCGCCGAACGCCGACATCACGGCCGACGGGACCGGCGGCTACTCGCTGACGAGCGACGCGCAGCCGTACTGGGACGACTGCTCGACGCGCGACGCAGTCGCGCTGAACGGGCAGAACATCGGCGACGAGCTGAACGCCGCCGGCCTTTCGTGGGGCTGGTTCCAGGGCGGCTTCCGGCCGAGCGAGAGCTACACCGCGGCACTCGCCGCCATCGGGAAGACCGGCCAGTCGACGAGCACGTTCGTCCCCGACGAGTTCAAGACCGCCGGGTTCCAGTCGAACGTGCCGCACTCGTCGAACCAGGGCCTCTGCGACACGGTGCATCCGGTCGGCGTCGCGCTCGGCGGCTCGGGCCAGTGGGGCTACAAGGACGACTACATCCCCCACCACGAGCCGTTCGAGTACTACGCCTCGACCGCGAACCCGCACCACCTCACCGTCGCGACCGACACGTCCGGGCAGGACACGCTCGCGGGGCTGAAGGAGATCGGGACCGACACGCAGTCGTACGTGGCGGGCGTCCCGCAGTTCGACACCCCGAACCACAACTACGACATGAGCGACTTCGACCAGCTCGTCGCCGCGATCGCGGCGCACAAGCTGCCGGCGTCGGCGCTGCCCGCGGTGAGCTTCCTCAAGGCTCCGGGCTTCGAGGACGGCCATGCGGCGTACTCCGACCCGCAGGACGAGCAGGCGTTCGTCGTGAACGAGATCAACGCGCTCGAGAAGACGCCCGACTGGTCGAGCACCGCGGTCATCGTCAACTACGACGACTCGGACGGCTGGTACGACCACGTCTACAGCGGCGTCACGAACCCGTCCGCGTCGGTCGCCGACAACCTCACGAGCACGAAGCTGCCGAAGGGCTCCGGCACGTCCGGGCTCTGCGGGACCGAGTCCGCGACGTCGCAGCCGCTCGCCGGCGAGCAGGGACGCTGCGGCTTCGGGCCGCGCCAGCCGTTCCTCGTCATCTCGCCGTGGGCGAGGACGAACGCGGTCGACGGCAACCTCAGCGACCTCGCGTCGGTGCCGAACTTCATCGAGTACAACTGGCGGCTGCCGGCGATCGCGGGCTCCTTCGACCAGGCGCTCGCATCGGTCGACCGCAAGGAGCACGTGCGCTTCGACATCGCCGGGATGTTCGACTTCGGCCTCGGCCACGACGACCACGACGGCTTCGGCGACTTCGGCCTGCCGGCCGTGCAGCTCGACCCGGTGAGCGGCCAGGTCGACTTCGCGAACGCCGACCTCTCGCATCGCAACCTTCGGGACGTGAACCTCTCGGGGGCGATCCTCACCGGTGCGAATCTCCGCTTCTCCGATCTCGCGGGCGGCTTCCTGCCGAACGCGAACCTGACGAACGCGAACCTCAGAGGAGCCGACCTGCGGCACGCCGACATCGCCGGCGTCACGTGGTCGAACACGATCTGCCCCGACGGGACGAACTCGAACGGCGACGGCGGTACCTGCCAGAGCCACCTGTAGGGGCGGATGGGACGCGGAGGCCCGGTTGGGGGTACCGGGCCTCCTGCGTTCACTCGCCTTCCTCCGGATCGTCACCACCTCTCCGCCCACGGGCGGTCTCGCGGCGAACACAGTTCAAGCGAGATGCGCCGCAAGATCGAGCCGCTCCTCTGCGAGCTCCACGCGCACACGCGCTGGAGCGACGGGGCCTTCACCCTCCCGGAGCTCGTCGACCTCTACGGGCGCAGCGGCTTCGACGTCCTCTGCGTGACGGACCACGTCAACCGGAGCGACGACCCGTGGCTCGCGCGCGACGCGCCGCTCCGCGGCATCCACGCCGCGAACCACGACGACTATCTCGCCGAGATCGAGGCACAGGCCGACCGCGCCCGCCGGGAGTACGACCTCCTCGTCCTCCCCGGGCTCGAGCTGACCTGGAACGACCTCGACCCGCACCTCGCCGCGCACGCCGTCGCAGTCGGCTGCCGCGCGTTCGTCAGCGTCGACGGGGGCCTCGACGCGGCCCTCGCGCGGGCGCGTGGCGAGGGGGCGGCGATCGTCGCCGCCCATCCGTATCGCGGCCGTCGGGCGGCCTCGCCGTCGCGCACCACACAGCGCTTCTCCCGAGAGTGGCGCACCCTGCGCGGACTGGTCGACCGCTGGGAGCTCTTCAATCGGTACGAGCTCTTCGGCTGGGTCGCAGAGCGCGGGCTGCCGGCGGTCGCGAGCGGAGACTTCCACCGCGAGGAGCACCTCTACGGGTGGAAGACGCTCCTGCCGGTCGCGAAGACGGAGCGCTCCGTCGTCGACTACCTGCGCTCGGGCCGGCCGGCGTTCCTGACGCGGATCGACGCGGTCGACGCGCCCGCGGCCGGCCGCCGCGCGGCCTGACCGGGACCGTCGCCGCCCCGTCACCGGACGTTCACCCATGTCCGCGCAGCCCACGCGTAGGGTCGTGGAGACCCTCCGCACGAGCCGAGGAGGTGGCGCCCCGGTAACCCGATCCCGGGGCGTCGCCGTCTTCGGCCCGGGCGTCGGCGGCGGGCCGGGGCTACGATCCGGCGTGGGCCGCCGATGGACGTGACTCCCGAGCACGAGCGCAAGCTCGAAGCGCCTGACGGTTTCGAGCTCCCGGACCTGGGCGGCGACCCGCTCGAGCCGCGCATGTTCACGTCGGTCTACTACGACGTGCCGGGGAACGCGCTCGCGCAGGCGGGGATCACGCTGCGCAGGCGGACCGAGCGCGGCCGCAGCGTCTGGCAGCTGAAGCTCCCGTCCGAGGGCTTCCGGCTCGAGCTCGAGCAGCCGGGCGGGCCGACCGAGCCGCCGGAGGAGATGCGCGCGCTCCTGACGACGCACCTTCGCCACGGGCCGGTCGCGCCGATCGCGGAGCTGCGGACGCGCCGCCGCGGCGAGCTCGTCGCGCACAACGGGACGACGGCCGAGGTGACGGTCGACGAGGTCGCGGTGATGGACGCGCTCCGCGTCTCCGACGAGTTCGTCGAGGTCGAGATCGAGCTCCGCTCGGGCAGCCCGAAAGGACTCGACGCGATCGCGAAGGAGGTCGCGCGCGCCGGGGCGACGCGCGGCGCCGGCGTGCCGAAGCTCTTCCGCGCGCTCGGGCTGTCCGGCAGCGAGCCGGCGCCGAGCGAGCCGTTCGCCGCGTTGCGCGCGCTGCTCGGCGCGCAGCTCGTCGCGATCCTCGCGCACGACCCGGGCACGCGGCTCGGCACCGACCCGGAGAGCCTCCACGACATGCGCGTCGCCGTCCGCCGCTCGCGCGCGCTGCTGCGCGCGGGCCGCGATCTCATCGCGTCCGACACGTCCGAGCTCGACGCGGAGCTGCAGTGGCTCGGCGGCGTGCTCGGCGCCGTCCGCGACCTCGACGTGCTGCTCGAGCGGCTGCACGCGGAGGCGGCCGGGCTCGGCGGCGCGGACGCGAAGGCGGGCGACCGGCTCCTGCGCGCGCTCGACCGCGAGCGCAGGCGCGACCGCACCGCACTGCTCCGCGCGCTGAACGGCACGCGCTATTTCGCGCTCCTCGACCGCTTCGAGTCCACGCTCCGGGAGCTCGAGCCGAGCGGCGACGGCGTCTCGCTCGACGAGCTCTCCGGCCGCGCGTTCAAGAAGCTCCGGAAGGCGGTCCGCGAGCTTCCCGAGGAGCCGGCGGACGTCGAGCTCCATGCGATCCGCAAGCTCGGCAAGCGCGCGCGCTACGCGGCGGAGCTCGCCGGCGACGACGAGTTCGTGAAGCGCGCGAAGGTCTTCCAGGACGTGCTCGGCGAGCACCAGGACGCGGTCGTCGCCGAGCAGCGCCTCCGCGCGCTCGCGGCGGACGCGGCGCCGGACCAGGCGCTCGCCGCCGGGCGGCTCATCGACCGCGAGCAGGCGCGCCACGCCGAGGCGCGCGCCGAATGGCCGGGCGCATGGCGGAAGCTGAAGCGCGCCGCGAGATGACGGTCCGCGCCGGCGGCGGCGTGGTCGTGCGCGACGGCGAGGTGCTGCTCGTCCACCGGCCGCGCTACGACGACTGGACGTTCCCGAAGGGGAAGGCCGACCCCGGCGAGTCGGACGAGGACTGCGCGCTCCGCGAGGTGTGGGAGGAGACCGGGCTCCGCTGCGCCCTCGGCGCGGAGCTCCCGCCGACGGCGTACGACGACGCGCTCGGCCGCCCGAAGATCGTGCGCTGGTGGACGATGGAGCCGCTCGAGGACGACGGGTTCGTGCCCGGGAAGGAGATCGACGAGCTGCGCTGGCTCGCGCCGGCGGACGCGCGCGCGCTGCTCACCTACGAGCGCGACCTCGAGCTCCTCGACGCGGTCGCATGAGCGTGATCCTGCTCCGTCACGCGTCGGCCGGTGACCGCGACGCGTGGACGGGCGACGACCGCGCGCGTCCGCTCGACGCCGCCGGCCGCGCGGACGCGGACGCACTCCGCGGCGCGATGCGCGCGACGCGCGTCGTCTCGAGCCCGTACGTCCGCTGCGTCGAGACGGTGGAACCGCTCGCCGCGTCGCTCGGGCTCGAGGTCGAGCTCGACGACCGCCTCGCGGAGGGCGGCAGCCGGGCCGGTGCGCTCGCGCTGCTCGCCGAGCTCGACGGCGGCGTCGCGTGCACGCACGGCGACATCGTCGAAGCCGTCCTCGGCGCACCGCTCGTCAAGGGCGCAGCCGTCGTGCTCGAGCTCGCCGGCAACGAGATCCGCGTCCTCGAGCGCCTCCCCGCCACGTCTCCCTGAGCCACGTCCGGTGCCTGGCACCGGACGTGGCTCTTTCAGACGACGTCCCGCGGGGACGATGCGCCCCCAATCGCGCTCAGATCGTCGCAATACGCAGACGACCTGGCTCCGCCGGCCACGGCCGGTGCCTGGCACCGGACGTGGCTTTTCGGGTCAGGCCGTTCGGCGGGTGACCGCCACGCCCTGGGCCTCCTCGGCCCAGGCGAGGAGCGCGCCCTCGCGGATACCGCCGTCGCAGACGTGGAGCGGCACGCCGAGGCGCGCCTGCACCTCGACGAGGAGCACGAGCCCTCCCGCGAGGATCTGCGCGCGCTCGCGGTCGACGCCGAACCGGCGCGCGATCGTCCGCGGCGAGTGCGACCGCACGAGCCGCACCGCCTCGCGCAGCTCGTCCTCGCCGAGCGTCCCGCCGACGAGCCGGCGCGCGGCGCGCGCGCTGCCGCCGACGGCGAGCGCCGCCTCGACCTCCGGTGGGACGACGGATGCGAACGCCCGCGCCGCCTCGGCCTGCGCGCGTGCGAGCTCGCCGCCGCTCGGGCGGCCGCCGTCGAGCACCCGCGTCGTGAGACGGACGGACCCGAGGTCGACGGACTCGATCCACCACGGCGCCGCGTGCGGCGCGCCGACGGCGATCTCGGTGGACGCGCCGCCGACGTCGCAGACCGCGACGGTGGCCGGCAGCGGGACCCGCGACGTCGCGACCGCGCCGCCGTACGCGAGCCGTCCTTCCTCCTCCGTCGACAGCACGCGCACGGGAACGCCCGCTGCGCGCGTCAGCGCCGAGACGAGCTGCTCCGCGTTCTCCGCCTGGCGCCCGGGCGCGGTGAGGAACACGTCGAGCGCCTCGGCGCCCTCGTCGCGCGCGAGACCGGCGAGCCGCTCGACCGCCTTCGCCGCGGCGGCGACGTGCGCCTTCGACACCTCGCCGGAGCGCTCGATCTCCTCGCCGAGCGACAGCCGGACCTTCACCTTCGCGACGGGAGCGATCTCCCCGCGCTTCAGGTCGGCGACGAGGAGACGGGTGGTGTTCGAGCCGACGTCGAGGACCCCCAGGCGCACGTGGCGCATGGTAGGTCCGGCGTCGGTTGGACACGTGCCGGCCCCGTGAACGGGCGGTGACGGGCCGGTAACGGCCTGGCGAACCTAGTGCGTGCGGGCGACGGAGACGCGGCGCCGCGCGCGGCGCATGAGGACGGCCTGGGCGGACCGCGCCCGCTCGTCCTCCTTGCGCGGGCGGACGCGCTTCCACGCCCCGTCGCCGTCGAGCTCCCAGGAGCTCGCGGTGTCGGCGAGCTCCGCGTCGAACGTCGCGACGAGCTCCGACTGGAGCGTCGGATCCTCGACCGGCGTCACCACCTCGACGCGATGGTCGAGGTTGCGCGGCATCAGGTCGGCGCTGCCCATGTACGTCGCGGAGCGGCTCGACGACTCGAACATGAAGAGGCGGCTGTGCTCGAGGAAGCGGCCGAGGACGCTGCGCACGCGGATCCGCTCGCTCATCCCGGGCACGCCGGGCCGCAGCGAGCAGACGCCGCGGCAGAGGATGTCGATGCGGACGCCGGCCTCGGACGCGTTGTAGAGCTGGTCGATGATCTCGACGTGCGTGAGGCCGTTCACCTTGATGCGGATGCGCGCCTTGCGTCCGGCGCGCGCCGACTCCGACACCTCGCGGATCTCGTCGATGAGCCGCTGCCGCAGCGTGAACGGCGCGACGAGCAGCTTCCGGAACCGCGCGGGCCGGCCGAAGCCGGTGAGGTAGTTGAAGAGGTCCGCGACGTCGGCCGCGATGTCCTCGTCCGCGGTGAAGAGCCCGAAGTCCTCGTACGAGCGCGCGGTGACGTTGTTGTAGTTGCCCGTGCCGAGATGGACGTAGCGGCGCAGGCCGCCCGCCTCGCGACGGACGACGAGCGTCGTCTTCGCGTGCGTCTTCATCGACGGGAACCCGTAGACGACGTGCACGCCCGCCTGCTCGAGGGCGCGGGACCACTCGATGTTGCGCCGCTCGTCGCCGCGCGCCTTGATCTCGACGAGGCACACGCTCTGCTTGCCGCTCTCGGAGGCGGCGATCAACGCCGGGACGAGCGGCGTGTCGTCGCCCGTGCGGTACACCGTCGACTTCAACGCGATCACATCCGGGTCGCTCGCGCTCGCGTTCAGGAACGACTCGAACGTCGCCGCGAACGAGTCGTACGGGTGGTGGACGAGCACGTCGCCTGCGCGGATGACGGCGAACTGCTCGCCGGGCTCGAGCCCCGCGAGCGGCGGGCGCGCGACGGGGATCCACGGCTCGTTCTTCAGGTCCGGCCGGTCGAGCTTCGTCAGCTCGAGCACGTCCGCGAGGTCGAGCGTCCCCGAGATCGGGTAGACGAGCTCGTCGGCGACGCGCAGTCCCTGCTGGAGCCGCTCGCGCAGCGATTGCGTCATCGACGACGACACCTCGAGGCGCGTCACCTCGCCGAAGCGCGCGCGGCGCAGCTCGAGCTCGACGGCCTCGAGGAGGTCGTCCGCCTCGTCCGAGACTTCGAGGTCGGCGTCGCGCGTGACGCGGAAGAGCGAGCGCTCGAGGATCTCCATCCCGGGGAAGAGGCTCGGCAGGAAGTCGGTCAGCACCTGCTCGAGCGGCACGAACCGGCCGCCGCCGCCGACGGGCAGGAAGCGCGGCAGGCCCTCCGGCACCTTCACGCGCGCGAAGCGCTCCTCGCCCGTCTCCGGGTCGCGCGCGAACACCGCGAGCGAGATCGAGAGCGGCGAGATGTACGGGAACGGCTGGCCCGGCCCGACGGCGAGCGGCGTCAGCACCGGGAAGATCTCGCGCTCGAAGCGCTCCATCAGGTCGACGCGCTCCTCGTCCGAGAGCTCGTCGACGCGCGAGACGACGATGCCCTCCGCCGCGAGCGCCGGCAAGAGCTCCTTCGACCAGATGCGCGCCTGCTCGGCGTAGAGCTCGATGACGCGCGCGCGCGCCTCGGTCAGCGCCTCCTGCGGCGTGCGCCCGTCGGGCGAGCGCACCGTCACACCCGCGGCCGCCTGGCCGGTCAGCCCGGCGATGCGGATCATGAAGAACTCGTCGAGCATCTGGGAGAACGTCCCGAAGAAGAAGACGCGCTCGAGGAGCGGCAGGTCGGGGTCCTCGACGAGCTCGAGGAGGCGGGCGTCGTAGTCGAGGAACGACAGCTCGCGGTTGATCAGCCTGTCCGCCGCGGCCGCCGTCCGCTTCTTCGTGCGAACTGCCATGGGCCGTCTCAGGTTACAGCGAAGTAGATCGCGGCGGCACCCCCCGCCACGAAGCAGTAGATCGCGAACGGCATCAGCGTGTTCGTCTCGAAATACCGCATCAGGAACCTCACCGAGAACCAGGCCGCGACCGCCGCGCAGAGCGCGCCGACGAGGGCCTGGCCCCGGACGCCGTTCCCGGACGAGCCGGCGAGCTCCGGCAGCTTCAGCACCGCGGCGGCGCCGATGATCGGCGTCGCGAGGAGGAACGCGAAGCGCGCGGCGTCCTTGTGCGAGAGCCCGACGAGCAGGCCGCCGCCCATCGCCGCGCCCGAGCGCGAGAAGCCCGGGATCAGTGCGAGCGCCTGCGCCGCGCCGACGAGCGTCGCGTCGAGCCACGAGAGCGTGCGCGCGATCCGCGTGTCGTCGTCGGTCGCCGTCTGGGGCGCGCGCCGCCGCAGCCGCTCCGCGCCGTAGAGCAGGAGCCCGTTCGCGCAGAGGAAGATCGCTGCGGTCTGCGGCGACGCGAAGACCTTCCGCAGCGCGTGCTCGAGCGCGAGCCCGAGGATCCCGGCGGGGATCGTGCCGACGACGAGCAGCCAGCCGAGCTTCGCGTCCGCGTCGTCCGTGCCGATGCCGCGGTCGCGCAGCGAGCGTCCGAGCCCCTTGATGATCCGCCACCAGTCGGCGCGGAAGAAGACGGCGAGCACGATCGCCGTCGCGAGATGCGTCGCGACGAGAAAGGTCAGGAAGTAGGAGTCGTTCTGGTGGATGTTCCAGCCGAAGAGGCTCGGCAGGATCACGCTGTGCCCGAGGCTCGAGATCGGGAACAGCTCCGCGACGCCCTGGATCAGCCCGAGGATCGCCGCCTGGAAGTACGTGATCGGCACTACTGCGGGTCCGGCGCCGGCGTCTTGCGCTCCCCCGTGTTGAACCACGCGAACACGAGGCACGCGACGCCGAGCAGGAACGCGGCGATGCCGTGCTTGACGTGATGGTGGTTCGAGCCGGCGGTGTGGCCGGGGGCAAACGACGGCAGGGACTTCGCGGGCTCGGCCCAGTAGACGATCGCGATCGCGATCAGGACGACGCCGAGGACGAGCGCAATGATCGCGAGCAGCCGCCGACGGTCCATCGGGGGCGATTCTAGGGCGTCGGCTACGAGGACGCGGCGGGATGCGACGCGTCGGTGAACTCGCGGAACTCCGCGGTGAGCAGGTACGCGGTCTGCTCCCCGATGTCGACCGCCCGGTCGCCGATCCGCTCGATCGTCCGCGCCACGACCACCATCGCGAGGCCCCACTCCCGCATCTCCGGGTCGGCCATCACGTCCACGAGCCGCTCCACGAAGCGGCGGTTCGAGCGATCGATGAGCTCGTCGAGGTCGACGAGGCTCTCGGCTCCGGCCAGGTCGCGGCGGTCGAACGAGTCGAGCGCGACGCGGCACATCTCCTCCGCCCGGTCGCCCATCTCGACGAGGACCTCGACGAGGCCCGGGTCCGGGTCGGCGTCGGCGACGAGCTTCGAGAGCTTCGCGATCGTCACGGCCCCGTCGGCCGAGCGCTCGAGCAGGAGGTTGATGTGGAGGATCGCGAGCAGCAGGCGCAGGTCGCGGGCGACCGGCGTCTGGAGCGCGATCAGGGACTGGATCGAGCTCTCGATCCCGAGGAACAGCCGGTCGACCTCGTCGTCGAAGGCGATCACCTCGTCCGCGAGCTCGACGTCCCGCTCCTGGAGGGCCCGGATCGCCCCGTGGACGGCGGTCACCGTCCGCTGCCCTTCCTCCTGTAGCTGCGCCTCGACCTGCCCGAGCTCGTCGTCGAAAGCCATCGCGACACCGTATCCCTTTCCCCACCCCGTTTCCGAGGGTGGTTCACCGCTTCGTAACCACCTCGCAACAGCACGGTATCCCACCCCGCGGGGCGACGGTCGTACCGTGGCCGCGAACCCCGAAAGAGGAGAAACAGCAATGCCGAACCTCGGCTCCAAGACTCGCGCGATCACCCTGATCGCGCTCTGCGGCGCCGTTGCGGCCGTCGCGGTCGGCGCGGCAAGCGCCGGCTCCAAGCGCTCGGCCGGGACGACCATCACCGGCGCAGGAAGCACCTTCGTCCAGCCCCTCGTCTCCCAGTGGATCAGCCCGCTCGGCTCGGCCTACGGCTACGAGCTCCAGTACAGCGGCGTCGGCTCCGGCGCCGGTGTCGCGGCGATCACCGCGCGCACCGTCGACTTCGGCGCGAGCGACGCGCCGCTGACCTCCGACCAGTTCAACGCCTGCAACGGCTGCATCCAGATCCCGTGGGCACTCGGCGCCACGGCGATCATGTACAACCTCCCGGGCGCGCCGAACCTCCTGAAGATGGACGGCCCGACGCTGGCCAACATCTTCATGGGCAAGATCACGACCTGGAGCGACCCGGCGATCGCGAAGCTGAACCCGGGCGTGAACCTCCCGTCGACGAAGATCGCGATCGCGCACCGCTCGGACAACTCGGGCACGACGTTCAACTTCACCGACTATCTCTCGAGCGTCAGCCCCGCCTGGAAGTCGCAGATCGGCTCGGGCGTCGCCGTCAACTGGCCGACCGGCTCCGGCGGCAAGGGCAGCTCGGGCGTCGCGGCGATCGTCTCCGGCACGCCGGGCGCGATCGGCTACGCGGACATCGCGTACGCGATCCACAACCACCTCAGCTACTTCCGGATGAAGAACAACTCCGGCAAGTACACGACGCCCGGACTCCGCGGGATCCTCTCGGCGGCGCAGAGCGACCAGAAGCCGAACGCCGACGGCTCGCTCTCGATCGTGAACCCGCCGAAGAAGTTCGCGAACGCGTATCCGATCTCGACCTTCACCTATGTGATCGTCCCGCAGCAGACCTCGAAGGCGCCCGATCTGAAGAAGTTCCTCTTCTGGGCGGTGACGAAGGGCCAGACGTACGGCCCGAAGCTCTTCTTCGCGCCGCTGCCGAAGACCGTGCTGGTCGAAGCAGAGAAGTCGATCGCGAAGATCCACTCGTAAGGAGCTCGTGGCTTCGGCAGAGCTCACCGCTGACGCACGCCGCCGCCCCCTCTCGGGGCGGCGGCTGCGCTTCGGCGACGTTGCGCTTCAGGTCGTCGCCGGCGCCGCCGCGTTCGGCGTCACGATCCTCGTCCTCCTCATCGTCTGGAAGGTGGTCGAGGGCGCGCGGCCCGCGATCGAGAAGTACGGGATCCAGTTCATCTGGCGCGTCGCGTGGAACCCCGTCGTCGGGCGTGAGCTCTACGGCGCGGGTAGCTTCCTCTTCGGCACCGCGATCACGTCGATCTTCGCGCTGATCCTCGCGACGCCGCTCGCGCTCGGGATCGCGCTCTTCCTCACCGAGCTCGCGCCGGGCGCGATCCGCGCCCCCGTCACGGCGCTCGTCGAGACGCTCGCGGCCATCCCGAGCGTCGTGATCGGCCTCTGGGGAATCCTCGTCCTCGCACCCGTCCTCCGCTCCACGATCGAGCCGTGGCTGCACACCGCCTTCGGCTTCATTCCGCTCTTCGGCGAGCCGGGGACGACGGGCGCGAGCATCTTCACGGCGATCATCGTCCTGACGATCATGATCCTGCCGATCGTCTCGAGCATCTGCCGCGAGCTCTTCCTCGGCATCCCGCACGAGCTGAAGGAGGGCGCGCTCGCGCTCGGTACGACGCGCTGGGAGATGGTGCGCGGCGTCGTCTTCCCGTACGCGCGCGGCGGCATCGCCGCGGCGCTGATCCTCGGCTGGGGCCGCGCGATCGGCGAGGCGATCGCGGTCACGCAGGTGATCGGCGGCGGCGTGTACGTCGGTTGGAACCTCTTCTCCGGCGGCGACACGCTCGCGAGCAAGATCGCGGCGTCGTACCAGGGCGCGTCGACGAACCTCCAGGCCGCGTCGCTCATCTACCTCGGCCTGATCCTCCTCGTCTTCTCGCTGATCGCGAACATCCTCGCGCAGTGGATCGTGCGCCGCAGCGCGCGCAAGCACGGGATCACCCGTGGAGGCCACGCATGAGCGCGCACGGCATGGGCGCCTCGCCGCTGCAGATCAAGAACCTCGGCCGCCGCAAGGCCGTGAACCGCGTGATGGAGCTCCTCGCGTGGCTCGCCGCGGCGATCGCCGTCGCGATCCTCGGCGTCGTGATCTGGTCGGTCGCGAAGCGCGGCGCGTCGGAGCTGAACCTGAACCTCCTGACGAAGCCGCCGATCCCGTTCAGCCTCACGAACGCGCCGCAGGGACTCGCGAACGCGTTCGTCGGGACGCTCGTCGTCGTCGGGCTCGCGACGCTGATGGCGCTCCCGGTCGGGATCCTCGTCGCGATCTACCTCAACGAGTTCGCGCCGGCGTCGATCCGCAACGGGATCACGATGGTGCTCGACGTCCTGAACGGCGTGCCGGCGATCGTGATCGGCATCTTCGTCTACGGCCTGCTCGTCGTCGGGCACGGGCAGAGCGGCTGGGCCGGCGCATTCGCGCTCGCGTGCCTGATGCTGCCGCTCGTCTCGCGCTCGACGATGGAGATCCTCGCGCTCGTGCCGAACTCGCTGCGCGAGGCGAGCCTCGGGCTCGGCGTGCCGCAGTGGCGGACGACGCTCAGCATCATCCTGCCGCAGACGGTCGGCGGCATCCTCACCGGCACCGTGCTCGCCGTCGCGCGCGTCGCGGGCGAGACGGCGCCGCTCCTGCTCGTGTGCTCGCTCGTCGGCCCCCAGATCAACTGGAACCCGCAGCACGCACTGCAGACGATCCCGGTCGCCATCTTCGAGCTCTCGGAGTCGCCAGACCCGGCCGACCACGCGCGCGCGTGGGCCGCCGCGCTCGTCCTCCTGCTGTTCATCCTGTTCACGAGCCTCGGTGCCCGCTGGCTCGCAAACCGCAGCCGTCGTAAGATCGCAGCGCGCTGATGGAAGGAGCCAAGGACATGTCGACTACGATCGAGCCGACCGTGAGAGTCGAGACCCGCCGGACGCCGATGCCGCCGCGCGAGCGCCTCGAGAGCATCTTCGAGGTCGAGGGTCTCGACGCGATCTACGGCGCGAAGCCCGCCGTGAAGGGCGTCGACATGAAGGTCTACAAGAACCTCGTGACCGCGATCATCGGACCGTCCGGGTGCGGCAAGAGCACGTACATCCGCTGCTTCAACCGGATGAACGACCTGATCCCGGGCTTCCGCCAGGAAGGGACGATCCGCTACCACGGGCAGGACATCTGCGGCGCGAACGTCGACCCCGTCGCGGTGCGGCGGATGATCGGCATGGTCTTCCAGCGGCCGAACCCCTTCCCGAAGTCGATCCACGACAACGTGTCGTGGGGCATGAAGGTCCTCGGGATCAAGGACGACGTGAACGAGCGCGTCGAGCGTGCACTGACGCAGGCCGCGCTCTGGGACGAGGTGAAGGACCGGCTGAAGGCGAGCGCGCTGTCGCTCTCCGGCGGCCAGCAGCAGCGGCTCTGCATCGCGCGCGCGATCGCCGTCGAGCCGGACGTCGTGCTGATGGACGAGCCGGCGTCGGCGCTCGACCCGATCGCGACGAAGGCGATCGAGGAGCTGATGCACAACCTGAAGAGCGAGTACACGTTCGTCATCGTCACGCACAACATGCAGCAGGCGGCGCGCGTCGCCGACATGACGGCGTTCTTCTCGATCTCGCAGGGCGGCGAAGGCCAGCGCTTCGGCGAGCTCGTCGAGTACGACGCGACGGAGAAGATCTTCACCGCGCCGTCCGACAGCCGCACCGAGGACTACGTCACCGGCCGCTTCGGCTAGCGGCTAGCCCGCGGTCTCCGGCGGGAAGCGGCACACGATCTCGAGGCCGCGACCGGGGGCGCCGTTGGCTTCCACCGTGCCCTCGGCTGCGGTGACGACGTGCTTCACGATCGCGAGGCCGAGGCCCGTGCCCCGCGACGAGCGCGCCTGGTCGGCGCGGTAGAACCGCTCGAAGAGGCGCGGGAGGTCGGCCTCGGAGACGCCCTTCCCGTTGTCGGCGACGGCGAGGATCGTGTCGCCCGCCTCGTCGACGCCGATCGACACGATGCAGCGGCTTCCCGGCCCCGAATAGCGGATCGAGTTCAGCACGAGGTTCTCGAGCACGACGCGGAGCATGCGCGGGCGCAGCGGCAGCTCGACCTCCTCGTCGGCGACGAGCATCAGCTCGACCTGCGCCCGCTCCGCGCGCGCGCCGAACGCGGCGACGATCTGCTCGGCGACCGGCAGCGCGACGGTGCGGCCGAGCGAGACGACCTCCCGCCCGGTCTCGAGCTCGCCGAGGAACAAGACGTCGTCGATGAGCTCGCGCGCCTGCGCGACCTCGAGCCGCGCCTGGTCGACGAGCTGGTCGACGTCCGCCTCGGGAAGCGTCGCGCTCTCCAGCAGCACGAGCATCCGCGCGAGCGGCGTCCGCAGCTCGTGCGAGACGGCGGCGGTGAAGCCGGCCCGGAGCTCCTGGTACGCCGAGAGCTCCGGCAGCGCGTCGAGGAAGAGGACGAGCGGTCCGGGCGGCGCGTCGTCGGCGTCCTCGCCGAGCCGCCGTCCGGGCGTCGCGTCGCCGAGCATCTCGGCCGCCGCGGGGCTCGCCGCGACGAGGCGCCGCTCGCTGTCGAGCACGACCACGGCATCCTCCACGGTGGCGAGAAACGCGCGGACGCGATCTTCGGCACCATTTACCACACCTTCACCATCCGTTCACCCTCCGCACACCCGTGGACACCGACCAGCGTTCGATAATGCCACCGATGCCGAAGGTCCTCATCGTCGAGGACGACGAGGTGATCGCCCAGGGCATGGCGCGCCACCTCGGCGCCGCCGGATTCGACGCCGTCTGGGTCGCCAACGGCGACCAGGGGCTCGCCCGGCTTCGCTACGAGAAGCCGGACGTCTGCGTCCTCGACCTGATGCTGCCCGGGCTCGACGGGTGGAAGCTGATCGAGACGGTGCGCGCCGAGGGCGTCGCGACGCCGATCGTGATCGTCTCCGCCCGCGGCACGGAGCACGACCGCGTCCACGCGCTCGAGATCGGCGCCGACGACTACCTCGTGAAGCCGTTCTCGATGAAGGAGCTCGTCGCGCGTGTCCGCGCGGCGGCCCGGCGCGGGATCCGCCGCGAGGAGACGCCGCGCGGCGAGCCGATCGAGATCGAGGAGCTGATGATCGACCCGCGCGAGGTGCAGGCGTACGTCGACGGAGAGAGCGCCGAGCTGACGCCGACCGAGTTCCGCCTGCTCTACCAGCTCGCGCTCGACCGCGGCCGCGTCTCGACGCGGGACGAGCTGCTCCAGAAGCTCTGGGGCCGCCGCGAGTCGCACCGTGACCGCACCGTGGACGTCTTCGTCCGCCGGCTGCGGGAGAAGGTCGACCGGCGCGCGTCGCGCCACACGTTCATCCAGACGCGCTACGGCGTGGGGTACAAGCTCGAAGCGGTGCCGAAGGACCGCGCCGCCGCGGCCGGCCGCCGGTAGCGGGTCCGACACGCCGCGTTCACCGGACCGCCGCCCACCGGGGCGAACGGTGGCCCCACCATCCGGTCCATGCGCTTCGCCGTCGTCGCGAACACGGTCACGGAGACGAACGAGTCGCTCGCCGCGGCGGCCCGCTCGCTCGGCGTCCCGGCCGACGTCCTGAAACCGCGCGAGGCGCTCCGCGTCCTCGAGGCCGGCGACGTCGCGCTCGCGCGCCTCGACGTGCGCGAGGGGCTCGACGGGATGGAGAGCGGTGAGCTCGAGCTCGAGCGGCTCGCGGCCTGCGGCGTCGAGCTGCTGAACCGGCCGCGCGCGCTCGCGGCCGCACACGACAAGCTGCTGACGGCGCGCGCGCTGCGCCTCGCCGGCCTGCCGCACCCGCACACCGTGCTGATCGCCGAGGGGGTGCCGTCGGCCGCGCCGGAGCTGCCGCTCGTCCTGAAGCCGCGCTTCGGGAGCTGGGGGCGCGACGTCACGCTCTGCCGCACGCGCGACGAGCTCGACGCGGCGCTCGAGCGCGCGTCGTACCGCGGCTGGTTCCGCGAGCACGGCGCGCTCGCACAGGAGCTCGTCCCGCCCGCCGGCTGGGACCTCCGAGTCGTCGTCGCGGGCGGCCGCGTCGTCGGCTCCGCGCGCCGCGTCGCCGCGCCGGGGGAGTGGCGGACGAACGTCGCGCTCGGCGGCCGGAGCGAGTCCGCGCCCGCGCCGCCGCTCGCGCGCGCGCTCGCGGTCGAGGCGGCGGACGCGATCCGCGCCGACCTCGTCGGCGTCGACCTGCTGCCGACGCCGGACGGCGGCTACGTCGTCGTCGAGCTGAACGGCGCCGCCGACATCCGGCCGTGGTACGGCGACGAGAGCGACGTCTACGCCGAGTCGGTGTTCGAGCTCCTCCGCACCGTGCACGACCGGCGCGCGCTCTCGCTGATCCCAGCTTAGAAATCGGTTAAGCCCGCGTTACGCCGAGCGGCGCCGCGGCGAAACGGTCGTACCCTCGGGCCATGGTCCCGGTGCAGGCACGCGGCCTCGTCAAGAGCTACGGACGGATCCACGCCGTCGACAGGGTCGACCTCACCGTGAACGAGGGAGACATCTACGGCTTCCTCGGGCCGAACGGCGCGGGCAAGACGACGGCGATGCGGATCATGCTCGGGCTGCTGCGGCCCGACGCCGGCGAGGTGAAGCTCTTCGGCCGCGACCCGCAGACGGAGCTCCCGGAGGCGCTCGACGGCGTCGCCGGCTTCGTCGAGACGCCGCACTTCTACCCGTATCTCACCGGGCGCACGAACCTCGAGCTCCTCGCCGCGTTCGACGGCAACGGCGCGTCGGGCCTCGTCGAGAACGCGCTCCAGACGGTCGGCCTGCAGGCGCGTGCCGACGACAAGGTCGGCGGCTACTCGCAGGGGATGCGGCAGCGGCTCGGCCTCGCGGCGTCGCTGCTGCGCGAGCCGAAGCTGCTGATCCTCGACGAGCCGACGAACGGGCTCGACCCGGGCGGGATCCGCGACATGCGCGACCTCATCACGTCGCTCGCCGACCGCGGGCTGACCATCTTCCTCTCGAGCCACCTGCTCGCGGAGGTCGAGGAGCTCTGCACGCGCGTCTCGGTGATCCGCGAGGGACGGATCGTCTACGAGGGGACGCTCGCCGACCTCCACTCGAGCTCCGCGCCGCGCTACCGGCTCCGCACGAGCGACCAGCGCGCCGCGCGCACGGTGCTCGCGGACGACGGCGTGCGCGACCTCGCGGACGAGGACGGCGACCTCGTCTTCACCGCCGACGAGCCCGCGGTGCTCGCGCTCTCGCGCAAGCTCGTCGACGCGGGCCTCGGGATCGCCGCGCTCGTTCCCGAGACGGCGACGCTCGAGCACCTCTTCTTCGAGCTGACGGAGGGTGAGGCGCACCCGCACCGCCTGGAGACGGTCGCGTGAGGCCGACGACGTTCACGGCGTACCGCTGGGAGATGCGGAAGCTCGCGTCGCAGAAGCGGACGTACATCGGCGTCGGCGCCGCGGCGCTCCTGCCGACGCTCTTCGTCGTCGTGATGTCGTTCCAGAAGGGCGGCCCGTACGACGTGCCGCTCGGCCACAACCTCCGCCACACCGGGATCGCGCTCGCGCTCGTCGTGCTGACGTTCGCGTCGCGCTTCGGCGCGCAGCTCGTGACCGCGCTCGTCGCCGGCGACATCGTCGCGACGGAGGACTCCGGCGGGACGCTGAAGACGATCCTCACGCGGTCGCTCCGGCGCAGCCAGATCCTCGCCGGGAAGACGCTCGCGTCGTTCACGTACGTCCTGCTCGTGCTCCTCGCGCTGCTCGCGGCCGGGATGATCGCCGGCGGGATCGCGTGGGGCTTCAACCCCGTCGTCGACCTCACCGGATCGACACATTCGGCGGGCCGCGCCGTCGGGCTCGCGTTCGCGAGCATCGGCGTCTTCTCGGTCCCGCTCGTCGCGATCGCGTCGTTCGGGATCTTCCTCTCGGTCGTCACCCGGAACAGCGCCGCGGCGATCGTCGGGACGCTCGTCTTCGAGCTCGTGATGGAGGCGATCGTCGGCCTCGTCCACGTCCAGTGGCTCCACCACTACATGCTCTCGGCCCAGTTCGACGCCTGGCACGGGCTCTGGCAGACGCCGATCTACTGGACGCCGATCGTCCGCTCCTTCTGGGTCTCGGCGCTCTTCGCGGCCGTCCCGCTCGCCGTCGCGTTCGTCGTCTTCCAGCGGCGCGACGTCTCCGGCGAGTAGCCGGCTAGTCCGCGTCCGGCTTCGGGACGAGCCCGGTCGCGACCTGGCGCTTCCCGTTCGCCTCGTACGCGATGTCGACCGTCTCGTGCTTGCGGTACGAGCCGATCACCCCGAGCCACATCAGCGTCCAGCGCCAGAAGCCGAGGCGGCCCTCCTGCTCGATCGTGCGGGGGAACACGAGCGAGCGGCCCTCGACCTCGTAGTCGACGCCCCGCACCTGGCGGACGCCGTTCACGTACACCTCGTAGGAGTCCGGCACGTGCGCCGGCAGCTCGACCCGCGCGCCTCCGCTCACCCCCATAGAATGCCGGACGGGGTGCGCCGGAAGCTCGTTCTCGTCCTCGTCTGCGCCGTCGGCGCGCTCGTCGCGTCGGGCGCCGCACTCGCGGGCAACGGCGGCTTCGCGCCCCTCAGCCCGGCCTCGCCGAACGCGGAGAACACCCGCACCGCGTACCTCGTGATCCTCGGGTTCACGGGCGCAATCTTCCTGATCGTCGAGACGATCCTCCTCGTCTTCATCGTGAAGTACCGCCGCGGCACGCGCCCCCGCACCGCCGACGGGGCGCAGGTGCACGGGCACACCCGGCTCGAGGTGATCTGGACGGTGATCCCGGTCCTGATCCTGCTCGTGATCGGGCTCGTCATCTTCTACGAGCTGCCGAAGATCCACGACGCGCCGGCGGCGACGAACCCGATCGACGTCACGGTCCAGGGCCACCAGTACTACTGGCAGTTCACCTACCCGAACGGCGCGATCTCGATCAACGACCTGCACGCACCGGTCGGCCAGGTCGTCGACCTCGACGTCGTCTCCGCCGACGTGATCCACAGCTGGTGGATCCCCGAGCTCGGCGGGAAGATCCAGGCGATCCCGGGACGGACGAACAAGCTCTGGTTCCAGGCGACCCGCCAGGGGACGTTCGTCGGCCAGTGCGCCGAGCTCTGCGGCGTCTTCCACGCGAAGATGACCGCGAGCGTCGTCGTCACCGACCAGGCCGGCTACGAGACGTTCATCAACTCGACCGCGAAGTCGGTCCTCGGCAAGAGCGAGTACCAGGGCGTCTGCGCGACGTGCCACGGCATGCAGGGCCAGGGCGGCTACGGCCCGAAGATCTCGAACAACCCGCTGCTGACGCAGCAGGCGGGGCTCGAGGCGCTCGTCCGCGAGGGCCGCGGCAACATGCCGCCCGTCGGGAACACGTGGACGCAGGAGCAGATGAGCGCGCTCTACGACTACGTCAGCAAGAACATCTACAAGGGAGCGTCGAGTGGCGGCTAGGTCGGAAGCAGCGCCCCCGGTCAGCTGGAAGAGCGGCCGCATCGCGAGCTGGCTCGTCACGGTCGACCACAAGCGGATCGGGATTCTCTACATCTCGACGTCGCTCGTGTTCTTCGGCGTCGGCGGCGTCCTCGCCGTGCTGATGCGGTCGCAGCTCGCGACGCCGAACGAGACGTTCCTGACGAAGAACTCGTACAACGAAGTGCTGACGATGCACGGGACGATCATGATCTTCCTCGTTGTCGTCCCGATCCTCGCGGGCTTCGGCAACTATCTCGTGCCGCTGATGATCGGCGCGCGCGACGTCGCGTTCCCGCGCCTGAACGCGCTGTCGTACTGGCTCTTCCTCCTCGGCGGGATCATCCTGAACCTGAGCTGGTTCGCGACGAACGGCCCGGCGAAGGCCGGCTGGTGGTCGTACCCGCCGCTGTCGGAGCTCACGTACAGCCCGGGCAAGGGCCAGGACTACTGGATCCTCTCGCTCCACATCCTCGGCGTCTCGTCGCTCGTCGGCGCGATCAACTTCATCGTCACGATCGCGAACATGCGCACGCGCGGCATGACGTGGATGCGCATGCCGCTGTTCGTCTGGTCGATCTTCACGTACTCGATCCTGCTCGTCGTCGCGCTGCCCTCGATCGCGGCGGGGCTGACGATGCTGCTGCTCGACCGTAACGCCGGCACGCACTTCTTCATCCCGGCGGAGGGCGGGAACCCGGTGCTGTACCAGCACGTGTTCTGGTTCTTCGGGCATCCCGAGGTCTACATCATGGTGCTGCCCGTGATGGGGATGATCTCCGAGATCCTCCCCGTGTTCTCGCGGAAGCCGATCTTCGGCTACAAGGCCGTCGCGTTCTCGACGCTCGCGATCGCGTTCTTCTCGCTCCTCGTCTGGGCGCACCACATGTTCACGACCGGGCTGCCGGTCGGCCTCGACTCGTTCTTCATGATCTCGTCGATGGTGATCGCCGTGCCGACGGGGATCAAGATCTTCAACTGGCTCGCGACGACATGGCGCGGCAACCTCTCCTTCGACACGCCGATGCTGTTCGCGCTCGGCTTCATCGCGCTCTTCACGATGGGCGGCCTGTCCGGGATCTTCCTCGCGGCGTTCCCGGTCGACTGGCAGGTGAACGACAGCTACTACGTCGTCGCGCACTTCCACTACGTGCTGTTCGGCGGCGCGATGTTCGGGATCTTCGGCGGCCTCTTCTACTGGTGGCCGAAGATGTTCGGGCGGCTGCTCGACGAGCGGCTCGGCAAGTGGTCGTTCTGGACGATGTTCGCCGGCTTCAACCTCACGTTCCTGCCGCAGCACATGCTCGGCCTGCTCGGGATGCCGCGCCGCATCTTCACGTACAGCCACGGCGGGCTCTGGGAGGACTACAACCTGATCTCGACGATCGGCTCCGGGATCATGACGGTCGGCATCCTGATCTTCGTCTGGAACGTCTGGCGGACGCACGTGCAGCGCAAGGGCGTCCGCGCGACGAACGACCCGTGGCTCGCGGACACGCTCGAGTGGTACACGACCTCGCCGCCGCCGCCGCACAACTTCGACTCCGTCCCCTACGTGACGAGCCATCGCCCGCTGCGTGACCTGCGGCGGCAGCTCGCGGAGCAGACGTGACAGGCGTCGCGCCCGGGCCGTGGCTCCGCGCGACCGCGCTCGTCGCCGTCGCGGGGACGGTGCTCGCCGTCGTCTCCGGCGCGGCCGGGCTCGGGACGGCGCACCAGCTCCTCGCGGCGCTCGTCGCGCCGCCGCTCGCCGCGCTCGTCGTGATGACGTGGATCGCGCACCGGGAGCTCGTCCCGGCCGTGCTCGCGGCGTGCGCGCTCTTCGCAGCGACGGCCGCGGTCTCCGGCGACGCGCTCCATGCGACGCTCGCGGCACTCGCGCTCGCGGCGCTCATCGTCGTCGCCGTCCAGAGCTTCCGCGGCGAGCAGGTGCCGTGGGGCTCGTGGCGCGACTACGTGACGCTGACGAAGCCGCGGATCATGTCGCTCCTGCTCATCACGGGCTTCTGCGGGATGATCGCCGGCGCGCAGGGCTGGCCCGGGACCGCGCTCGCCGTCTCCGCGATGGCCGGGCTCGCGCTCGCCTGCGGCGGCGCGAGCGCGCTGAACCACGTCATCGACCGCGATATCGACCCGCTGATGGGCGAGCGGACGAAGCAGCGGCCGGTCGCGTCGGGGCGCGTCCCGCCGAGCCGCGCCCTCGAGTTCGGGCTCGCGCTCTCCGCGTTCTCCTTCGTGCTCCTCGCGAGCACGGTCAATGTGCTGACCGCGGCGCTCGCGCTGTTCGGAAACGCGTTCTACGTCGTCGTGTACACACGCTGGCTGAAGCGCACGACGCCGCAGAACATCGTCATCGGTGGCGCCGCGGGCGCTGTCCCGCCGCTCGTCGGCTGGGCCGCCGCGACCGGGAATCTGACGCTCGCGGCGCTGCTCCTCTTCGCGATCGTGTTCGTCTGGACGCCTCCGCACTTCTGGGCGCTCGCGCTCCTGATCAAGGACAACTACGCCGCGGCGAAGGTGCCGATGCTGCCGGTCGTCCGCGGCGAGCGCGAGACGGCGCGCCAGATCGTCCTCTACTCGCTCGGGCTCGTCGCGGTGACGCTCCTGCCGTGGTTCTTCGGCGACGCGGGACCGGTGTACGTCGTGAGCGCGCTCGCGCTCGGCGCCGTCTTCGTCTGGCTCGCGGAGCGCCTGCGCCGGCAGACGACGAAGCGCGGCGCGATGCTCCTCTTCCACTACTCGCTCCTCTACCTCGCGCTGATCTTCGTGGCGCTCGCCGTGGACGCGGCCGTCTGATGGACCCTGATCTCGCCCGGAGGAACAACCGCCTCGGCTGGCTCCTGTTCGGCGTCTTTTTGCTGCTTTTTGCAGGGACTTTCGCGATCGCGTTCCTGTACCTCCACTTCGACTGAGGGGCTGCGCTAAAGGAAACGGCGGCGGACGCCGATCTGGCGCCTGAATGGCCCGTCTGCGTGCCCTGGTCCTCGCGGTCGTAGTCGCCGGCGCCGTCTCGGGCGTCTGCGCGACGCGTTCGCATGCCGCGACGCCGCCGCCGGCGTGCGCGCCCATCCAGGCGCAGAAGGACGTCGTCCTCTCGTCGATCCCCCCGAGCCCGGGCCCGAGCTCGGTCTCGAGCGCGCATTTCGACGTCTGGTACAGCGGCGACCCGACCTCGGCCGACTACATCACCGAAACGCAGGCGGGTGACCTCGCCGCGATCGCCGAGCAGGCCTTCAACCAGTACGCGGCGCTCGGCTTCCCCGCGCCGGAGGTCGACCCGTGGACCGGCAAGGTCGAGATCTACGTCGCGAGCCTGTCCGCCTACGGCCTCTCGAGCTACGGCTGCGACGGCTCCTTCTACTTCGACTCCGGGACGATCGGCACCGCGAACGAGACGATCTCCGTCGACTGGGACATCTTCGCCCAGGTCGAGACCTGGATCGGCTACGGCGCCGGCGACGAGTGGATGACGCAGGCGACCGCGCAGTGGGCCGCGGCGAAGATCAACGGCTTCCCCGTGAGCACGATCACCGACATCGGCCCGTTCGAGATGTCGCTCGACTGCTGGGACCCGACCTTCGGGTCGTCGAAGTGCTCGAAGAACGGATACGAGAACCTCGGCCTGTCGCGCTGGCCGTTCTACGAGTACCTCGCCGAGCGCTTCGGGACCGGCTTCATCCTCGAGATGCTCCAGGACGGCGCCTCGGCCGGTGATGCGCTCACCGGGCTCCAGAACGCGCTCGCAGCCCACGGGACGTCGCTGAGCGCCGAGTTCAGCGGCTACGCCGCGAAGCTGATCGGCGGCAGCTGGACGGCGACGACCCTCAACGCCGCCACGATTCCGATCTCCGGCTCGGTCGTCCAGACGGGCGCGACGACGGCGGACATCCCGCAGCAGACGTTCAGCGTCAACCATCTCGCGACGCGGTACGTCGAGTTCGACCGCGGCGACGGATCGAGCGCGCACGCCTGCTACGCCGCGACGCTGAAGATCGTCGTGCAGATCCCGAGCGGCGTCACGTCGCAGCCGACGTTCTACTGGAACAGCGGCGCAAGCTCGCCCGTGCCGCTCACGGTCGCCGGCAGCACCGCGACGGCGACGGTGCCGTGGGACACGTGCTCGTGGTCGAGTCACGGCCTGCTCGCGCTCCCGAACGGCACGACGAACGTGAACGCGGCGAACTTCGTCGTCTCCGGCACGCTCACCGTCGACTTCTCGACGCCCGCCTCGTCCTCGAACCCGCCCGCTCCGACCAGCCAGTACGGCACACCGGTCGCGGCCGGCTCGTTCTCCGCGGCCCCTCCGGTCTCGATCCTCGGGCCGGCGAAGGTCTTCCTCGCGCAGGACGCGACGTCGATCCGCGTCGCCGTCTACTCCGGCGGTGACGGGACGCTCAAGGTGACCCTCGGGTCGTACTCGCTCGGCTCGATGGACCTCGCCGCGGGCACGAACGCCCACACGTTCACGCTGCCGTCGGGCGCGCTCAACGCGATCAGCTCGGCCGGCGCCGCGGGGCTCACGCTCACGCTGACGCCGACCTCGGGCAACGCGACGGGAACGGCGGTCACGCAGAAGGTCGGGATCGGCGATCCGACCTCGCTCACGGCGAAGAAGACGGCGAAGGCCAAGGCCGCCAAGAGGAAGTCCGCGCCGAAGTCGAAGAAGACGAGCTCGAAGCGCAAGTAGAGTCGGCGCCGTGACGGCGTCCGACGGCATCTGGCTCGCTCGACCGGAACGTCCCGCGGAGGGGAAGCCCGTCGCGGTGAAGGACCTCCTCGACACGGCCGGGCTGACGACGACGTACGGGTCGGCGCTCTTCACCGAGCACGTCCCGGCGACGAGCGCCGCCTCCGTGCTCCTCCTCGAGGAGGCGGGCTACGCCGTCGCCGGCAAGACGAACCTCCACGAGTTCGCGTACGGGATCTCGTCGCAGAACCCGCACTTCGGGACGGTCCCGAACCCGCGCGCGCCGGGCCGGCTCGCCGGCGGCTCGAGCGGCGGCTCCGGCGCGGCGATCGCGGCGGGCGACGTCGAGCTCGCGCTCGGGACGGACTCCGGCGGCTCGATCCGTATCCCGGCGGCGTGGTGCGGCGTCGTCGGCTTCAAGCCGACGTACGGCCTCGTCCCCTCCGACGGCTGCTTCCCGCTCGCCGCGAGCTACGACCACGTCGGGCCGATGGCGTCGAGCGTCGAGGGCTGCGCCGAGCTGATGCGCGCGCTCGCGCCCGGCTTCGAGCCGGCGGTGCTCGAGTCGCTCGAGGAGCTCGAGGTCGGCATCGCCTGGCTCGACGACGCGGACCCGCTCGTCCGCGCGCGCGTCGAGGAGGCGGCCGCGTTGTTCCCGCGCCGGCGCGCCCTCGACTTCCCGCTCGCGGCCGACGACTACCGCGCCTTCATGCGCGAGGTCGCCGACGTCCACCGCGCGCTCTTCCCCGGGAACGAGGACCTCTACGGCGACAACGTGCGCGGGAAGATCGAGCGCTGCCTCGCCGTCACCGACGACGAGGTCGCGGCGGCGCAGCGGCGGCGCGCCGAGTACCGCGAGCGGGCCGCCGAGGCGCTCGACGGCGTCGACCTGCTCGTGACGCCGACGGTCGGGTTCGTCGCGCCGCGGAACGACGTCGACGAGCTCTCGATCCGCGAGCGCGGGATCCGCTTCACGTACCCGTTCGACTCGCTCGGGTGGCCTGCCCTCGCCCTTCCCTGCGGCCCGGCGGAGGACGGGCTCCCCGCCTCCGTGCAGCTCGCCGCCCGCGGCGGGGGAGACGCCCTCGTCCTGGCCGCAGGAACCGTCCTGGCATCCCTCGTTCGAGGGAGGGCTGCGCCCTAGCCGATGCCGAAAACGAGGGATGACGATGCGCTTCCGCCTCGCCACCGTTCTCGTTGCCCTCGTCGCCGTGGGAGCCGCGCATGCCGCGTCCGGCGTCCCGGCGGGACCCACCGGCCTGCACGGATTCATCCTCGAGGCGGACGAGACCCCGACGACGACCTTCCACCGGACCCCCGCGTTCGCCTGGGACCCGGTGGCCGGCGCCGTCCACTACCAGTTCCAGATCACGCTGAGCTCGCCGCAGCGGGACAACGCGGTTCTCTATAACACGAGCAGCCTCTCGTCGCCCGTCGCCGCGCCGCCCGTCCGGCTGCCGTGGGTCGGCGCGCCGTTCGCGCTCTACGCGCGCGTCCGTGCGACGCTCAGCACCGGCGACGTCACGAGCTGGAGCGGCTTCTACTTCACGATGACGCCGCCCGCCCCGCCGCGGCCGCTGCCGAGCGACCCCGGCCTCCTGCGCTGGACGCCGGTCGACGGCGCCACGAGCTACAACATCTGGCTGATCGACGTGCCCGGCAAGGAGGCCGGCACCGGCGAGATGATCACCGCGCACTCGAACGTCCTCGACGAGCGCGAGTTCTACACCTTCCACCAGAGCACGAACTGGATCTCGACCGTCCGCTGGCGGATCCAGGCGGTCCGCACGACGGAGCTCACGAGCCCGATCAACGGCTTCCCGACGACGACGCCCGCTCCGTGGAGCCCGATCTACACGTCGACGAACCCGGCCGTCACCGGCGGGCCGATCAAGCTCGTGCACGTGATCTCCGACGTCGTGAACGCGGCGAACGCGAAGACGACGAACAAGCTCATGCCCGCGTTCACGTGGACGGGGAACCAGACGATCACCGGACAGACCGTCGAGCTCTACCGCGTCTACGCGTTCACCGACGCGACCTGCACGAACCCGGTCTATATCGGTCCGGTCGTCGGCGGCCCCGCGTACGCACCGCGCACGAGCGGCGGCATCACGCTCCCCGCGGACTCCGGCGGGATCGGCAAGGCGCGCGGCGGCTTCCTCTCGCAGGGCGCGGCGACGCCGAGCGAGGCCTACGACGGCACGTCGCTCACCTCCGCCGAGGACGTCCCCGCGGCGACGCCGACGACAACCGCGCCGGCCGACTTCGATGCCGGCGGGTCCGGCTCCGGCGTGACGCCGGTGCCCGGCGGCGCGTCGGGCGGCAGCGGCGGCTCGAGCGGCGGCAGCTCCGGCGGCAGCGGCTCGAGCGGCAGCGGCTCGGTCGGGCAGCCCGCGCCGGCAGGTGCACCCGTCGACCTCTGGGACACCGACCTCTATCCGAGCACCGGCTACGTGTGGACGGTCGTCGGCGTCGGCGCGATCCCCTCGTCGGCGAGCGCGTCGACCGTGTCGGCGCCGGGCGCTTCCAAGAACTCGCTGCTCGTGCCCGTCGCGGACACCACGAAGTTCCAGGTCGGCGAGTCGATCACGATCGGCAACTCGCCGAACACCGACACCTCGACGATCGGCGCGATCGGCAACGGCCTCCTCACCCTCACGACCGCGCTCAGCATCGGCCACGCGGTGGGTGAGCCCGTGACGAGCACCGCGTCGAGCGGCGTCATCTACCGCGACCTCGAGCTGCCGCAGGACGTGTGCTCGCAGCGCATGGGCAAGTTCGGGATCGCGAGCGAGCCCGGCCTGATCGCAGGCCAGAGCATCTTCGCGACGGGCCTCTCCCCGAGCGGCCATCTCTACTCCGCGGCGCAGACCTCGTCCTTCTACGGCGCGCCGCTCGTCACGTGGCCGACCGTCCTCGCGGCGAGCCGCTACGAAGTGGAGTGGAGCGCGAAGGAGTACCCGTTCGCCGCGGCGGGCCAGCTCATGACCTCGTCGACGTCGGTCGTGCTCCCGGTCGGCACCGGCACGTGGTACTACCGGATCCGCGGCTTCGACGACAACCTGCCGACCGGCGCGCAGATGCTCAGCTGGTCGGACACCGAGAAGCTCGTCATCGCGGGCCCGACCTTCAAGGTCGTGCAGGCCGTGAAGCCGAAGTTCAAGATCGTCGGCAAGGGCAAGTAGCACGCTACGATCGGCCGCGTGGCCGGCTCCGACCTCGCGTTCGCGCTCGAGCTCGCCGACCTCGCCGATTCGATCTCGCTGCCGCGGTTTCGCGCATCGGATCTCCGCGTCGAGACGAAGCCCGACCTGACGCCCGTCACGGACGCGGACAAGGCCGTCGAGCGCGCGCTGCGTGAGCGGATCGCCCGCGACCGGCCCGGCGAGGGCGTGCTCGGCGAGGAGGAGGGCGACGACGGAGGAGATGTCCGCTGGATCCTCGACCCGATCGACGGGACGCGGAACTTCTCGCGCGGCGTGCCGGTGTGGGCGACCCTCGTCGCGCTCGAGCGGGACGCCGCGCTCGTCGCCGGCGTCGTGTCGGCGCCCGCGCTCGGGCGGCGCTGGTGGGCCGCGCGCGGCGAGGGCGCGTTCGCGAACGGCGAGGCGATCCGCGTCTCCGCCGTCGCGGCGCTCGGGGACGCGTCGGTGTCGTGCTCGCTCGCGCGCGACTACTCCCGCCTCGAGCCGCACGTCTGGCACGCGCGCGGGCTCGGCGATTTCTGGCAGCACGTCCTCGTCGCGGAAGGCGCGCTCGACGCCGCCGTCGACGTGGACCTCCAGCTCTGGGACGCGGCGGCGGTCGACGTCGTCGTGACGGAGGCAGGCGGCCGGACGGGACGCGCGCCCGACGGCCGGTTCGTCTCGTCGAACGGCGCCCTCCACGGCGCCGTGCTCGCGCTAGTCGGCGACGGCTAGGACCGCGGCCTCGTAGACCGGGTCGCGGGAGAAGCGGTCGAGCTCGTCCGAAAGGACGTCACTCGGCAGCGGCGGGTCGCCCGGCGGGAACGGCGCCGGCTCGCCGTCGAGGTCGATCCCCTCGAGCCGCTCCGCGTCGACGTGCTCGAGCTCGATGTCGTCGCGGCCGAGCCGCGAACGCAACCACCCGCAGATGAGCCACGCCTGCGCCGCGGTGCCGCGGACCCGGATCGTCCGCACGTCGGCGATCCCCGGCCAGAGCGACGCGAGGAGCGGCCGCCAGCGCGACGTACGCGCCCACGCGATGTCCGACACGGCCGTGCGCGGGAAGAGCTCGGCGAGATGCCGGTACGGGAACGGGAGGTCGTCCCACTCCGTCGAGTCGACGATGAGCCGGTCGACGAGGTCGACGAGCTGGTCGAGCTCCGCCGCGCCCCACGGCGGCTCGCCGCGCCAGCGGATGAAGACCGGGAGGTCGGAGACGAGGAGCGGCTGGACGATGCTCGCCGGCGCCTTCGCGCGCATCCCGGCGAGCCGCAGCTCGACGACCTCGGTGCAGACGTTGCGCTCGACGCCGGGCACCGCGTAGCTCTCGACGCTGACGGTCGCGTCGACGCGGCTGTAGCCCGCGTCCGCGTCCGGGACGAGCAGGATCGTGCGCGACGGATGCCGCTCCGCCATCCCCGAGAGCGCGTTCCGCGCGCGCTCGAGCCACGGGTCCGGCACCCATGCGATGTGCGTCATGACGCTCGTGCGGAGGTTCGGCGCGGAGCCCTCGCGCGCCGACGCCGCCCGCAGCCGCGACAGCGCCGCCTCGACGTCCGAGATCCGGACGTCCTCGCCCATCCAGCGCTCGACGTCGGTCGCCGCGCTCAATGGCGCCGCCAGCTGCGCCCGTCGCGGTGGAGCAGGTCGTCCGCGCTCGGCGGCCCCCACGTCCCCGCGGCGTAGTTCGGGAAGCCGGGCCGGTCGCGCTGCCAGCCCGCGACGATCGCGTCGACGAGCAGCCACTGCTCCTCGACCTCGTCGGCACGCGTGAACAGCGTCCCGTCGCCGAGCAGCGTGTCGAGGATCAGCCGCTCGTACGCCTCCGGCATCGCCGTCCGGAACGCGCCGCCGTAGAGGAAGTCCATGTGCACGGTGCGGATCGTCATCCCCTGCCCCGGCACCTTCGCGCCGATCGCGAGCGACACGCCCTCGTCCGGCTGCACGTGGACGAGGAGCACGTTCGGGCGCAGGCCCTCGGCGGCGGTCTCCTCGAACGGCGGATGCGGCGCGCGCTTGAACTGGATCGCGATCGTCGTCTCGCGCCGCGCGAGCCGCTTGCCCATCCGCACGTAGAACGGCGTGTCGGCCCAGCGCCAGTTGTCGACGAAGAGCTTCGCGGCGACGTACGTCTCCGTCAGCGAGTCGGGCGCGACGCCCTCCTCCTCTCGATACGCGGGAACTTCCACACCCTCGACGAAGCCGCGGCCGTACTGTCCGCGCACGACGGACTTCGGGCCCGGCGTGTGCATCGAGCGCAGCACCTTCACCTTCTCGTTCCGCACCGACTCCGCGGTGAAGTCGATCGGCGGCTCCATCGCCGTCAGCGCGAGCAGCTGCAGCAGGTGGTTCTGGAAGATGTCGCGTATCGCGCCCGCCGACTCGTAGTAGCCGGAGCGGCCCTCGATCCCGATCGACTCGGCGACCGTGATCTGCACGTGGTCGATGAACTGGCGGTTCCAGATCGGCTCGAAGATGCCGTTCGCGAAGCGGAGCGCCAGCATGTTCTGGACGGTCTCCTTGCCGAGGTAGTGGTCGATCCGGAAGATCTCCTTCTCCTCGAAGTGCTCGAGCAGCATCGTGTTGAGCGAGCGCGCCGAGTCGAGGTCGTGGCCGAACGGCTTCTCGACGATGAGCCGCGTCCAGCCCTTCGCGCTGCGCCGCGTGCCGATCGCCTCGACGATCGTCGGGAACGCCGACGGCGGAACGGCGAGGTAGTAGACGCGGTTGCCGCCGAGGCTCCGCTCCGCGTCGAGCTCCGTCACGCGCGCGGCGAGCGTGTCCTCGCCGCCGCCGTCGGCGAAGTCCGTCGAGACGTAGTGGAGGGACGCGGCGAGCTCGTCCCAGATGTCCTGCCGGAACTCGTCGCGCCCGTACTTCTGCACCGCGGCCTGCATGTCGGCGCGGAAGGTGTCGTCGTCGCCCTCGGTGCGCGCGACGCCGATGATCGCGAACCGCGCCGGCAGGAGGCGCCGCATCATCAGCGCGTAGAGCGCCGGCATCAGCTTCTTGTGTGTGAGGTCGCCGGACGCGCCGAAGATCACGAGCGCGAACGGGTCCGGCGTGCGCCTGAGGACGAGGCCCTCCTCGAGCGGGTTCGTCGTCTGCTCCGTCTCGACGGCCATCGACCTACGCCTGCTTCACCGCGTGTCCGCCGAACTGGTTGCGCAGCGCGGCGTTCACCTTCGCGCCGAAGTTCAGGTCGTCGCGCGACGCGAACCGTGCGAAGAGCGCGGCGGTGATCACCGGCACGGGGACGTTCTCCGCCATCGCCTCGTGGATCGTCCAGCGGCCTTCGCCGGAGTCCTCGACGTACGCCGCGATGTCGTCGAGCTTCGCGCCGTGCTGCTGGAACGCGAGGTACAGGAGCTCGAGCAGCCACGACCGGACGACCGAGCCGTAGCGCCAGATGCCCGCGATCTGCTCGAGGTCGAGGTCGAAGTCGGAGTGCTCCATCACGTCGAAGCCCTCGGCGTACGCCTGCATGATCCCGTACTCGATCCCGTTGTGGACCATCTTCACGAAGTGGCCCGCACCGGTCGGGCCGGTGTGCGCGTAGCCGTCCGGCGGCGCGAGCGCCTCGAAGATCGGCTCGAGCCGCTGCACCGGCTCGTCCTCGCCGCCGACCATGAGGCAGAACCCTTCCTTCAGGCCCCAGATCCCGCCGGAGACGCCGGCGTCGACGAAGTGGATGCCCTTCGCGGACGCGTCGACGCCGCGGCGCATCGAGTCGCGGAAGTTCGAGTTGCCGCCGTCGACGATCGTGTCGCCTGCGTCGGCGAGCGTGAGCAGCTCCTGGAACGCGTCCTCGGTGATCTTCCCGGCGGGGATCATCAGCCAGAACGCGCGCGGCGCGTCGAGTTGCGAGCGGAGCTCCTCGAGCGACGCCGCGGTGCGCGACTCGACCGCGGGGTCGTACGTCATCACGTCGTGGCCGTGCTCGCGCAGGCGCTCCGTCATCCCGTTGCCCATCCGGCCGAGGCCGATCATCCCGAGCTGCATCAGATGTCCTCCCAACTCACGCGCGCGACGCGACGGCCGCGCTCCTTCAGCGACTCGAAGTCTCCCGCGGCCTGCGCGCGGATCAGCCGGCGGAAGCCGAACGGCCGGCCGGGGATCGGCAGCTCCTCGCCCGGGTCGTCGACGACCTGGATGAAGAGCCCCGTGTTCGGGCCGCCCTTGTGCAGCTGCCCGGTCGAGTGGAGATACCGCGGGCCGTAGCCGTGCGTGACGACGAGGCCCGTCGCGGTGCGCAACGTGTCGACGAGCCGGCCGATGCGCTCGTCGTTCGCGGCGCTCGGCTCGACGAACGCCTGCACGCAGACGTAGTCGCGCTCCGTCGCCTGCATGAGCAGCGTCTCGACCGAGCTTTCCGGCGCGAGCTCCGGCTCGGTGCCGGTCGCGAGCACCTCGTTCGTCTTGTCCTTCGCCGCCTGCACGTCGGGCTGGTCGAACGGGTTGATCCCGAGATACGCGCCGGCGACCGCGACCGCGAACTCCCAGCGGAAGAACTCCGAGCCGAGGTCGTACGGGTCGTCGATCAGCGGCACCGCCTCCTGGCGGTCCGGCGCGTCCGGCAACTCGCCCGGCGCCGGGACGAGGCCCTTGCCGTGCTTCCCGGTCGACTCGGCGATCAGCTGCTCCGCCCAGAGCCCGAAGCCGCCCGGGGTCTCGCGGATGCAGATCTTGTCGCGGCCCTCCTGCCAGCCCGAGCCGAACGCGGCGCCGAGCTCGAAGCCCGGGTTGTCGGCGTCGCGCCGGCACGCCTCCGCGGTCGCCGACGCGGCGTCGAGCAGCCGGCCGACGTCGACCCCCATCAGCGCCGCCGGGACGATCCCGAACGGCGAGAGCGCCGAGTAGCGGCCGCCGATCGTCGGCTCGCCGGAGAAGACCTGCCGGAAGCCGCGCTCGCGCGCGAGCGTCTCGAGCGACGAGCCGGGATCGGTGACGGCGGCGAAGCGGTCGCCGCGGTGCCCGTTCCGCTCCCAGAAGTAGTCCGTGTGCGAGCGCGTCTCGAGCGTCGACCCGGACTTCGACGCGGAGACGAACAGCGTGCGGTCGAGATCGAGCGTCGCCTCGAGCGCGCGGATCGCGGCGGGATGCGTCGTGTCGAGAACGTGAAAGCCCGTCGCGCCGAACGTTCGCCGCAGCACCTCGGGCGCGAGGCTCGAGCCGCCCATCCCGAGGAGCACGACCGTGTCGATCCCGTCGGCCGCGACGCCGTCCGCGAACTCCTTCAACTCACGGACGCGCTCTCTCATCCGGCTCGGCTCGTCGAGCCAGCCGAGCCAGCGCGCCTCGTCGGCGCCGGTCCACGTCGTCGGATCCCGCTCCCAGATCCGGTCGATGAGCTCGGCGCGGTCCATCACACCGATGCGAGCTGGCCCTTCTTCTCCCGCACGCCGTCGAGCAGCTCCGCGAACGAGTCGGCGAACTTCTGCACGCCCTCGAGCTCGAGCGTCTCGGTCACGTCGTCGTAGTCGACGCCGGCCGCCGCGATCGCGTCGAGCAGCGCGTGCGCGCCGGCGACGTCCTCCATCACGGTGTCCCCGCGCACCTCGCCGTGGTCCTGGAACGCCTCGATCGTCTCGCCCGGCATCGTGTTGACGGTGTTCGGGCCGATCAGCTCCTCGACGTAGAGCACGTCGCGGTAGTCCGGGTTCTTCGTCGACGTCGACGCCCAGAGGCACCGCTGCGGGTTCGCGCCCTTGTCGGCGAGGAACGCCCAGCGGTCGTTCCCGAACGCCTCGCGATAGTGCTCGTACGCGAGCTTCGCGTTCGCGACGGCGAGCTTGCCGCGCAGGTCGAGCGCCGCGCCGCCGATCGCCTCGAGCCGCTTGTCGGCCTCGGTGTCGACGCGCGAGACGAAGAAGCTCGCGACGGAGTGGACGCCCGTCGGGTCGCCGCCGCCGGCGACGAGCCGCTCGAGCCCGCGAAGGTACGCCTCGACGACCTCGCGGTAGCGCTGGAGCGAGAAGATCAGCGTCACGTTGATGTTCTTCCCGTGCGCGACGCACTCCTCGATCGCGCCGAGGCCCGGCTTCGTCGCCGGGATCTTCACGTAGAGGTTCGGCCTGTCGATCCACGCGTGGAGGCGCATCGCCTCGTCGAAGGTTCCCTCGCGGTCGTACGCGAGCGTCGGGTCGACCTCCCACGAGACGAATCCGTCCTGCGGCGCGCGCTCGTGGATCGGCGCGAGGAGGTCGATCGCCGCCTCGACGTCGCGCGCGGAGAGCTGGAGGAAGATCTCCTTCGCGTCGTCCTCGCCGGCGAGCAGCTCCTTCAGCTGCGCGTCGTACGCGTCGCCGTGCGAGATCGCCTTCTGGAAGATCGTCGGGTTCGACGTGACGCCGACGACCGCGTCCTCCTTCGTCATCCGCTCGAGCTCGCCCTGCTCGAGCATGTCGCGCGAGAGGTAGTCGATCCACACCGACTGCCCGCGTGCGCTCAGCGTGTCCAGCCGCGACTCACCCATGGGGCATCTGCCTTTCCATCGCTTCGACCTTCTCCAACCGTTCGAGATAGCGCCCTTCGGCGAGGAACTCGGCGCCGAGGAACGCACGGACGAGGTCCGCGGCGAGGCTCGGGCCGACGACCTCGGAGCCGAGGCAGAGCACGTTCATGTCGTCGTGCTCGACGCCCTGGTGCGCGGAGTAGACGTCGTGGCAGATCGCCGCGCGGATGCCGGCGATCTTGCACGCGGCGACCGACGCGCCGACGCCGGAGCCGCAGACGAAGACGCCGCGCTCGGCGCGGCCGTCGCGGACCGCGTCGCCGATCTCGACCGCCTTGTCCGGGTAGTCGATCCGCACCGCGTCGGTGTCGGTGCCGAGGTCGACGACCGAGTGGCCGCCGTCCGCGAGCGCCTCGATGACCGCGTCGCGGAGATGCACGCCGCGATGGTCGAACGCGACGGCGACGTTCATCCGGACACGCGCTCGCGGAGCGCGAGCGCCCGCGTCACGACGTTGTCGACGCTCACGCCGAGCTCCGCCAGCACGGTCCCGCCGGGCGCCGACGCGCCGAACCGCTCGATCGAGATCGAGTCGCCCTCGTCGCCGACCCACTTGCTCCAGCCGAGCTCGACGCCCGCCTCGACGGAGACGCGCGCCTTCACGTCGGGCGGCAGCACCTGGTCGCGGTAGCCCTGGGTCTGCGCCTCGAAGAGCTCCCAGCACGGCATCGAGACGACACGCCCGTGGACGCCCTCGCCGTCGAGCCGCCGCGCCGCCTCGAGCGCGACGTGCACCTCCGAGCCGGACGCGAGGAGGATCAGGTCGGGCACGCCGTTCGCCTCCTCCGACTCCCAGATCACGTACGCGCCGCGCGCGACACCGTCGGCGTGCGTGTGCTCGAGCACCGGCAGCTTCTGGCGCGAGAGCGCGAGCCCGACCGGGCCGTCCTCGCGCTCGAGCGCGACCTTCCAGGCGCCGACCGTCTCCGTCGCGTCCGCCGGCCGGACGAACCAGAAGTTCGGGATCGCGCGCAGCGCCGCGTAGTGCTCGACCGGCTGGTGCGTCGGCCCGTCCTCGCCGAGCCCGACCGAGTCGTGCGTCCATGCCCAGACGACGGGGATGCCCGAGAGCGCGGAGAGCCGCACCGCGGGCCGCATGTAGTCCGAGAAGATGAGGAACGTCGAGCCGTACGGCTTCACGGTCCCGCCGTGGAGGCCGATCGCGTTCACGATCGAGCCCATCGCGTGCTCGCGGATCCCGAACGCGATGTTGCGGCCCGCGTGCGACGCGGAGAAGACGCCGCCGCCCTTGAACTCCGTCTTCGTCGACTCGACGAGGTCAGCTGCGCCGCCGATCATCGTCGGCACGTGGTGCTTGAAGGCCTCCATCACCTTCGCGCCCGCGTCGCGCGTCGCGACCTCGTCGCCCGGCGTGAACGACGGCAGCGCGTCGGTCCAGCCTGCACGCGGCCGGCCCGTCTGTACCTGGTCCCAGTCCTCCCGCAGCTCCGGGTACTTCGCGGACCACGCGTCGAGCTTCCCGCGCCACGCCTCCTCGAGCGCGGCGCCGCGCGCGCGGACGTCCATGTGCGCGCGCACCTCGTCCGGGACGACGAAGCTCTGGTCGGGATCCCAGCCGAGCGCCTCCTTCGTCGCGCGCACCTCGACCTCACCGAGCGGCGCGCCGTGCGCCTTCGCCGTGTCCATCGCGTGCGGCGCGGGATACGCGATGTGCGAGCGGACGACGATGAGCGACGGCCGCTCGGTCTCCGCCTGCGCGTTCGCGATCGCCTCGCGCAGCGCATCCAGGTCGTTCACGTCGGCGACGTTCTGCACGTGCCAGCCCTGCGCCGCGACGCGCGCGCCCTTGTCCTCGCCGAAGAACGAGATCGACGTCGTCCCGTCGATCGTGATCCGGTTGTCGTCGTAGAAGTAGATGAGCTTCCCGAGCCCGAGCGTCCCCGCGATCGACGCGGCCTCGTTCGAGACGCCCTCCATCATGTCGCCGTCGCCGCAGATGCAGTAGACGCGATGGTCGACGATCTCGTCGTACGGGCGGTTGTAGCGCTCCGCGAGGAAGCTCTCGGCGATCCCGAAGCCGACGCCGTTCGCGAAGCCCTGTCCGAGCGGGCCCGTGGTGACCTCGATCCCCGGCGTGTGGTGCACCTCCGGGTGGCCGGGCGTCCGCGAGCCCCACTGCCGGAACTGCTTCAGGTCGTCGAGCGTCAGGTCGTAGCCGGCGAGGTGCAGCGCGGCGTACTGGAGGACGCAGGCGTGGCCGGCGGAGAGGACGAACCGGTCGCGGTCGGGCCAGTCCGGGTTCGCCGGGCTGTGGCGCATGACTTCCGCGTAGAGCAGGTACGCGAGCGGCGCGAGCGCCATCGCGGTCCCCGGATGGCCGGCGTTCGCCTTCTGGACGGAGTCCATCGCGAGCGTCCGGATCGTGTCGATCGAGAGCCGCTCGATGTCAGTCGTCGCCACGCATCACCTCGATGAGTCGTTCCTGTCGCTCCCGCGCCGAACGATATGCGCCCACCCGCTCCTCGTGGGGCGCAAACGTCTCGCCGAGCGGAGCGTCCACCGGTTCGTAACCGAGCCGTTGCAGCGCCGCGACGGCGGCGCCGCGGAGCGAGGCCTCCTCGACGCCGGACGCGGTGACGGGCCGGGCGAGCGCGTCGGCCATCACCTGGATCCAGACCGGGTCGCGGAGGAGGCCGCTGCCGGTCGCGACGACCTCCTCGAGCCCGGGCATCCGCTCGGCGATCGCGGCGATCCGGAAGGCGACGCCCTCGAGCGCGGCCTGGCGGAGGTCGGCCGGCGTCGTCGCGAACGTGAGGCCGGCGATCGTGCCGGTCGCGGTCGCGTCCCAGCCGGTCGAGCGCTCGCCGCCGAGGAACGGGACGAACGTCAGGCCGTGGTCGGGACGCGGGTCGCCGGCGTCCGCCGCGAGCGTCTTCCCGAGCCACGCGTAGAGGTTGCCGCCGTCGGAGAGCGCTCCGCCCTCGACGACGCGCCGGTCGTCGAGCCGATAGAGGAAGAGGCCGGGCTTCGGATCCGGTGCGTCCGTCTCGTAGAGGACGCGGAGCGCGGCGGAGGTCCCGACCATCAGCGCAGCGCGGCCGCGGCCGGTGCAGCCGGCGCCGAGATTCGAGCACGCGCCGTCGAAGAGCGCGGGGAACCAGCGTCCGTGCGCCTCGTCGCCGATGCGCGGCAGCTTCTGCTCCGGCACCCCGATCAGATCGAGCAACGCGTCGTCCCACGCCGAGCGGTGGATGTCGAGCAGGCCGGTCGACGACGCGAGCGAGACGCTCTCGACCGGCTCGGCGCCGGCCAGCTCCGCATACACGACGTCCGCAGCCGAGACGAACCGCGCCGCGGCGCGGAAGACCTCCGGCTCCGTCTCGGCGAGCCAGAGGAGCTTCGCCGGCCAGAACGCCGGGTGGAGGTGCTGGCCGGTGCGCGCGAAGACGGCGTCCGCGTCGGTGCGGCGCGCGAGCTCCTCGGCGGCGCCCGCGGAGCGGATGTCGCGCCAGCCGAGCACCGGCGTCAGCGGCCGGCCGGACGCGTCGAGCGCGACGAGGCTGTGCCCGAACGACGAGACGCCGACGGCGTCGACGCGCGCGTCCCGGCCCGCGACGACCTCGCGCACGAGGCGGACGATCTCGTGCGGGTCGTCGCCGCCGTACGCCGCCTGCCGCAGCTCGTCGACCGGCTCGCCGCGCTCGTCGAAGACCTGCGCGCGGACGGAGGACGACCCGAGGTCGACCGCGAGCACCCTGACCACGCCGCGAATCTACCCTTGGGGCGGCATGGCGGTCGTGATCGCATCGAATCTCCGGAAGGAGCTCGCAGGCACGCTCCTGTTCGACGGCGTGTCCTTCAGCGTCGAGCGGCGCGACCGCGTCGCGCTCTCGGGCCCGAACGGCGCCGGGAAGACGACGCTGCTCCGGATCCTGGCCGGCCAGACGGAGAAGCACGGCGGCGAGCTCGCGTTCGAGAAGGGGACGCGCGTCGCGCTGCACGACCAGCGGCCGCCGCTCGAGCGCGACCTGTCGCTGCGGGAGTACGTGCTCTCCGGCGCGCAGGACCTCGTCCGGGTCGAGGAGGAGCTGCGGTCGCTCGAGCTCGCGATGGCCGGCGGCGCGCACGACCAGGCGACGCTGAACCGGTACGCGGAGGCGCAGGCGAGGCTCGAGCACGCCGGCGGCTACGGCTGGCGCGACCACGCGACCTCCGTCGTCCGCGGCCTCGGCTTCGCGGACGAGCAGCTCGACCGGCCGCTGCGCACGTTCTCCGGCGGCGAGCTGACGCGCGCGTCGCTCGCGCGCGCGCTCGGCGGCGACCCGGATCTCCTGCTCTTGGACGAGCCGACGAACCACCTCGATGTCGCGAGCCTCGAGTGGCTCGAGCGCGAGCTGCAGTCGCTCGACGCGGCGGTCGTCCTCGTCGCGCACGACCGCTGGTTCCTCGAAGCGGTGACGACGGCGACGCTCGAGCTCGTCGCGGGGAGGGCGACGTTCTTCCCCGGGCCGTGGCACGCGTGGCGGCGCGAGAAGGCGGCGCGGATGGTGCACGCGCAGAAGCAGGCCGACCGCGTGCAGGACGACATCGAGCGCCTCGAGCGGTTCGTCGAGCGGTTCCGCGCGAAGAAGGACAAGGCGAAGCAGGCGCAGGCGAAGGTCACGCAGATCGAGCGGCTGAAGAAGGAGCGCGCGACCTCGACCGAGGAGATCGCGCTGCTGACGCGGAAGCGGCGGACGCTCGGCTTCGAGTTCCTGAAGCCGGCGCGCAGCGGGCGCACGGTCGTCGAGGCGGAGGGCCTGTGCGTGAGCATCGGCGAGCGCGAGCTGATCCGCGACGCGTCGTTCGCGCTCGAGCGCGGCGAGCACGTCGCGCTCGTCGGGCCGAACGGCTCGGGGAAGACGACGCTGCTCGAGACGCTGCTCGGCCGGCGCGAGCAGGCGGCGGGGAAGCTCTCGCTCGGCCACGGCGTCGAGCCCGCGTACTTCTCGCAGCAGGAGATGGAGCTCGACACGCGCGGCTCGGTGCTGCAGTGCGTGCAGACGATGACGGGGCTGAACCGGCCGGACTCGCAGTCGCTGCTCGGGCGGTTCCTCTTTTCCGGCTGGGACGAGCACGAGAAGGCGGTCACGGTGCTGTCGGGCGGCGAGCGGCGGCGACTCGCGCTCGCGGTGACCGTCGCGTCGGGCGCGAACTTCCTCGTGCTGGACGAGCCGACGAACCATCTCGACCTCGAGTCGCGCGAGGCGCTCGAGGCGGCGCTCGAGGCGTTCCCCGGGACGGTGCTGCTCGTGTCGCACGACCGCGCGTTGTTGGATGCGGTGGCGGAGCGGACGCTCGCGATCGAGGACTGCGAGCTGCACTCGTACGACGGCGGCTGGGCGGAGATGCTGCGGCGCCGCGAGGAGCGGACGTCACGCGCCGCGGCTCAAGCGGCGCCGAAGGTGGAGAAGATCTCGAAGCCGAAGCCCGCGGCGAAGCCGAAGCCGCGCCCGAAGCGTCCGAGCGAGCTCGACCGCCTCGAGTCGGAGATCGCCGCGCAGGAGACGGAGGTCGCGCTCCTCGAGGCGAAGCTCGCCGACGACTGGACCGACGTGGACACCCTCGCCGCCCACAAGCGCGCCCGCGACGCCCTCACCGCGCTGCTCGAGCGGTGGGAGACGCTCTTCGAGCAATCCCAGGCGTAGAGCCGAATCGCG
>DATJOZ010000070.1:0-22011 GCA_035506655.1 Gaiellaceae bacterium
AGAGAGGCCCCACCGAGGGCTCGGCATGAAGACGCCACTCCAATACGCAGAGGAGTGGAGAGCGAGCAACGAGAGCAGCACGTGAGAGCAACCCCCCTCACAACCACCGGACCACAAAACCTCCACCCAGCCCGAGCGCCCAGGAGGCCGGCCCCTCAGACCAGGTGGACCAAACACAGGGGGCTGGTCAGTCGAAACGTCGGAATCCGGTGCACCGAGTGGGTGGGGACTCCTAACGACGATTGACCGACCGGTGACGGTGATGAAAGCAGGTGCGTACGGCCTAGTCCCGGCAGAAGGGTTGACCTACATCTGCATCGTTCAGTCGAGGCAGATCGCGTCAGGAGGAGGATGATCGAACCGATGGGTAACAGCGAAAAAGCCGCGATGCGGTTCGGATGGTGGTCACTTGTTCTCGCATCGGTCGTCTGCGCGCTGGTCGGAATCTGCTACCTCACCGGTGCAATCTCGGGGTCTCGGTGGGTCGGCGCCGGCTTGCTCCTAGCTGGCGTTGTGGGCCTGTTTGGTGTTCGGGATGCCCGGCGTTGGCTCCCTCGCGACTGAAGCCGACGGGATCTGCACATGACGCTCGCATGAACATCTCGCCTCCGACTCGGTGTCAGAGCGTTACTAGCGGACCGAACCTGTCGCGGCAGTTTCCGACCATCCGAATGACATGAGTCGATCCATCCTCGCTCTAGCCGGCGGTGCAATCGGCGCATACACCATCTTTGGGGTGAGCGCTGGCATCGCCCACGGTACGAATGCTGCCTGGCTGAGCGGCCTGACACTCGTATCGCTCGTTCTCGCTGCTCTATTGGTCAAAGCTGGATTGGCCAAGAGAAGTGGTGGTGAGTCCATGTCACGCAGACTCGAGGCGTGGCTGCTCACATGCCTAACCGCCGTCGGCGCGATCAGCGGGTATGTCCTTGGTGGAACCGTCTTGATGGCGGTAACGGCATTCCTAGCGGTGCTGGCTGGATCGCTCGCATTCATCGCCCGGTCACCCTGACGGATCGCTGTGAGCGCGACTGGCTGTGGCTTCGACTAGATCGACAACGAAAACAGCGCCAATCGGGGGGTCACTCCGTGTCTTGGCGCTTAGCTCTCGTCTTGCTATCGGGGCTTGCCCTGGTCGCGTCGGGACTGTTCGGGTTAGTGGCTCGGAAAAACGTCGCAGGCGTCGTCAGCGCGCGACGCGCTCTCGGTCCACTGTTTCGTATCGTGGTGGGTGTCGCGATAACGGGATTCGCGCTCGTTTAGTAGATGGTGAGGGGCGAGCCGTCAGGCGAGGAGCGCTAGCCAGCTAGCAGCCTGCGGTGCGGGAGTCTGAGTAGTTGTTCGAGGACGGCTAGTTCCCGGAGGCGTGGCTGGTAGCGTCCGAGTGCGAGTTGCCGTGCTTCGCGCGGTAAGAGTTGGAGGGTGTCGCGGATGCGTTCTGCGTTGATGCCGACTTCTCGTCGTCGTTGCTGGTAGCGCTCGTGGTCGAAGCGGGTGTTCTCGTGGGGTGGGCGGCCGCGTTCGGTCGTGTGGCCGCTGAGGTAGTCGAGTGAGCAGTCGAGGGTTCGGGCCGCGATGACGGCCTGCGGGAGGACGAGTTCGTGGGCTTGGCCTGAGCGCAGCAGTTCGATTGACGGTGCTGTGAGGCCGGCTCCGAGGAGCAGGTTCCAAGAGTCGTGGTCGAGTTCGTCGGCGACCGTGAGGTGGACGTCGTCGAGGCCGATGCGTGTGGTGAAGGCGTCTGTGAGTTGTTGGTCGGTGATTGCGGCCGTTACGACGATTCGTTGCCAGCGGCGTCGGTCGTCGCGTGTGTCGTGGAAGTGGCGGTAGACGGTGTTGATGGTTGGGATGCGTGGGTCGACGCCGAGAGTGTGTGCGTGTTGGCGTTTGCGTTCGACCCATCGCATGTAGGTGGTTGAGCTGGGTCTGCAGGCGAGTTCGAGGGCGCATCGTCGGACGGCGGCGATGACTTCGTCGTATGTGTAGGGGCGGTGGTTGTTCGGGTGTCGGCGTCGGCCTGGCCACGGGTTGGACGGGCCACGGGGGCGGCCGTCGGGGAGCATGCTGTAGGCGGCGCGACAGGCTTTTCTCCAGCCGCCGTAGCGTTCGGTAAGGAGGGCGCCGCGGGGCGCGTCCAGTGGGCGGTTTCGGTCGTAGTCGATCTGCTGGACCAGCGTGTATGAGCCGCCTGCCGGGAGGGCGAGTTCGTGGAGCATCTCGGAGAGGGCGCCGAGTTCGCCTCGCCGGCGGTCGCGGGCTGATGACAGTTGGGAGGTATGTGCGATCAGTGCGCGCTCGAGCTCGCGGCAGGCCTGTGGCGAGAGGCCGTCGAGCATCCGCTCGAGCGTTCGGAGAACCGCGGTCTGCTGAAGCGTCGATGTCGCAACTGCGTGGTCGGTCAACGAACCGCTCGTCCTTAGTTCAGGCGGCGAGAGCCGCGTCGCAGGCCGCGGCCCAGAGTCGGTATCGCATCCAAAAGGTGTGGTGGCTCGGGTATCGATAGTGCTCCCAGTAGGGCAGCTCGGCAAGGCGGCGCCTGCGCCATTCCATGTACGCATGGACGGTGAACGGCTCACCAATAGCGTCGAAGGCCTCACGGATCGCGCCCTGCATCGTCTCATCGCTCACGCGGCGCGGCGACCGCTGGCGAGGAGGACGGGGGTGGCTGCTGGTCGCGCGACCACCGAGCGGCTGCAGGCCGGCCCAGACAAGGCAGGAATCCCACTCAGAGCCGAAGCGCCGGTTGATCGTGTTATAGGACGGGATCGCGCGCGGCTGCCCGGCGGCGAGGGTCTCCTTATAGATAAGGAGTCGGTGTCGGATGTACTCGCGTACGCGGGGCGATCTCCCGATCCGCGCGGCGACTTCGCGTATCCCGTCGCGGATCGCGTCGTCGGAGGTTCGGTACTCAGCCCGCCGCAAACCGATCGTCGAGACGATCCCGTGCGCCGCATCACCAGGGATGAGCTCCGCGGCGCGGAGGGCTTCGAAGAAGTTCCCAAACCGGTTCTGGAAAACCGCGAAGCTGCGCGGTCTGCGCCCCGGTCGGCGGTCGATGTCTGGGCGGCCGACCCAGGCGCGGTACTGCGGCCAGGTCGGAACGTGGCCGAGATCGATCCTGCATTCGCGCAGGGCCGCGATGACTTCCTCGTCGGAATAGTGCGGGCCTTGCTGGAAGACGATCACATCGCCGTCCGGTCTCGGCTCGAGGTGCGCCCGCCGCAGGGCAGCGTTCCACGAGCCGGCTCCAAGCCACCGACGCACAGACGTGTCGTCCGGCCACCCCTTCGTGCGGTAGCGCTTGTAGAGCTCCCGGTACTCGCTGACCGAGGGTGAATGTCCGAGCTCTGCCGCGGCGAGCTGGAGCACCGTGATCGCGTGCGCCTCTCGGGTCGCTTCGGTGCCCGCGACCGAGATGTCTTCTGCCAGCAGCTTCCGCTGTAACTCGCGGAGAACGGCCAGCTGGGACGCCTCGTCGAGCGAGGTAATCGCCCGATACACGGGGTCGGCGGCGGGATCGGAAAAGCGCTGACCGTCCTGCGGGGGCATTGGCTTTCGTCGTGTGCTCATGCCCGCCACGGTATGCGCCGATAACTACCCAGGCCGGACACCGGCCGATTCCATGGGTGAAACCGTTGGGTAGACCACGTGCCAGCAAACCCGCGCGGGGAAAGGGCTCACGGTCTACTTGCAGCTACTCCGGGTGCCACCCCCACTCGACCTGGGAACGGACTTGCAACCAGCCACCAGACAGCCGATGAAGCGCCCTATCCATCCCGTCAACAACTGCCGCAACTAGGCCGGAGCGAGGGAGCGTCTCGGTGCTCGTCCAGCGCGGTGTCGTCCCGGCGGTCGCCGTCGCATTCATCGCGCTCCTCGCGATCGGCATGCTCGCCTCGCTCGGCTCGCGGAGCGCGCACAACGCTGCGAAGCACGCCGCGCCGCCGACGCGCGCGGAGGCGATCGAGCGGATCGCCGCGTCGGAGCTTCCCGCGCAGATGCGCCGCGACGCGGCGCTCCGGCGCGCCGACCGCGAGACGCGCGCCGACGCGCTCCGCTGGTTCCGCACGGCGCCGCTCGGCGTCTTCATCCACTACGGCCCGTCGTCGCTGCTCGCCGCGCCGACGAACGACGCGTGGTGGAAGGGCGTCCACGCGCCGGGCTATCCGGCGGTCGCGCGCCGCTTCCGTCCGAGCGTCGACGCCGCCGTCGCCGACTGGGTCCGCCTCGCGCGCGACGCCGGCGCGTCGTACATCGCCGTCACGATGAAGCACCACGACGGGTACACGCTCTGGCACAGCCCGGTCGCCGCGTGGGGGCAGCCGAGCGACGGGGACATCCTGAAGGCGCTCGCGCCCGCCGCCCGCCGCGCGCACCTGCGGCTCGTCCTCTACTACTCGACGCTCGACCTGCACGAGCCGACGTACCGCGCCGGCGCATACCTCGTCGAGGCCCGGACGCAGCTGCGCGAGCTCCTCACCGGGTACGGCCCGGTCGCCGGCGTGTGGTTCGACGGGACCTGGGACCATCGCTTCTCGAACGCGCAGCTCGAGAGCCTCTACGCGCTCGTCCACCGGCTCCAGCCGTGGGCGCTCGTGACGACGAACCATCACCACCTGCCGCTGCCGGGCGAGGACTACCAGACGTTCGAGGCGGGCTTCCCGGGCCATCCGCCGGCGGGCTGGCCGCAGACGCCCGTCTCGAGGCTCGCGCACCAGTCGGCGATCGCGCTCGGGCCGACGTGGTTCTGGGACGGAAAGGACGTACCGCAGACCCCGGCGCGGCTCGCCGGCCTGATCCGCGAGGCGCGCGCGTCCCGCACGAGCCTCCTCGTCGACATCCCGCCGCGGCCGGACGGGACGTACGGCGCCGGCGTCTTCGCCGCCGTGCGCGCCGCCTCAAGATCTGCCGCCGCGGCGCCGACAACGAGGCCATGAGCAGCACTGCGGAACGCGTCGGCGAGCACGACGTCGTCGTCTCGCGGATCTCGCTCTCGGCGCGCGCGCAGCTCGCCGGGCTCGTCGTGCTGAGCGTCGTCGCGTACGCGCTGCTCGCGCGGTTGCGGAGCGTGCCGACCGCGTTCCCGGACGAGTACCTCTACTCCGCGCTCGGCCGCTCGCTCGCGTCGGGCCACGCGCCGGGCGTCCGCGGAACGCCCGCGCACTTCCCGGCGCTGCTCGAGCCGCTCCTCACCGCGCCCGCGTGGTGGCTGCCGCACGTGGAGCAGTCGCTTCGCGCGATCCAGGTCGTGAACGCGGTCGCCGTCAGTCTTGCTGCGATTCCCGCGTATCTCCTCGCGCGCCGCATGCGGCTGGCGCACGGCACCGCGATGGGGATCGCCGTGCTCACGCTCGTCGCGCCGCAGCTCACGCTCTCGAGCCAGGTGCTCTCCGAGCCGGTCGCGTACCCGCTCGCGCTCGCGGCGATCGCGGCGGCGGTCGCGCTCGTCGACCGGCCGTCGGGGCGCGCGACCGCGGTATTCCTCCTCTTCGCCGTGCTCGCGACGCTCGCGCGCGTGCAGCTCGCAGTCATCCCCGCGTGCGCGCTCGCCGCGGTCGTCGTCGTCGGTGCACGGAGCGGCGGGATCCGCGCGGCGCTCCGCCGCCAGCGCGTCCTCGCAGCCCTCGTCGCGCTGCAGCTGCTCGGCGGCGTCGCGGTCGCCGCGAGCGGCAGCGTCGGCTACTACGCGACGCTCCTGCCGTCGCGCGCGGCGCTGCTCGGCAGCTGGAGGATCGCGCCCGTCGACCTCTATGTCCTGCTTCTCTCGGCCGGCGTCGTGATCGTCCCGGCCGCGCTCGTCGGCGGCGCGCTCGCGCTCGTCCGCCCGCGCTTCCGCGCCGAGCTCGCATTCGCGACGGTGTCCGCGGTCTTCGTCGGCGCGCTGATCCTCGAGGCGTGCTTCTTCGGCGACGTGAAGCTCCTCCAGGAGCGCTACCTCTTCTATGCGGTGCCGCTGCTCGGGGTCGCGTTCGGGCTCCGGATGACGCGGACGCAGCGGCGCTGGCACGCCGAGGCCGCCGTCGCCGCCGCCTTCGCCGCGTTCGCGGCGGTCGTCCCGCTCGCCGGGTACGTCGCCGCGCAGACGTCGCCCGCGCCGCTGCAGGGCGCCGTCCGCCGGCTCGAGCTCGCGGTCGGGAACCAGGGCAGCGGCTCGCTCCTCTTCGCCGTCGCGGCAACCGCAGCCGTCGCGCTCGGGATCGCCGCGGTCGCGCGGCGCCGCGGCGTGCAGACCGCGGCGCTCGCGGCGTCGGCGCTCTTCGCCGTCGCGATCGCGGCCGGTGCGCTCTCGTACGAGCGGCTGACGAACTCGATCGTCCGCGCGTCGCTGCCCGCCGACCTCACGTGGATCGACGACGCCCACGCGGGCCACCCGGCGTTCGTCGCGTCGCCGGGAAGCCCGCGCGACGTGATCCTCGAGACGCTCTTCTGGAACCGCTCCGTCGGTCGCGTCTACCTGATGCCGGGCGCGCAGGCGCCGGACAAGTTCGCGACGCCCGCCGTCGACGTCGACGGGGCCGGGACGCTGCTCCACGACGGCCGCCCCGTGACGCAGGCCGTCGTTCTCGACAACTCGGCGACGACGGCACGCCTCGCCGACGCGCGCCGGCTCGCGACGGGCGGTCCCGTGAGCCTGTGGCAGCCGAACGGCGCCGCGCGCCTGTCCCTCCTGATGTGGGGGCGGCTCGACAACGGGATGCTCCTGAACGCCGGCGGGATCTGGCTCTGGCCGAAGGCCTCGCACACGGGCTGGGTCGAGCTCCGCCTCACGACGGTCAGCGCGGTGAAGCCGGGCACGTTCACGCTCTACGACCACCACCGCCCCGTGGCGACGAGAGAGCTTCCGGCCGGCCGCGTGACGACGCTCCGCGTCCCGCTCTGCGACGCCGGACGCTTCGCGCGCGGCTTCGCGTCGAACAACGCGGTCGCCGCGGTGCCGCGCTACGTGCCCGACCCGGGCGCGTGCAGCCGGCCTACGCCGTGATCGTCAGCTTCGCGCCGAGCGTCTCGGTGCGGTAGCGGACGCCGAGCGTGTAGACGCCCGCCGCGCTCGGGTTCCCGAGCTGCGCCGCCTTCGTGACGAGGATCTTCGCCGTGCCGGGCCCGATCACCATGCAGATGACGCCGGTGCGGACCGGCATCGTGATCGAGAGCGTCCGGCCGGTGAGCGTCACCTTCGACGGCTTCACGCCGTCGACGAGGACGGCCGACGGGCCGACCGTCGCGGGCAGGGCGAAGCCGCTCGGGAACGTCAGCGCGAGGAGACCGGCGCGGAGCTTCCCGCACTGGAGCTCCGTGTGGAGCGAGACGACGAGCGAGACGGGCTTCGCGCCCGCCTTCGGGCTCGACAGCGCCGCCGTCGCGAAGTCGGACATGTCGGTCCCCGGCGGCACGGCGGCCGAGGCAGCTCCGGTTGCGAGAACCGCGCCGCAGGCGACAGCGCAGACGGCCCTGAGCACGCGTCCAGGGTACCACCGTCGGTTCGAGTTGCAGCGCAACCCGAAGTGGTTCACCATCCGTCGGCCGGGTGTGGGGCCCGGCGCACAACCCTGGGAGGGGGAGGAGTCGTCACATGACGTCGAATCGCTTTGCGCGCGTCGTCGTTGCCCTTGGTGGCGCGACGATGATCGCGGCCCTGATCGTCACCGCAGGAGCCTCGGCGAAGACGAACGGCCCGTTCGGATCGAGCCGTCACGTCCTGCCGGGCACGAAGCCCGCGTGGACGACCGCAGTGCCGCAGACCGCCGTGGTTCCGGCGAGCTCGTCCGTCCATGCACGGGTCTGGCTCGCGCCGCGGAACTCGGACCAGCTCGACGCGCTGGCGCAGGCAGTCAGCGATCCGTCGAGCGCACAGTACGGACAGTTCATCACCGAGGACCAGTACGCGGCGCAGTTCGCGCCGACCGCTGCGCAGGTCGGCCAGGTCACGCAATGGCTGACGCAGTCCGGCCTCGCCGTCACCGCGACCGGTCCGGACAACCACTTCGTCGAGGTCGCCGGCAGCGCAGCCGCTGCCGCGACGGCGTTCGGCACGACGCTCGCCGACTATCTCGTCAAGGGGACGCAGGCGCAGGCGCCGGTAGCCGACGTTTCCGTGCCGGATTCGCTTGCCGGGCTTGTGACCGCTGTCACCGGGCTCAGCACCTACGGCCATGCGATGAAGCCCGCCGACTTCGGCCCGGAGCCGGCATTCGTCAACGCCACGCCGTGCTCCGACTCGTACGGTCAGCAGACGGCGAGGACGCTGCCGAAGCTCCAGCACCAGACGCTCCCGTACGCGGTGTGCGGCTACACGCCGGACCAGCTGCGCGGCGCCTACGGCGTCGACGGCTTCGGGCCGGCGTGGAGTCTCGGCCACGGCCAGACCGTCGCGATCACCGACGCCTACGACTCTCCGAGGTTGCTCTCGGACGCGAACCGGTACGCGACGCGGCACGGCGACCGGCCCTTCGCACCCGGTCAGTTCCAGGATCGCAGCGTCCCCGAGGACGCGTCGACGGGCGACGACTGCGGCGGCAACGGCTGGTACGGCGAGGAGATCCTCGACATCGAGGCCGTGCACGCGATGGCACCCGGCGCCAACGTCCTCTACTACGGCGCCGCCAGCTGCTTCGACGACGACCTGCTCGCGCAGCTCGCGCAGATCGTCCACGACAACAAGGCGTCGATCGTCACCAACTCGTGGGGCGACGTGACCTTCTACGTCGACGACAACGGCAACCTCGTCCAGAACGTCGACAGCACCACGATCGCGGCGTACGAGTCCGTCTTCAAGCAGGGCGCCGTCCAGGGGATCGGCTTCATGTTCTCCTCGGGCGACAACGGCGACGACCTCGCCGCATTCGGCTACGCGCAGACGGAGTTCCCGACGAGCGACCCGTGGGTCACCTCGGTCGGCGGCACGTCGCTCGCCGTCGACCGGCGGGACAACCGCATGTTCGAGACCGGGTGGGGCACGGAGAAGTACAGCCTCTCGTCCGACGGCAGCACGTGGAACCCGCTCGGGTTCTGGTACGGGGCCGGCGGCGGGATCAGCCAGCTGTTCGGGCTGCCGTCGTACCAGCGTGGGATCGTGCCGCGCGGGACGACGGGCCGGGCCGTGCCGGACGTCGGCATGGACGCCGACCCGACGACCGGCATGCTCGTCGGCGAGACGCAGAGCTTCTCGCTGCCGAGCCGCTTCGGGCCGCCCGGGGTGCACTACGGCGAGTACCGGATCGGCGGGACGAGCCTTGCCTCACCGCTCTTCGCAGGCGCCCAGGCGGTCGCCCAGGCGAACGAGGGCGGCCGGCGGATCGGGTTTGCGAACCCGACGATCTACGCGCTCGCGCGGATCCCGGGCGAGTTCTACGACGTGACGCCGCAGGGCGACCCGGGCAACGTCCGCCCGGACTACGTCAACGGCCAGAACGGCGACGACGGGGTCGTCTACTCCGTCCGGACGTTCGACCAGGACTCCTCGCTCCAGACGAACCGCGGCTGGGACGACGTCACCGGCGTCGGCAGCGTCGACGGCCACTACTTCGACTGGTGGTCCGACCTGCACCACTAGACGGCGACCGGCGGGCCGGGGCCTCGCGCTCCGGCCCGCCGTCTAGCTCGCGCTCGCCTTGCTCTTCTTCTTCAGCGCGCGCTCGAGGGCGCGGACGAACGGGCCGACGACGACGGGCTTCTCGAGGTAGGCGACGGGCTCGAGCAGCCAGCCGGAGATGACCCGGCGGCCGCTCGTGACGCAGACGACCGGGATCTTGCGCGCCTCGCGCTCGCGGGCCTCGCGGGCGAGCGCGATCGAGTCGCGCGACAGCGGCTCGACGACCACCGCGTCGACCGGGCCGACGTCGAGGTCGTCCACCACCGTGTGCCCGAGGGCTTCGACGATCGCCGTGAGCGCGAGCTTCCAGTGCGCGTCGGGATCGCTGACGAGGACGACCGCCACGCGTGGATTCACTCGCACTCCGATGGTGGAAACGGGCTGCGGGCCGTATGAACCGCGTATGACCTAGCGGAAGCGCGAGAAGAAGCGCTTCGGCGGCTCCGGCTCGTCCGGCGGCGGCGCGTCGGCGGGCTCGGGCGCCTCCGCCTCCGCGGCCGGCGGCTCCGGGTCGGGCGCGCCCGCGATCGTGCGCGGCCGTGCCTGCCGCTCGCGCTGGGCGCGGATCGCGGCGCTCATCTCCTCGCGATGCGACTGCTCCGCCATCGCCCGAAACGTGTACGCCGCCCGCCGCGGACCTCCTGCCATCTAAGGTCCTGCCGGATGTGCTTCGAGCTCGACTCCGAGCCGCCGATCCCGGTCATCTCCGGGGCCGCCGTCTCCCACGACGACCTCGTGCTCGAGGCGGCCGACGGCAACCGGTTCGGCGCGTTCCTCGCCTCGCCGGAGGAGCCGTCCGGGGTCGGGATCGTGATCCTCCCGGACGTCCGCGGGCTCTACCGCTTCTACGAGGAGCTCGCGCTCCGCTTCGCCGAGCGCGGCTACGCGGCGCTCGCGTTCGACTACTTCGGTCGCACCGCCGGGATCGAGAAGCGCGAGAACGACTGGGACTACATGGCCGAGGTGCAGAAGACCACCCCGGAGACCGTCCAGCTGGACGTGCGCGCCTCGGTCGAGGAGCTGGAGCGCCGGGGCTGCCGGAAGATCTTCACCGTCGGCTTCTGCTTCGGCGGCCGGAACTCGTGGCTCGCGGCGACGGCGGGCCACGGCCTCGCCGGCGCGGTCGGCTTCTACGGGATGCCGGCGGAGCGGAACGGCCTGGCCGGCCCGACGCAGCGCGCGGCCGAGATCGCCGCGCCGATCCTCGCGCTCCAGGCCGGCGACGACCAGAACATCACGGCCGAGCACAACGCCGAGTTCGACGCGGCGCTCACCGCGGCCGGCGTCCCGCACGAGATCGTGACGTACGAGGGCGCGCCGCACAGCTTCTTCGACCGCAAGCAGGAGGACTTCCTCGCCGCGTCCGAGGACGCGTGGGCGCGGACGCTCGCGTTCGTCGACCGTTACTCCTGAGCGAGCGCCTCGCGGACGGCCCGCGCCAGCGCCGGCTCGACCGGGCCGGGGGAGTAGCCGAGCTCCCGCGCCGCCTTCTCCCAGCTGAAGTACATCGGCAGCTTCGCGAGCCGCGCCTCGTCGCGGTTCACGAGCCCGAGTGCCGCGGCCGCCCGGACGGCGGCGAACGGGACGGGGAGCCGCGGGCGCGGCCGTCCGGCGAGGTCGGCGATCGCCGCGAAGACGTCCCGGAGGGGCAGGTCGACGCCGCCGAGGAGGTAGCGCTCGCCGGCGCGCCCCCGCTCGAGCGCGAGCGCGTGCCCGAGCGCGACGTCCCGGACGTCGACGAGGTTCAGCCCGGTCGTCGGCAGGTACGCGCCGACGCCGCCGCGCGCGACCGCGGCCACCATCGCCCCGGTCGGCGTCGGGCGCCGGTCGCCGTCCCCGACCGGCGTCGTCGGGTTGACGCAGAGCGCGTCGAGCCCGTCCCGCGCCGCCGCGAGCACGAGCCGCTCCGCCTCGAGCTTCGTCCGCTTGTACGGCACCGCGAGCTCCCAGGCCGGCGGCCCGTCGTCCTCCGTGGCCGGCCGCCCGGCGACCGGCCCGCACGTCCCGCAGGTGCTCGTCTGGAGGATCCGCCGGACGCCGGCCCGGGCCGAGACGTCGAGCACCGTCCGCGTGCCCTCGACGTTCACCCGCTGCATCTCGACCGGGTCGACGTCGTAGGAGTAGAGGGCGGCGACGTGGACGACCGCCTCGCAGCCCCGGATCACGCGCTCGAGCCCGGCCGAATCGGTGAGGTCGACGAAGTCCGTCCGCACCTCGGCGCCGCGCTCCCGGAGGACGCGGACGACGTGCCCGCCGATGAACCCGTCCGCCCCGGTGACGTAGATCTCCACGGGCCGGAGTGTGCAGGAGCCAAGCCGGATTCCGCTACACTCCGCCCGCGCGGGGCGCCGTAGCTCAGCTGGTCAGAGCGCTGCACTCATAATGCAGAGGTCGGTGGTTCGAGCCCACCCGGCGCTACTCACGCGTTTTCACCTCGAGGCGAAAGCAAAGGAAATGGCAACCGGAGTCAGAGTCGCGATCACGCTCGCGTGCACCGAATGCAAGCGGCGGAACTACCAGACGAACAAGTCGAAGCGGAACTCGCCCGACCGCGTCGAGTTCAAGAAGTACTGCCGCTGGTGCGGGTGCCACACCGTGCACCGGGAGACGCGCTAGGCCCGAGATGGCCCGGCAGACGCGTCAGCAGCGGCGCGCCCGGCGCGCCCAGCAGGAGCCGGCCCTCGCAGGGGGCCCGCCGCCGCGTCCGCCCGCGCGCCCGGTCGAGAACGCGAACGTCGAGCCGCAGCCGGAGCGGAAGCGCAGCGGCGGCCCGGAGAAGGAGCGGCACGTGCCCGGCTCGGGCACCGTGCGCTTCATCCAGGAGTCCTACGCCGAGCTGAAGAAGGTCGAGTGGCCGAGCCAGAAGGGTGTCGTCAGCGGCACCGCCGTCGTGATCATCGCCTGCGTGATCGTCGGCGTCTTCCTCTGGCTGAACGACCAGGTCTGGCAGTACGTCGTCCAGCACATCGTGCTGCGGTAAAGGGGAGCGAGAGGACGAGATGTTTCGCTGGTACGTGATCAACACCTACTCCGGGCACGAGAACAAGGTGAAGGCCAATCTCGAGCACCGGATCGAGTCGATGAACCAGCGCCCGCGCTTCCGGCGCGTCGTCGTCCCGACCGAGCAGGTGATCGAGACGAAGGACGGCCAGAAGGTGACGGCCGAGAAGCGCGTCCTCCCGGGCTACGTGCTCGTGAACATGGACCTGAACGACGACGCCTGGACGGTCGTGAAGAACACGCCGGGCGTGACCGGGTTCGTCGGCGCCGGCTCGAAGCCCGTCCCGCTCTCGCAGCCCGAGGTCGACCGGATCCTCCACACCGGCTCCGGCTCGGCGGCGCCCGCCCGCGCGCAGGTGGAGTTCCAGCTCGGCGAGTCCGTGAAGATCACGTCGGGCCCGCTCGCGGACTTCGACGGCGAGATCACCGACGTGAACGCGGACCAGCAGAAGCTCCAGGTGATGGTGAACATCTTCGAGCGGCAGGTGCCGGTCGAGGTCGGATTCGACAACGTGAAGAAGCTCGACTAGAAGGATTCCAAGTGGCGAAGAAAGTCCTGACTCTGATCAAGCTCCAGATCCCCGGCGGCCAGGCCAACCCGGCGCCGCCGGTCGGCCCCGCGCTCGGCCAGCACGGGGTCAACATCATGGAGTTCTGCAAGGCGTTCAACGCGCAGACCGCGGACCAGAACGGCCGCATCACGCCGGTCGAGATCACGGTCTACGAGGACCGCTCGTTCACCTTCATCACGAAGACGCCGCCGGCGGCCGTCCTGATCAAGGAGGCGCTGCGGCTCGAGAAGGGCTCGGCCGAGCCGAACCGGAACAAGGTCGGCCGGCTCTCGCGCGCCCAGGTGCGCGCGATCGCCGAGACGAAGCTCCCGGACCTGAACGCGCGCGACGTCGACCACGCGGCGCTGATCATCGCCGGCACCGCCCGCTCGATGGGCGTGGAGGTCGATCTGTGATGGCGGCCGCCTCGCTCACCGCTCGCACGCCGGATGCGGCTGCAAACCGTCGCATCGCCGCGTCCTCGGTCGCATCCGTAGCCTCCGGCTACGAATGCTCCCTGCGTCCTTGCGCTGCTCGGTTTTCGCCGCCCCGGCGCACGATCTGTTCGGGAGGCAACCGCTAATGGCACAGCACGGCAAGAAGTACCGGAACGCGCGCGCGGCGATCGACCGCGAGAAGCTCTACTCGCCGGTCGAGGCCGTCCGGCTGCTGAAGTCGCTCGACGGGCCGACGTTCGACGAGACGGTCGAGGTGCACTTCCGGCTCGGGCTGAACGTCCGGCACGCCGACGAGCAGCTCCGCGGCACGCTGATGCTCCCGCACGGGAGCGGCAAGGACGTCCGCGTCGCCGTCTTCGCCGAGGGCGACAAGGCCCGCGAGGCGCAGGAGGCCGGGGCGGACGTCGTCGGCTCGGCCGACCTCGCGAAGCGGATCGAGGAGGGCTTCACCGACTTCGACGTCGCGATCGCGACGCCGGACCAGATGGGGAACGTCGGCCGGCTCGGCCGGATCCTCGGCCCGCGCGGCCTGATGCCGAACCCGAAGACGGGCACCGTCACCTTCGACGTCGGCAAGGCGGTCGGCGAGGCGAAGGCGGGCAAGCTCGAGTACCGCACCGACCGCGGCGCGAACGTCCACGTCTCGATCGGCAAGAAGAGCTTCGACGAGCGCGCGCTCGTCGAGAACTACGCCGCCGTCGTCGACGAGATCGTCCGCGCGAAGCCGGCCGCGGCGAAGGGCCGCTACATCCGGCAGATCACGCTCGCGCCGACGATGGGCCCGGGCATCCACGTCGACCCGGCGCGGACGCGCGGGATCGCCGAGGAGCTCGACGGGCAGCCCGCGGACGCCGTTCCGGCCTAGCGCAGCGCGGCGTCGATGCCGGTGTTGCCGGCCGCGTCGCGGCAGGTGACGACGACGATGAAGAGCGGCGCCTGGATCACGAGGACGCCGTCCTTTCCGATCTTGGAGCGGATCGGCGACCAGGCGTGGTCGAGCTCGACGACCTGGCCGTTCGTGACGCGGACGAGGTCGATGTCGGCGGCCTGCGAGACGACGCCGACCGCGTCGGTGCACGTCCACTGCACCGTGTAGCGGTCATCGTTGCCGCGGCCGCGGAGCGGGACGAGAGCGGCGTTCACCCTGGGCGCGATCGTGTCCACGACGGTGACGCCGAACGAGCCGTGCGCGGCGTTCCCGGAGGCGTCGGTCGCGGTGCACGCCACCGTCGTCCGGCCGAGCGGGAACGTGCTGCCGGAGGCGGGTGAACAGCTCACGCTCGGGTTGTGGTCGCGGTCGTCGGTCGCGGTCGCCGCGTAGGTGACGACGGCGCCGTGCGGGCCGGTCGCCTGGACCGTGATCGGGCGCGGCAGCTTCAGCACCGGCGGCGTCGTGTCCGGCGGGGTCGTGTTCTGCGTGACGACGATGTCCCCGGTCGCCGGCGCGAGCACGCCGGAGTCGTAGCCGACGTCCGGCAGGATCAGCCGGAAGGAGTCGCCGCCGCCCGTCCCGCCGTCGTGGAGGAGCAGGGTGAACCGCGAGCCGTCGGCGAGCGTGCCCGCGACGTAGCCGTTCGAGCCGAGCAGCTCGGCGTCGTCGATCGTCGCCGACTGGACGTCGAGCCCTGCGCCCTGGAAGGAGACGCCCGCGCCCGAGAGCGTGCCGGTCGCGTCACGCCGGACGTCGATCTGCGCGGCCGACCCGTCGGGGAGCGTCACGTTGCCGCTCATGAGCGCCGCGCCGGTCGCGCCCGGCACCGTGACCTCCACGGCGCACGTCCCGTCGTTGCCGGCGACGTCCTTCCCGTCGAAGACGAGGGTGTACGTCCGGCCGGGCAGCGCCGCGAGCTGGCCGCTCGTGTCGGCGGCACCGACGTCCCAGCCCGCCGCCTCGCCGGCCGCGATCGGGTCGTTGTCGACGTTGCTGTACATGCCGAGGAACGTGAAGCCGTCCGGCCCCGAGAGCGCGTCGGCGACCGAGACGTCGACGCTCACCGGGACGAGGCTCCCGTCCGTGGGCCACGTGCTCGGCGCGTGCAGGGTGCACGTGACGTCGGGCGGGGTCTGGTCGATCGTGAAGCTCTGCGACTTCTGGGTCGTGTGGCCGGCGTAGTCGGAGACGCGGTAGTCGACGGTGTGCGTGCCGTCCGGCAGGTAGTAGTCGCCGTCCTGTGAGCTGATGACGCTCTGGTCCTGCCACGGCCCGCCGTCGACCGAGAACTGCGGCGCCTGGGGGCCGGATCCGGGGAACGGGTCGGTCGCGCTCAGGCTGTTGAGGGAGACGAGCCTGCTCCAGCCGGCGTCGCCCGGGAAGACGCTCGTGTAGAGGGTCACGTCCGGCGGCTGCGTGTCGATCCGGATGTTCTGCTCGGGCAGCTGCGTCACGTTCCCCGCGGCGTCGGCGATGTCCGCGTCGAACGTCAGCGGGCCCTCGGTCGCGTCGTGGTACGTCCCGTTGAAGGACGTTCGCGCACCGTGGAAGAGCTGGTAGTGGAACGGGTCGGCGGCGAGGCCCGAGCCGCCGTCGAAGGCGTTCACGATCGTCAGGTCGACGGGCGAGACGTACCAGCCGTTCTGGCCCGGCGTCCCGGTGACGACGAGGTTCCCCGTCGGCGGGGTCGGGTCGACCCTGAACGTGGCCTGGTTCCAGGACGCCGGTGCCTCGACGTGGCCGACGTTGTCGGTCGAGACGGCCGAGATCGTGTGGGTGCCGAAGCCGAGCGGGTACGTGGCGTAGTGCGAGCCGAAGTACGGGCCGCAGAAGCCGTCGAGGCACACGTTCATCGTCGCGACCCCCGAGCCGTTCGGATCGGTCCCGTCCGCGCTGACGACGAGCGGGCCGCCGATCCACCAGCCCGTCGCGTAGTTGTACGTCGCGCCGCTGAACGTGAGCTGCGTCAGCGGCGGGTCGCCGTCGATCTTCAGCACCTGGGTCTGCACGGGGGCCACGTTCCCGGCCTTGTCCACGGCCGTGTACTGGACCGGCGTCGGCCCGAAGCCGTGGATCGTGAGGTCGGTGTTCAGCGGGGCGTACCCCAGCCCCGAGGCCGTCCAGCCGATCAGCGCGTGGTCGATGCCCGAGGGGACGCCGACGCTGTAGTCCTGCGCGTAGACGTGGACGACGACGGTGTCCTTGTACCAGTCCTGGTACGTCGGCCCGGTCAGGACGGTGAGTCCCGGGACCGGCGGAGTCGAGTCGATGTCGATCTCCTTGCTGAAGTCCGCCTCGTTCCCCGCGACGTCGGTGACCGCGCCGTCAACGTAGTCGTTGCCCTCGGAGGAGACGACGAACGGCGCGGTGTACGGCGCGAGCGCGTCGGTGCCGTGCCAGTCGGCGATGTAGTACTGGGTCGAGCCCACGCCCGAGCCGGGGGACGGATCGGACGGGGCCATCGTGACGGTGACCGGGCCCGTGTACCAGCCGTTCGTGCCGAGCGGGCCCGAGAGGGAGATGTTCGGCGCCGGCCCCTGCGTGTCGAGCCGCAAGGTTGCGGTGTGCGCGCTCTCGACGTTGCCGGCGATGTCGACGGCGCGCCACTGGATCGTGTTCTGCCCCTGGACGGCGGTCGGGCTCGCGGGATTGAACGCGCTCCACGGGCCGCCGTTGACACTGAGCTCGGAGTGGTCGACGCCCGACGAGTGGTCGGCGCTCGGCGCGAGCGGGTCGGTCGGCAGCGGGTTGATCGTGAACCCGCTGGTGCACCAGCCGCTCGCGGAGACGTGGCAGCTGAGCCCGCCGGAGACCGGCGCCGTGAAGTCCAGTCCGAACGAGAAGTACTGCGTCGTGCTCGGCGTCGGGTTGCTCTGGAGGTTCCAGAGTCCCTCGTGGAGGCTCGAGAAGGCGAGCGTCCCGCCGACGCCGGACAGCGTCGTCGTCCCGTACCAGTCGGAGACCGACCAGACCTCGCCCGGGTCGAAGTACGCCACGGTGTCCGGCGACCACCAGACGGGGCCCGACTGCGTGCCGACGATCGTGAAAGCGCGCGCCGCGGCGGGTGCGAAGAGTGCGCACGCGACCGACGCCGCCACCAACGCGGCCCGCCGACCCCAACGGCGACCTCCGACCATGCCCGCTCCCCCTTGGAGGGACCGAATATGCGCCGCGATCCCAGGCGTGTCAACCCTTCCGCTACCCTTCGGCGGACAACAGCCCGTCGCCGAAGACAGTTGGCGGCCGCGCAAGCGGCGGAAGTCCAGCCGAGGCGGCTCAGGTGACCGAGTTTCGACTCGCCTCCGAGCCCGCCTGCGTGCGGGCTCGATTCGTTCAAAGGAGGTGAGTCGGTGAAGAAAGAGGACAAGGAGCAGGTCGTCGCGGAGCTCACGGAGCGTCTGAAGACGTCCGACACGCTCCTCGTCGCCGACTACCGCGGCCTCACGATGCCGCAGATCGACGACCTCCGCACGAAGCTCCTCGAGAGCGGCGCGCGGTTCTCCGTCGTCAAGAACACGCTGACGCGGCGGGCGGCCGAGGCGGCGGGCGCGGACGCGCTGCTGGCGCTCCTCGAGGGCCCGAGCGCGATCGCGTTCATCGAGTCCGAGGGCGACATGGTCGCCGCGGCGAAGGCGCTCGCGGACTCGGCGCGCGACACGAAGGTGCTCGTGATCCGCGGCGGTGTGATGCAGGGCCGCACCGTCTCGGCGGAGGACGTCGAGAGCCTCGCGACGCTGCCGCCGATCGACGTGCTCCGCGGCCAGGTGCTCGGCGCGATCGTCGCCCCGCTCACCGCGTTCCTCGGCCTCGTCAACGCCCCGCTCCAGAACCTCGTCGGGCTGATCGACGCCCGCATCGACCAGCTGGGTGGCGAAACGGCGGCCGAGCCCGAGGCCGCACCGGCGGCCGAGGCCGAACCGGCCGAGGAACCCGAGGCACCCACCGAGGCGGACGCCACAGCGTCCGCCGACCCGGAACCCGAAAGCCCCGTAACGGAGGAGAACGAGTAATGGCAGCCGTAGACGAAATCTTCGACTCGCTCGGGAAGATGTCGGTCCTCGAGCTCGTCGAGCTGAAGAAGAAGATCGAGGACGAGTGGGGCATCACCGCCGCCGCTCCGGTCGCGGTCGCGGCCGTGGCCGGCGCGCCCGCCGGCGGCGAGGCCGCGGCGGAGGAGAAGACCTCCTTCGACGTCGTCCTCACCGCGGCCGGCGGCCAGAAGATCCAGGTGATCAAGGTCGTCCGCGCCGTCACGGGCCTCGGCCTCAAGGAGGCCAAGGATCTCGTCGACTCGGCGCCGAAGCCGGTCAAGGAGGGCGTCGCCCAGGACGAGGCCGACTCGATCAAGGCGCAGCTCGAGGAGGCAGGCGCCACCGTCGAGCTCAAGTAGCACCCTCGTTCGAGGCAGGACGAACCGCTCGCGAACGGGCGCCGGCAGGCGCCCGTTCCGCGTTTTACGGACGGCTTACACGTCTCACCGCAAGAGGGGCCGATACCGAGCGTCTAGTCGGAGGAGACCCGGAAGGAGCCCGATGAAAGCGCGCATCCTCTTCTTGCCCGTCCTCGCCCTCGCCGGCCTCGGCGCCTCGTACGCCCTGGCGAACAGCGGCAAGCCGCAGCACGGGAAGTTCCAGTCGACGTCGACGACCGGCACCACGTCGTGCCGGCGCGTCCATGCGTTCGGCACCGCCTCGAGCCCGCAGACGGTCGTCGTGACGGTGACGAAGTCGGGCCCGAACGGCGCGCTCGCGCCCGGCCAGGTCGTGACGGTCGCGGTCGGCGGGGCCGGCCAGACGGTCGCGGCCTCGTTCGACGGCTGCCTCACCGGCGCGTCGAGCGTCGCCGGCCGGGGCGTGATGCTGCATGCGTTCACGCCGAGGACGACGACCGGGACGACCTCGACCGGCACGACGACGACCGGCAAGGGCGGCCGCGAAGACGACGACGGCGGCGGCCACCACGGCCATCACCACGGCCATCGGCCGCCGACGACGACCGGCACCACGACCACCGGCCCGGGGGGCTGACGGCACCAGGTCCCCGCTGCGTCCGGGCCCTCGCTGGACGGGAGGGCCCGGACGCGCTACATTTCGGCGGCATACCGGCGAACCGCCGCCGCTTTCGCTTGCGGTGGAGGGGTGTCGTCCGGTACCCTGACGGGTTGCGCCGACGTTCCGCACGTCCGCATTTCCCGCACGCTTGATCCCGCCTGAAACCGCCTGATTTCGCACGTCCCCCAAGGGAGGCTTCTTCTTTGACCACCAAGGTCGCTCCGCCCCGCGCGCGCAAGTCCTTTTCCCGTATCGAAAACGTCCTCGACCTCCCCAACCTCATCGACATCCAGAAGGCCTCGTTCCGGTGGTTCCTGGACGAGGGCCTCCGCGAGACGATCGACGACATCTCGCCGATCGAGGACTACACCGGCTCCCTCGCCGTCGAGTTCGGCGACTACCAGTTCGGCGAGCCGCAGTTCTCGATCAAGGAGTGCCGCGAGAAGGACCTGACCTACCAGGCCCCGCTCTCGATGACCGTCCGGTTCGTGAACAAGGACACGGGCGAGATCCGGGAGCAGACGGTCTTCATGGGCGACTTCCCGATGATGACCGAGTTCGGCACCTTCATCATCAACGGCACCGAGCGCGTCATCGTCACGCAGCTCGTCCGCTCGCCGGGCGCCTATCTGATGGAGCCGAAGGACCCGACGAAGCAGGTCTTCACCGCGAACCTGATGCCGAGCCGCGGCTCGTGGCTCGAGCTCGAGATCGACAAGAAGGGCATCGTCTACGCCCGCATCGACCGGAAGCGCAAGCTGCCGATCACGACGCTCCTCCGCGCTCTCCCCGCCGAGGACCCGTCGACCGGCTTCGCCCTCGACACGTCGACGAACGAGGCGATTCTCGCCCTCTTCGACAACTCGCCGTACATCGTGAACACGCTCGAGAAGGACCCCTCCACGCGGGAGGAGGAGGCCCTGATCGAGGTCTTCAAGAAGCAGCGGCCGGGCGAGCCGCCGACGCTCGACAACGCACGGAACCTCCTCCGGGCGCTGTTCTTCGACCCCAAGCGCTACGACCTGACGAAGGTCGGCCGCTACAAGCTGAACCAGCGGCTCGGCGTGAGCGTGCCGGAGGACTGCCGCGTCCTCACGACCGAGGACATCGTCGCGCTCGTCCGCAAGCTCGTCGCGCTGCCGGTCATGCTCGGCGTGCCCGAGGACTCGAAGGACTTCGCGGCCGACGCGATCGGGATGCCGCGCGCGCCGATCGCGGCCGAGCTCGACGAGTACGAGCACTTCGGCAACCGCCGCCTCCGCACCGTCGGCGAGCTGATCCAGGAGGCGTTCCGGGTCGGCCTCTACCGCATGGAGCGCGTCGTCCGCGAGCGGATGACGACGGAGGACGTCGACACGATCACGCCGCAGACGATCATCAACATCCGTCCGGTCGTGGCCGCGCTGAAGGAGTTCTTCGGCTCCTCGCAGCTCTCGCAGTTCATGGACCAGACGAACTCGCTGGCCGGGCTCACGCACCGGCGCCGCCTGTCGGCGCTCGGCGCCGGCGGCCTCACCCGCGAGCGCGCGCCGATCGAGGTGCGCGACGTGCACCCGACGCACTACGGCCGCATGTGCCCGATCGAGACGCCGGAAGGCCCGAACATCGGCCTGATCGGCTACCTCGCGTCGTACGCGACGGTCTCCGAGTTCGGGTTCGTCCAGACGCCGTACCGCCGCGTCGTCGCCGGCAAGGTGACGGACGAGATCGTCTACCTCGACGCCGTCGAGGAGTCGCGGTACACGATCGCCCAGGCCACCGCGGACACCGACAAGAACGGGAAGCTGCTCGGCGACGCGGTGCTCTGCCGCTCCGCCGAGGGCGAGGCCGTGACCGCGCCGCCGAAGGCGGTCGAGTTCATGGACGTCGCGCCGGCGCAGATCGTGTCGGTCTCGACGGCGCTGATCCCGTTCCTCGAGCACAACGACGCGAACCGCGCGCTCATGGGCGCGAACATGCAGCGGCAGGCCGTGCCGCTCCTGATCCGGCAGGCGCCGCTCGTCGGCACCGGCCTCGAGTACCGCGCCGCCGTCGACTCCGGCGACGTCGTCGTCGCCGCGCGCGCCGGCACCGTCGTCGACGTCGACGCCGAGAAGGTCGTCGTCGAGACGCGCGACGGCCGCGACGAGTACCCGATGACGAAGTTCATGCGCTCGAACCAGGGCACGCTGATCCACCACAAGCCGGTCGTGCTCCTGAACGACAAGGTGGCGGCGGGCGAGGTGCTCGCCGACGGCAGCTCGACCGACAACGGCGAGCTCGCGCTCGGCGCGAACCTGCTCGTCGCCTTCATGCCGTTCGAGGGCTACAACTTCGAGGACGCGATCGTCCTCAGCGAGCGGATCGTCAAGGACGACATCCTCTCGTCGATCCACATCCACGAGTACGAGGTGGACGCGCGGTCGACGAAGCTCGGCGACGAGGAGATCAC
>DATJOZ010000071.1:0-11248 GCA_035506655.1 Gaiellaceae bacterium
GCCCTGCACGCGCGCGACCGTCGGCTTGCCGATCTCGCGGAGGCGGTCGTGCATGTCCTTGAACGCGCCGAACCACTTCCAGTACTCGCGCGGGTTGTCGACGAGCCCGGCGCCCCAGCTGCGCAGGTCGGCGCCGACGCAGAACGCGCGGCCCTCGCCGGTGACGACGACGACGCGGATCGCGTCGTCCCAGCTCGCGTCCTCGCACGCGCGCGCGATCTCGCGGAGCATCCGGAAATCGAACGCGTTGAGGACCTCCGGCCGGTTCAGCGTGATCGTCGCGCGGTGGCCGTCCTTCTCGTAGCGGATCCGCTCGAAGCCGAGCTCCGCCGGGTCGAGCGGTTGCGGTGCGTCGGGCTCAGGCAAGCTCGGCGATGTAGACGCTGTGCGCGTAGCCCATGTCGTGGGCGTCCTTCGAGGGCGCGGCGAACGAGGGGCCGGCAGCCGTGTACGTCTCCAGGTCCGGGAACTCGTACTCCGCGTAGTACGCGAGCGGCTCGCCCGCGATCGTCTGCGTCACCGGGCCGTGCCGGAACGCGGTCGCGCCGGGAACCTGCTTGCACAGCTCGACGTGCTGCGCGTACCGCTCCGGGTCGGGCAGATCGGTGTAGATCACGAACGCGCGGATCATCGTTCCTCCTGTCGGCTCGGTTGCGCAGGGAGCGTAACCCGAAGTACCGTCGAGTGACCGCGACGAATGGAGGCGAAGATGGCCGGGGAGATCGTCCACATCGAGTACCCGTGCAAGGACGTCGACCGGGGGCAGGCGTTCTGGGGCGGGCTGTTCGGCTGGCAGTTCGGCGAGTCGGCGATGCCCGGGATGGACTACCGGATGGCGCAGACGGGCGAGGGCTCGGGGGCCGCGGTGCTCGAGGCGCCGCCCGGGAGTCCCGTCTACTACTACGACACGCCCGACATCGAGGCGTCGATGGCGAAGGTGGCGGAGCTCGGCGGCACGGCGGGCGACAAGACGCCGGTGCCGACGCACGGCTGGCTCTCGCACTGCACCGACAGCGAGGGGAACGCCTTCTCGCTCTGGCAGAGCGATACGAACGCGGGCTAGCCCGCGCGGCGATCCAACACGCGCAGCGCCTTTCCCTCGCTGCGCGGAATCGAGCCGGGCGGGCCGAGGTGGACGCTCGCGGTGAGTCCGAGCGCGCGGCCGAGCCGCTCCTCGACGAACCCGTGCAGCCGCTCGCCGCCCGGCTCTCCCTCGCGGAGCTCCGCCTCGACGGTCAGCTCGTCGAGGTGGCCCGGCCGCTCGACGAGCAGCCGGTAGTGCGGCGCGAGCTCCGGGATCGCGAGCAGCGTCCGCTCGATCTCCGAGGGGAAGACGTTGACGCCGCGGATCACGAGCATGTCGTCCGTGCGCCCGACGACGCGCGACATGCGCGCGAGCGTCCGGCCGCACGCGCACGGCTCGCGCGTGACCGACGCGAGGTCGCCCGTGCGGTAGCGGAGGAACGGCAGCGCCTCCTTCGTCAGCGTCGTGAAGACGAGCTCGCCGAGCGCGCCGTCGGGAAGCGGGTCGCCGGTCGCGGGGTCGACGACCTCGACGAGGAAGTGGTCCTCGTTCACGTGTGAGCCGTCGCGCCCCTCGACGCACTCGAACGAGACGCCGGGGCCGACGATCTCCGACAGGCCGTAGATGTCGACCGCGACGAGCTCGAGCGCGTGCTCGATCGACTCGCGGAGCTCGTGCGTCCACGGCTCGGCGCCGAAGATCCCGGCACGAAGGCTCAGCCGCGCCGGCTCGGAGACGTGGTCGGCGATCGCGAGCGCGTAGCTCGGCGTGCAGCAGAGGATCTCCGCGCCGAGATCCTCGAGCAGCTGCGCCTGGCGCGGCGTGTTGCCGCCCGACGCGGGGACGACGGTGCAGCCGAGCCGCTCCGCACCGTAGTGGAGGCCGAGTCCGCCGGTGAAGAGCCCGTAGCCGTACGCGATGTGGACGAGCGTGCCGGGCCCACCGCCTGCGGCGGCGACGGCGCGCGCGCAGCAGTCGGCCCAGAGCGCGATGTCGTTGCGCGTGTACGCGACGATCGTCGCCTTCCCGTGTGTCCCCGAGGAGGCGTGGATCCGCACGCACTCCTCGAGCGGGACGCGCAGCAGGCCGAACGGGTACGCGTCCCGGAGGTCGGACTTCTGCGCGAACTCCTGCTCCGGCAGCGCCTCGAGCTCGACGCCGAATCGCTCCCGGAGCCGGGCGCGCTGGAGCGACTCCAACGCGGGGCGGTCGAGCGTCTCCACCTCCGGTTGGAAGATCACGGGCGCAGTATCGTACGGCGGTGTCCGGCAGCGCTCTCGCAATCGTCATGGCGATCGTCGCCGGGCTCGCGGGCTCGGTTCAGGTTGCGGTGATGTCCGCGCTCGGCGCCCGCATCGGCGTGACGGGCGCGCTCGCGTTCGCGACGACGTTCACGGCGATCCTCGCGATCGCGATCGTGCTCGTCGGCCAGCACAGCCTGCACGCGTTCCCGCGGGCGCTCGAGCAGCCGTGGTGGTTGCTGAGCGGCGGCGTGATGGGGCTCTTCATCATCCTCACGATCACGTTCGCCGGCCCGCGGATCGGCGTCACCGCCGTCGTCGCGATCCTCATCGCCGGGCAGCTCGTCGCCGGCGCCGCGATCGACCGCTTCGGCTGGTTCGGCGTCGACCGGATCGCGGTCGGCTGGCCGCGCGCACTCGGGATCGTGCTCCTCGGCGTCGGCGCCGCGCTCTCGCTGAAACGCTAGAAGTCGAAGCGGGTGGCGTCGTTCGGATACGAGGCTTCCGTCCACGCGAACGCGCGGCGGGGCCGCGCGACGAACCACGTGCCGACCTCCGCCTCGAACGGCATGTACTTGTCCGAGTACGCGGCGACCATCGCCTCGCTCACCTCGAAGCGCTCGACGTCGCTCTCGACGATCACGACCTCGTCGCCGCTCTCGAGATGGATCACGACGCGCGGGTCGGCGGCGATGTCGCGCGCCTTGCGCGACTGCTCGCCGAAGCTGAAGACGAGGCCCTCGTCGCGCCAGAGCCCCCAGACCGGCGTCGTGTGCGGGCCGCGCTCCGTCGACGCGGTCGCGATCCAGTAGTTCCGCGACGCGACGAGCCGCTCCTCGGCCCAGGTCCACGGCAGCATCCCCTCCGGCTCGGTCGCGATCCCGTAGCCGAGGAACCGCGGCCGGCTCGCACGCGGCTCGGTCACTCGCCGATCACCACCGGCACCGGCGCAGGCGACGGCCTCGCGAGCGGCGACCGCGCGAGCAGCGCGAACGACGACTCGACGACCGGCCCGATGAGGAACGCGAACGCGATCGTCCCGATCCCGAACGTCCCGCCGAGTGCGATCCCGACGACGAGCGCGGCGACCTCGATCACCGCGCGGACGACGCCGACCCGGACGCCGGTTCGCCGCGAGCCGACGAGCATCAGCGAGTCGCGCGGGCCGGCGCCGAGGTCGGCGCCGATGTAGAGCGCGGTCGCGGGCCCGATCAGCCAGATCCCGATCACGAGCAGCGGGATCCGGATCGAGAGCCCCTCGCCCGCGAGCGAGCTCACGGCGTCGAACGACGTCAGGAGCTGGATGAACGTGCCGACGAGGATCGCGTTCGCAATCGTCGCGATCCCGGGAGGCGCGCCGAGCGCCCACGCGACCGTGAGCACGACGAGACCGACGGCGACGTTCGCCATGCCGAACGAGAGCGGCGTGTGGTTCGAGATGCCCTGGTTCAGGACGTCCCACGGCGAGAGGCCGAGCCCCGACTCGAGGATCAGCACGATCCCGAGCGCGAAGAGGAAGAGACCGACGACGAGGCTCGCCGAGCGGCCGACCCAGCCGCCGCGGACGCGCGGATGGGTTCCCCGGGCCACGGGCCCACGCTAGCGGTTTGACGTTTCCCGGCCGCGTCGGGCACAATTGGATCCGAGATCGGCAGAAATCGGCCCACGCACCCGCGAACGGGCAAAACTGGGATCCAGAGAGGAGCGGAGGATGTCGAGCCAGATCCACGTGGAGGCGGCACGGATCCCGGACCGCGATCGCCTGCTCAGCGAGCTCGAGTCGCAGGGCCTCCACGCGATCCCGGTCGACGAGGTGGGGATCGACGTCCCGTTCGCCGACGACGGCGACGAGCCGGCGATGTCGAATCAGGTCTTCGCGCAGGTCGAGGACACGATCATGCGGATCGGCGCGCCGTTCGTGCCGATCAAGCACGACGGCGTGATCTACGTCCGCCCGCCGGTCGGCTAGGCGGTTCGCTCGAAGAGCGCGGCCTGGCCCTGGCCGACGCCGACGCACAGCGTCGCGAGCCCGTAGCGGCCGCCGCGCCGGCGCAGCTCGTGCAGCAGCGACACGGCGAGACGCGCGCCGCTCATGCCGAGCGGATGCCCGATCGCGATCGCGCCGCCGTTCACGTTCACCTTCTCCGGGTCGAGGCCGAGCTCGCGCACGACCGCAAGGCTCTGCGACGCGAACGCCTCGTTCAGCTCCACGAGGTCGATGTCCGCGACGTCGACGCCGGTGCGCGCGAGCACCTTGCGCACCGCGGGGATCGGGCCGATGCCCATCACGCGCGGGTCGACGCCGGCGACCGCGCTGCCGACGAACGTGCCGAGCGGCTCGGCGCCGAGCTCGCGCGCCTTCTCCTCCGACGCGATCACGAGCGCGGCCGCGCCGTCGTTGATCCCGGACGCGTTCCCCGCGGTGACGGTGCCGTCCTTCCGGAACGCGGGCTTGAGGGTCGCGAGCTTCTCGAGCGTCGTGTCGGGGCGCGGATGCTCGTCGCGTACGACGTCGCCGACCGCGACGAGCTCGTCGTCGAAGCGGCCCGCCTCCGCGGCGGCCGCCCAGCGCTGCTGCGAGCGCAGCGCGAACGCGTCCTGGTCCTCGCGTGAGACACCCCACCGCTCCGCGACGTTCTCGCCGGTCTCGCCCATCGACTCCGGCGGGTAGAGCTCCGCGAGCTTCGGGTTGACGAAGCGCCAGCCGAGCGTCGTGTCGTACATCGTGCGGTCGCCGCGCGGAAACGCCGCGTCCGGCTTCGCCGTGACGAGCGGCGCGCGGCTCATCGACTCCGCGCCGCCCGCGACGAAGAGATCGCCGTCGCCGGCGATCACCGCGTGGCACGCGCCGCACACGGCCGCGAGCCCCGACGCGCACAGTCGGTTCACGGTCACGCCGGCGACCGAGTCGGGCAGCCCGGCGAGGAGCGCGCCCATCCGCGCGACGTTCCGGTTGTCCTCGCCCGCCTGGTTCGCGGCGCCGAACCACACGTCCTCGATCTCCTCCGGCGGGACGCCCGCGCGCGCGACCGCCTCGCGGATCACGAGCGCCGCGAGATCGTCGGGCCGCACGCCGGCGAGCGCACCGCCGTAGCGGCCGATCGGCGTCCGGACTCCGGCAAGAACGACTGCGCGCGGCACGGGCGCAGCCTAGTCCACGAACTCGACCCGAACGGGCGCGTCGTACGCGCCGACGGCCTCGGCCCGCGACAGCAACTCTCGGACCGCCTGCCGGCCCTCGTCGCCGTAGTCCTGGGTCAGCTCGTTGACGTACATCTCGACGAAGCGGTCGCCGCGCGAGTCGTCGAGCCCGCGGCCGAACGCGAGCGCGTACTCGAGCGCCGCGCTGCGATTCTCGAGCGCCGCGTCGATCGACGCGCGCAGCACGCCGGAGAGCTCGCGCACCCGCTCGTCTCCCAGATCGCGGCGTACGACGTTCACGCCGAGCGGCAGCGGCAGCCCGGTCTCGAGCAGCCACCACTCGCCGAGGTCGAGGCACTTCTCGAGGCCCTCGTCGCCGTACGTCAGCTGGCCCTCGTGGATCACGAGCCCCGCGTCGGCCGCACCGGACGACACCTCGTCGAGAATCGCGTCGAACGGCAGCGACCGCACGCGCAACTCCGAGCCGAGCGCCATCTTCAGCACGAGGTACGCCGTCGTGAGCGCGCCGGGGATCACGATCTCCGTCTCGCGCAGCTGCTCGAGCGTCAGCTTCTCGCGCGCGACGACGACGGGCCCGTACCCGAGGCCGAGGCTCGCGCCGTGCGGCAGCAGCATGTACGTGTCCTGGACGAGCGGATACGTCGCGAGCGAGATCGCCGTCACCTCGAGCCGCCCCTCGAGCGCCCATTCGTTCAGCGTCTGGATGTCCTCCGTCACCGGCTCGAACTCGAAGCCGCGCGTGTCGACGGTTCCCGACGCGAGCCCCCAGAACATGAAGGCGTCGTCTGGATCTGCGCTGAATCCGACTCGGACGAGCATGGAGCGGGGACCCTAGCCACGTACACTGCTGCCGTGTCGCAGGAGCCGCTCACCGAGGCGATCCAGCACTACCTCCGCGAGATCTACAAGCTCTCGCAGTCCGAGCCGCGGGTGTCCGTGAGCGCGCTCGCGCGTGCGCAGCACGTCTCGAACGCGTCGGCGAGCGCGATGGTGAAGAAGCTCGCGGCGCTCGGCCTCGCGGAGCACGCGCCGTACCGCGGCGTGTCGCTGACGCCGGCCGGGGAGCGCGTCGCGCTCGAGGTGATCCGCCATCACCGGCTGCTCGAGCTCTACCTCGCGGAGACGCTCGGCGTCGACGTCGAGGACGTGCACGAGGAGGCCGACCGGCTCGAGCACGCGCTGTCCGAGGAGCTCGAGGCGCGCATCGACCGCGCGCTCGGCTATCCGACGCACGACCCGCACGGGGACCCGATCCCCGACGCGAACCTCGAGTGGCCGCGCGCCGCGACGACCTCGTAGTCAGCGTCCGAAGAACCAGGCCTCGAGCGGCTTCAGGCACTCGTCGCGCGTGAACGGGCGCACGTGGTCGCCGCGGCCGTCGGCCTCGGAGACGGTCAGGTCGTCCTCGAGCGCGGCGTTCGCCTCGTCGAGCGCGTCGTCGAGCTCGTAGCCCTCGAAGATGAAGTCCTCGGGCCGCGGCTCGGTGTCGTTGCGCAGCTGCGGGTTCACCGCACGCCCGACACCCCAGACCGCGCCTTCCTTGCGCTCGATCCAGATCACGACGACTTCGTCGTGTCCGGCGTCGTCGACCCCGTGGAGCACCCGCTCCGCGAACCGACCGTGGTCGGACGAGGCGTGCACGACTCGACTATACAATCGGCGCGATGGCCAAGCTCGGCAGCATCCTGAAGACGCCGTTCTCGTTTCTCTTCCCGGGCTCGGCGAAGGAGGATCGCGTCGCGCAGTACGTGATCCGCGAGCATTCGCACGGCCGCTCGCTCGACGATGTCCTCGCCGACCACTACGTCGAGAACCGGCTGACGCCGGCGCAGGTGGCGCGGATGCTCGACCGGCCCGACGTGATCGACGCGCTCGGCAAGGGCGCCGTCGACGACGCGCGCCGCAGCATCGCGTCCGAGGGCTCGAGCTAGAGCTCGACGCCGGCGCCGCGCTCGCGCGCGCGCTCGACGACGGCCGCCGCGGCCGCGACGTCCCACGCCGCGAGGCCGTTCGACTTGAAGACGACGACGTCGTCGTCCGACTGCCGGCCGCGCACCTCCCCGGCGACGACCTCCTGCAGCTCGTGCACCTCGAGCCAGTCGAGGACGCCGCCCTCGACCGGCTCGACGAGGTCCGCGGACTCGAGCCGCGCGTCGTCGACCGAGTCGCAGCAGACGAACGTCGCGCGCTCGAGCACGACGTTGTCGAGCTCGCGCCGCCGCAGGTCGTTCGCGCCGACGGCGCAGACGAGCGCACCCGTGCGGAGCCACTCGCCGCGGAGCACGGGATCCGCGGAACCGGTGACGGTCACCACGACGTCGCACTCCGCAGGGTCGCGGTGGCTCTCGCCGGCGTCGGCGTCGTTCGCCGCGCAGAACGCCGCGAGGCGCTCCTCCGTCCGGCAGTACGCGACCGTTCGCTCGATCGTGGGAACCGCAGCGCGGATGCACGCGACCTGCGACTCGGCCTGCCACCCGCAGCCGATCACACCGAGGCTCGCCGCGCCGGCGCGCGCGAGGTGCCGCGCGGCGACGCCGCTCGCGGCGCCGGTCCGCAGCTGGCCGAGCTTGTCCGCCGCGACGACCGCCACGAGCTCGTGCGACTCCGCGCCGAAGAGCAGCACGGCAAACGTCGCGCCGCCGCGGCCGGCCGCGTAGACCTTGGCGCCGGCGAAGCCGAGCTCGAGATCGGCGGCCGCCATCACCGCGAGCGAGCCGCCCTCGAGCCCGAGCCGGTAGCGCGGCCGGTTCTCGACCGCGCCGCGCGCCATCCGCGCGAAGCACGCCTCGACGACGTCGACCATCTCGGCCGGCGAGATCAGCCCGGCGACGTCGGACTCGGAGAGGTAGAGCGGCACGGCGGCGATTCTCTCACCCGCTTGACATGTGACTATTTAGTCACCTATTATCGAGCCGTGACGGACGACGGCGATCTCGTCTTCAGGGCGCTCGCGGACCCGACGCGGCGGCATCTCCTCGACCGGCTCTTCGAGCGCGACGGCCGAACGCTCACTGAGCTCGAGTCGGAGCTGGAGATGACGCGCTTCGGCGTGATGAAGCACCTGCGCGTGCTCGAGGACGCGGGACTCGTCGTCACACGGCGGGAGGGCCGGACGAAGCTCCACTACCTCAACCCGGTGCCGATCCGCCTGATCCACGACCGCTGGATCGACAAGTACACGGAGCACCGCGTGTCCGCGCTCGCGGAGCTCAAGACCGAACTGGAGGCGGCAGGATGACGACCATGACGGCACAGACGACGCAGGTGTACTCCGTCTTCATCCGCGCGACCCCGGAGCAGATCTGGGACGCGATCACGAAGCCGGAGTTCACGGCGAAGTACTTCTACGGCAGCCTCGTCGACTCGGACTTCGAGGTCGGCGGCGAGCACAAGAGCTGGTCGCCCGACCACTCGCAGGTCTGGGTCGAGGGCGTCGTGCAGGACGCCGACCCGCCGAAGCGGCTGTCGTACACGTGGCGGGCGCTCTACGACGAGGAGACCGCGGCGGAGGAGCCGAGCCGCGTGACGTGGGAGATCGACCCGGGCGAGAACGGCGTCGCGAAGCTGACCGTCGTCCACGACCAGCTCGAGGGAGCGCCGAAGACGGCCGCAAACGTCGCCGGCGGGTGGATGTACATCCTCAGCGGGATGAAGACGCTGCTCGAGACCGGGAAGCCCCTCGCGGGCTGACGCTACGGCGGGAGCGTGACGGCGGGCCCGGCGGCCGACGCGACGTTCGCGTTGCCGGCGAGGTCCGTCGTCGCGCCGGCCGCGATCGCGGCGGTGACGGTGCCCGGGCCGGCGAGCCCGGAGACGGCGATCGCGTAGTCCGCGGCGTCGATCCGCGTGACGACGGTCGCCGCGGAGCCGAGGCCCGCGGTGCCGCCGAGCACGACGCCGCCCGCGCCGAGGCCCGTGACGGGCTCGGAGAACGTCGCGACGAAGCTCACCGGCTGCGTCGTCGCGGAGCCCGGCTGGCCCGGCGCGAGGGCGACAGTCGCGGTCGGCGCGGTCCCGTCGAGGGCGACCGTCCCCTGTCTCGTGCCGGTGTTCGCCGCGAGGTCGCGCGCCGAGACGGAGAACGCCGCGTTGCCGGGTCCGTGTGCCGACGCGGTGAGCTGCGCGCTCGCGTAGTGGAACGTCGACGTGCTGCCGTCGGGATTCGTCACGGTGAAGCCCGCGACGCTGAACGCGAGCGGCACCGCCGGTCCGCCGCCGGTGAGTGCGCTCACGTCCGCGGTGAGGCTCGACGTGTCGACGCCGCTCAGCGCGTCGTTCGCGTCCGCGTAGACGACGTACGTCCCGCCGGGTGCGACCGAGCCGGTGACGTTCGTCGCGGTGCTCGCGATCGCGGCGGTCACCGTCGGCTTCGTCGCGTCGTATCTGAAGGCCGGGCTGAGGCCGTTGGCGACGTTGCCGGCCGCGTCGGTGCACGAGCGGCTCACCTGCACGGCGCTCGAGTCGGGGCCCGAGTACGCGAGCGACTGACACGAGACGATCCCGCTCGTCGCGTCCGTGCCGGTCGCCGTCCAGGTCACCGGCGCGTCGTACCAGCCGTTCGCGTCGGGCGGCCGGCTCGGGGAGACGGTGACCGTCGGGCCGGTGCGGTCGAACTGGAACGCGGCGCTCGTCCCGGTGCCGGTGTTGCCGGCGTTGTCGGTGCACGTCCGCGTCACGGTGAGGCCCGAGCCGTCCGGCGAGGCGTAGACGACCGCCGCCTGGCACGACGCGACGCCGCTCGCCGCGTCGGCGCCGGACGGCGTGAACGTGACCGCGTGGTTGTACCAGCCGTTCACGTCCGGGCTCCGGCTCGCGGTGACGGTCACCGTCGGAGCGGTCGCGTCGAACGCGAACGCGGCGCTCGTGCCCGTTCCGGTGTTGCCGGCCCTGTCGGTGCACGCGCGTGAGACGGTGAGGCTCGCGCCGTCGGGGCCGGCGTACGCGACCGCCGGGTCGCACGACGCGACGCCGCTCGTCGCGTCGGTCGCGGTCGGCGTGAAGGTCACGGCGTGGTTGAACCAGCCGGCGTGGTCGGCAGCGCGACCCGCGGCGACGTCGACGGACGGCGCCACGGTGTCCTTCACCGCCGTCGTCGACGTCGCTCCGGATGCGTCGCCGAACGCGCTCGTCGCGACCGCGGTGAGCGTGAGCGTCCCGTCGGCGAGGCTGCCCGCGTCGAGCCCGGCGAAGTGGATCGTCGCCGCGCCGTCCGCCGCCGGGCTCGCGGTCGCCGTGACGCTCGCCGTCCCGTCGGAGACGACGAGGTGCACCGTGTCGGTCGCGAGCGACGTCGCCGGAAGCGCGACGTCGACGGCGAGCGCGTGCGCGTTCGCAGCGTCGACGTACGCGTCGCCCGCGCCGAGGCCGTTCACGAGCGCGACCGAGACCGGCGGCTCCGGCGGGACGACGACCTGCGCGCTCGGTGCGCTCTCGGCGCCGACCCACTTCGCGAGGTGCGGCGCGACGGTGTACGTCCAGCGCCCGGTCGGCACGTCTTCGGAGCACGACGGCCCGGATTGCGCGCCGGCGCACGTCCCGCCCGCCGGGCCGCCGTTGCGCGCGATCGCGTAGCTGCCGGCGAGCGCGCTCCGCGCCCAGTTCACCGTCACCGTCCGCCCGGAGAGCGCCACGTCCGGCGTCGCGCCGGGCGCGAGCGTCGCCGCGACCGCACGCCCGCTCGACCCCGCGGTCGAGCCGGCCGAGAAGAACGCCCACGCACCGCCGGCGCCGGCCGCGGCGGCGGTCACGACGAGAAGGAGCGCGAGCCGCCTCACGAGTGCGCGCTCCCGGAGTAGCCGAGCGTGAACGTCCGGTTGCGGCA
>DATJOZ010000072.1:0-20170 GCA_035506655.1 Gaiellaceae bacterium
CACTTCGCGCCGAGCACCGCCGACACGCCGCTCATCACCGGCGTGCTCGAGGTCGGCGGCCTCCTGACGGCGAGCATCCCGACGTTCAGCGGCGACACGCCGATCGCGACGAGCCAGCAGTGGCAGCGCTGCGACGCGACCGGCGGCGCGTGCAAGAACATCGCGAAGGCGACGAAGGCGACGTACGTCCCCGTGCAGGGCGACATCGGCTCGACGCTCCGCCTCGTCGTGAACGCGTCGAACGCGTACGGCAAGACGCAGTCGCTCTCGCAGAACACCGAGCCCGTGATCGCGCAGCTCCCGCACATCAAGGGCAAGACGATCAAGGGCAACAGCAAGTCGAACTACCTGATCGGCACCGAGCACGACGACACGATCTACGGCTACGGCGGGAACGACACGATCAACGGCAACGGCGGCTACGACGTCATCTACGGCGGCGACGGCAACGACGTGATCAACGTCTCGGGCCCGGGCCGCAGCAAGGTCTACGGCGGCAACGGCTCCGACACGATCTACGCGGCGAACAACGAGAAGGACACGATCGACTGCGGGCCCGGCCAGGACCGCGCGGTCATCGACCCGCTCGACGTCGTGCACAACTGCGAGGTCGTCGAGGTCGGCGGCAGCTCGGGCTCGGGCTCCGGCTCGAACTCCGTCAACCACCGCACGTCCTCGAAGCCGAAGACGCGCGGGAAGTCGGTCAGCCCGCTTCCGTCAGATGCGCGAACGCGTCGCGCAGTTGCGCCCGCTCGGTCTCGAGCTCGGTAAAGGAGAGCATCAGGCGCCGCTCGCCCTCGGGGGTGAGCCGGAGGTAGGCGACGCGGGCGTCCCGCTGCGACTGCTCGCGCTCGACGAGGCCGGCCTCCTCGGCCCGCCGGACGAGCTCCGTCACGGTGCTCTGCGCCAGCTGGAGCCGCTCGGACAGCTCGGTCACGGTCGACTGCTCGTCCCCGCCCGGAGCGCCCTTGATCATCAGCAGGAGCAGGTGCCGCTGCGGGGTCAGGCCCGACTGGCGCGCCACCCGCTCGCTCCGGCGCAGGAAGTGCCGGAGGGCGGCCCGGAACTCGGCCACGGCGATGACGTCGTCGACTTCGTGGGAAAAATCGTTCACGACACGATTTTAGTGCCTCTGCGCGGACGGGCAAGTACCCGCGTGACGATGTTCGGCACGAGAGCCTGGATTCCGCCTGCCGGGGCGTAGAACCAGGGGACGGTCGACTCGCCGCGGCCACGGTCGATCGAGGCCAGGATGTGGGCCGCGATCCGGTCCGGCCCGACCACGAGCCGCTGGGCCGGCTTCGGGAGCCAGCCCTGCGGGAAGCCCTCCGTCTCGACGTAGCCGGGCTTCACCGTGTGGACGCGGATCCGGCGGCGGCGGAGCTCCGCCGCGACCGCCCGGGAGAACGCGAGCTGGGCGAACTTCGAGGCGGAGTAGGGCCCGGACGTGGGGACGGCGACGGTTCCGGCGACCGAGACGACGTTGACGACGTCGGACGGCGCGCCCGCCTCGAGGCCGGGCAGGAACGCGCGGAGGCACCAGACGCTCCCGAGGTAGTTCGTCCGGACCACCGCCTCGATCCGGTCGGGGTCGCCGTCGAGGAAGCTCGAGCGGCCCGGGATGCCCGCGTTGTTCACGAGGAGGTGGATCTGCGGGTGCCGCTCGAGCACGCGCGCCGCGGCGGCGTCGACGGCCGCGCGGTCGGAGACGTCGCAGAGCTCGAACTCGCCGCCGGTCTCCTCCGCGAGCGGGCGAAGCTTCTCCTCGCGGCGCGCGAGCAGGACGCAGCGCCAGCCGCGCTTCGCGAGTGCGCGCGCGAGCTCGGCGCCGATCCCGGTCGAGGCGCCCGTGACGACGGCGACGCGCTGCGTGCTCACCGGCAGGACGAGACCGTCTGCCGCGCCAGCGCGGTCCTGCCGCGCCGGTCGACGGCGATCGCCGTGAGGAAGTGCCGGCCCTTCGTGGGCCGCGTCGCGAGGCTCGACGTCCAGAGCCCGCCCGCGAGCTTCGCGGTGCCGGCCCGGAAGCCGTCGAGCTCGAACCGGACGCGCCGGAGGCCGGCGGCCGAGCTCGCGGCGACGGCGAGCCGCGACCCCTTCGCGAGGCACGTCTTCGCGCCCGGCAGCACCCAGCTCACCGCAGGCCCGGAGACGACGCGGAGCGACGTGGAGACGTAGCGCGTGTTCGGCATGATGTTCGTCCCCGCCGTGTCGACGTTCTTCGCCTCCTCGAAGTCGGACGACTCTATCCGGAGCGCCGTCGTCCCCGGCGTCAGCGCCGGCGCCGACTGCGGCAGCTTGAAGACCGCGACGCCGGTGTCCGGGTCGTACGACGTCGCGCCGACGAGGATCCCCTTGTAGCCGATCGTGAGCGAGAGCGGGTCGACGCCGGACTGCGCGTCGGCCGAGTGGACGACGATCGCGGGACGGCCGGTCGTGACCTCGACGGAGAGCAGCTTCGCGGTCGGCGGCGTGACGTCGTTCACCCAGGCGCGGAGCACGTATCTCCCCGCGAGCCGCTTGTTGTCGAAACGGTCGCGCCCGGAGTCGACCGCCACGTAGAATGTCTGTTGCCGCGGGAACGACGCGCCCGCGGCTCCGACCGGGTCGAGGTAGTCGTACGTCAGCGCGTTCACGTCGACCGGCGTCCCCGCGAAGCCCTGCACCGAGCTCTCGTCGAGCGCGCCGAGGTAGAACGGGTCGATGCGGATGCTGCCCGTCTCCTTCAGGATCGAGACGCCGGCGTTCGCCGCGGGGCCGTTCACCGACGTGACGTAGACCTTCTCCGCGCCGTCCTCGTTCATCGGCGGCTCGTCCGGCGCGTTGCCGAACGGCGCGACGGGATAGCGGTACTGCTCGACGAGGTTCGGGCCGGTCGCCGTCGTGCCGGTCTGGCGCGTCTTCAGCTTCACGACCTTCGCGTTCGCGAGCGCCGGCCTGTCGACGAGGAAGAAGTACGGGACGCGCCGCGTCACCGAGCCGCTGCGGAGCACGACGAAGCCGTAGTTCTCGCCCTGCACCGCGCCGGCCGTCGCGCTCGCGACGACGGAGACGTCGGCCTCGCCGCCCGGCGCGACGATGACGTTGCCGGGCGCGTCGACGGACGCACCGGGCGTCGTCGCCTGCGGCTGCAGCGTGACCTGCCACGTGCCCGCGCCGCCGCCCGCGTCGGTGAGCCGGAGGAGGAGCGCGCCGCTCGCCGCGCCGCGCAGCACGTTCAGGTCGGGGAACGAGAGCGATGCGGGGTCCGTGAAGAGCTTCGGGTCGGCGGCGCCGGGCAGCGCGACGAGCCCGCCGCCCTCGAGCGTCACCGGCGCCTCCTGCGTCCGGGCCGTGTCGCCCCACGCCGGGCCGGCCGTCGAGACGAGCGCCGACTTGATCTCCGCCGGCGTCCACGCCGGGTGGAGCTGGAGCAGGAGCGCCGCCGAGCCCGCGACGTGCGGCGTCGCCATCGACGTCCCGTCGAAGACCGCGAACCGGGACGGGTTCGTGTTCGGCAGCGTCGACGAGAGGATCTGGCCGCCGGGCGCGGAGACGTCGGGCTTCAGCGCGTGGCCGAACGCGGTCGGGCCCGACGACGAGAAGCTCGTGATGATCCCGCTGCGGCCGGTCTCGAGCTCGAGCGGGTCGTGGCCGATCCGGATCGTCGTCCGGCCGCCGGTCGCCGCCATCGCCGCGCGGAGGTGGTCGCCGTCGAGGTTCGAGATCATCCCGCCGGGGATCGCGAGCTCGACGGGGATCCCGTTCGCCTCGCCCTGGCGGTTGTCGGACAGCACGATCCCGATCGCGCCGGCCGCGCGCGCCTGCTGCGCCTTCGTCACGAAGGGGCAGAGGCCGCGGAGCGCGAGGACGATGGCGCCGTTCAGCGAGCCGGCCGGCAGCGTCCCCTTCGTCGAGGTCAGGTCGCCGCCCGCGCCGCAGAGGTGCCGCTCGACCGGCTTCCCGTCCGTGCCGACGATCGTGCCCGCGTCGACGAGCGTCTGGTCGGCCGTCGCCCACGCGCTCGGCGCCTGCCTGCCGTTCGCGCCGATGAACGGGATGCCCTTCAGCGAGTCGGGCGCGCCGGGCGCGGTGACGTCGAGCGCGGGGGAGAAGACGTGCGTGTTCGAGACGGCGGCGACGGCGATCGCGTCCGGCGCCGTTCCCGGCGAGCCGGCGGAGCCGTTGCCGAAGTCGTCGCGGTCGTTCCCGGCGGCGATCACGGGCACGACGCCGGCCGCGGCGACGTTGTGGATCGCCTCGATCAGCGCGTCGTTCGCCGGCTCGACCTGCGGGCCGCCGCCGGAGAAGTTGATGACGTCCATCCCGTCGGAGACGGCGGCCTCGAACGCGGCGATGATCTCCGGCGTGTTCGCGACGTGGCCGATCGGCGTCGGCACGGTGAAGACGCGGTAGTTGCCGAGCCACGCGCGCGGCGCGACGCCGCTCAGCCCCGTCACCTGCGGATGGTCCGGCCCGGGCGGCGCCGTCGTCCCGGCGTCGCCGGCTGCGATCCCGGCGACGTGCGTCCCGTGGAACGACGAGTTCGGGTCGACGACGAGCTTCCCGGCGGCGCCGGAGTTCGGCCCGGGGAAGACCTTCGCCACGATCACCTTCGGCGTCGTCGACGACGTGTCGCCCTTCGGGAAGCCCGCCGGGTACGAGAAGCCCGCGGGGTTGAAGAACGGGTTCGTCTGGTCGATCCCGTCGTCGACGATCGCGATCTTGATCCCGGTGCCGTTCGCGCCGAGCGTGTGCTGGATCACGTCGGCGCCGATGATCGACGGCGAGCGGTCGAGCGCGAGCGTGTACTGGATGCTCGGGTAGACGTGCGTGACGTACGACTGGCGCACGAGCGCCGGCAGGCTGCGCGCCGGAAGCGTGATCGTCAGCCCGTCGAGGATGACCGAGAAGCGCCGGCCGACGCGCGCGTCCGGGATCGCGCGGTGGAGCGCGGCGACGGCGCGCGCCTGTGCGCGCGCGACGCGCGCGAGGTACGCCTGCGACGCGGTGCTGTGCACCTCGAGCCGCCGGTGCGCGCCCGCCGAGTAGAGCCCGCGCCCGCTCGCCTCGGCGAGCGGCGGCAGACGCAGGTCGGCGATGACGCGGACGTCGGTCGAGTGCGCGCCCGGCAGCGGGATCGTCCCGACCCGGACGAGCGGAACCGTCCGGTCGCCGAACGTGCGTTGCACCGGCGCGAGCGCGGCTGAGGCAGGGAGGGCGCCGAGGAGTGCCGCGCAGGTGGCCAGGAGCGGGATCGCTCGACGCAAGCGGCAAACGTAGCGGACGGCGGGGACGGCCGCGGGTAGGATCGCGCGGATGGCCGGAGCCTTCGACGGCAAGCGCGCGCTGATCCTCGGCGTCGCGAACAAGCGCTCGATCGCGTGGGCGATCGCGCGGCGGCTCGCCGACGGCGGCGCCAGGCTCGCCTTCACGTACCAGGGCGAGCGGATCGAGAAGGGCGTCCGCGAGCTCGCCGGCACGGTCGACACCGCCCTCGTCACCGAGTGCGACGTCCGGTCGGACGAGGACGTCGCCCGCGTCTTCGACGAGGTCGGCTCGGCGTTCGGCGGCGGGCTCGACATCCTCGTCCACTCGGTCGCGTTCGCGGCGGCGGAGGATCTCGAGGGCCGCTTCACCGACACGCCGCGCGACCGCTTCTGGATGGCGGTCGACGTGAGCGCGTACTCGCTCGTCGCGTGCGCGCGTGCCGCCGAGCCGCTGATGGAGGCCGCCGGCGGCGGCTCGATCGTGACGATGACGTACCTCGGCGGCGAGCGCGCGGTGCCGCACTACAACGTGATGGGCGTCGCGAAGGCGACGCTCGACGCGTCCGTGAAATACCTCGCGTGGGACCTCGGCCAGAAGAACATCCGCGTCAACGCTGTATCCGCCGGCCCGGTGCGCACGCTCGCCGCGCGCTCGATCGCGGGCTTCCCGACGATGGAGGCGATCGTCGAGGAGCGCGCGCCGCTGCACCGGCATGTCGACGCCGACGACGTCGGCGCCGCGGCGGCGTACCTCCTCGGCGACGACGCGAAGAACGTCACCGGCACCACGCTGTACGTCGACAGCGGGTACCACGCGATGGGCATGTAGTCACGGCGGCGCGAGCCGCTTCTCGATCCAGGTCGCGAGCTCGGCCGCGTCCACGGTTCCTCCCGCGACGCCTCGGATCACGGTGTCCGTCTCATCCGGATCGAGAGGCGAGCGATGCCAGGTCATCCCGTTTCGCTGCACGAACACGAGCAGCGCGAGAAACCCGGCGCGCTTGTTTCCGTCCGGAAGCGGATGGTTCTTGACGAGGTGCCAGCAGAGAGCTGCCGCCTTCGTCGCGAAGTCTGGATACGCCTCGACGTCCCCAACACCGGCTGCCGGCGCCTGCAATGCGGACTCGGCGAGCGCGATCCGATCGAGGCGCGCAAGCTGCTCCGCGGGAACGTCGAGCACCGCCTCGGCGATCAGTAGGTAGTCGGCAAGGTCGAGGTACTGCGTCAACGAGCGAGGCGCTCGAGGATGTCGCGGTTCTCGTCCAGCAACTTGCTCAGCGACGCGCGGAAGTTCTTGTCCTTCCGCCGCGCCGCGATGTGCTCGTCGATCGCAACGCGGACCGCCTCGGAGACCGGCATCCCGTCGACCTCCGCGACCTTCTCGAGGAGACGCGCCTGATCGGCATCGAGCCGTACGGTCATCGCCTTCTTGTCCATCGTGACTCCTTGGTAGCGAGACACCACGGTATCACAGACCGGCGTCACTCGCGGCCGCCACTCCCCAAGAGGGTGATCAGACGGATCGATCGGAGCCCGATAGTGACTCGAGGTTCGATCTGGGTGACGAGATCTTCATCGACCGCGGCGAGGCGGGCGCTTCCTCCGCACGCCGCTACCGGAAGCTGCACGAGCAGCGGGAGGCCGCCGCGCGCGATCGCCTCGGCCCGCTCGCGGGTGTCTATCTCGCATTGACCGAGGATCCGCAGTCGACAACGGCGTGGGCGGTCGGCAGCGACGGAGAGCACCGGCTCGGCCGGTACCTCGAGACGCTGCACGACGGTACGTCGATTGTCGTGCTCCACGATCGCCGTGTCCCCGGATCAAGGGCGAACATCGATCACATCGTCGTTGCGCCGACCGGCGTGTACGTGATCGACGCAAAGAACTACAAAGGAAGGGTGCAGCGGGTCGACAAGGGCGGCTTCTTCGCGACCGAGTGGCACCTCTACGTCGGCCGCCGAGACTGCACCAAGCTCGTCACCGGCATGGGTCGCCAGCTCGACACCGTTCGGAGCGTCGTCGACGGGGAAGCCGATGTTCGCGCCGCGATCTGCTTTGTGGCGGCCGAGTGGTCGCTCCTCGCGAGACCCTTCGAGATCGGTGGCGTCTGGGTCGGCTGGGCGAAAGCCCTCGGGAAGCAGCTGGCCTCAGCGGGCCCGCTCGAGACCGACCGGATCGGCGCACTTGCCCGCCGCATCGCGAACGCCCTCCCCTCCGCATAGCCGGCCGCAAGGTCGGGCCGGGCGCTTCGTAGGCCGTTGCGCCCGTCCGCCCGTGCGACGCCAATTGGCGACGTGCCCGGACCACTCACGGACAGTCGGGCCGGGTTGAGCCACACGTTCACCGACGGCGAGACGACGCGCGCGCTGCGCGACAGCGACTTCATGGTCGTCGCCCCCTACAACGCGCAGGTGCGACTGCTGCGCGAGCGGCTTTCCGCCGGCGTCGAGGTCGGCACCGTCGACAAGTTCCAGGGGCGTGAGGCACCCGTCGTCTTCTACTCGATGGCGTCGTCGAGCGGCGAGGACGTTCCGCGCGGACTCGACTTCCTCATGTCGCGCAACCGACTCAACGTCGCGGTCTCGCGCGCACAGTGCCTCGCGTACGTCGTCTGCTCGCCGGGGCTCCTCGAGGTGGCCTGCCGTACGGTCGAGCATCTGCGGCTTGCCGACGCTCTTTGCCGGTTCGTCGAGCTTGCCGGCTAGAGCTCGCGCGCCGCAGCGAGGATCTCGTCGAAGTCCGGCAGGTCCGGCACCTCGTACGCCCATGCGGCGCGGACGACGCCGTCGCGGTCGACGAGGAACGCGGAGCGCGACGAGACGTCCTTCAGCCCGCGGTAGTCGAACGCGATGTCGAACCCGTGCGTCGCGTCGCCGTTCCAGTCCGACAGGAGCGGCAGGTCGAGGTCGAGCGCCTGCATCCAGGCGACGTGCGTCCACGGCGAGTCGCGCGAGACCGGATACGTGTGGATGCCGAGGGCGCCGAACTCCTCGCTCCTGTCACGCAGGAGCTTCAGCTCGTTCGTTCAGGTCGACGACCAGTCGAACAGATAGAAGAGGAAGAGCACCGGGCCGTTCGCGGCGAGCTCCCGCAACGTCGCGCTCTCGCGCGGCGTCGTCCACACCTTCGCATCGGGGATGCGGTCGCCGACGGCCAGCACGGCTCGAGCCTACTCGACCGGAGCCGCCGCGACCTCGGTCACGTCGGCGATGTCGCGCACGACCTCGGTGATGTCGCGGTTCGCGTTGAAGACGCGGAGCTGGCGGTCGGCGCCGTCGCCGCGCGCGAGGATGTCCGCGATCCCGGCGAGCTCCGCCTCCGAGCCGAGCTCGGCCGCGTGCGGCGCGATCGTCTTCAGCGTGCGGCGGATCAGCGACGCGACCGGCTGGCGGTTCCGCTTCCCCGTCAGCAGGTCCATCACCGGCGCCTCGAGGCCGTAGCGCGCGGCCAGCCACTTGTTCTCCGTCGTGAGGATGCGGTGGTACGACGGGATCCCCTCGCCGGCGTCGAAGCGCTCGCTGTAGTGCTTCACGAGCGCCTGGCAGTACGCCGTGATCGCGATCACGTCCTCGAGCTGCGTGACCGCGTCGCAGATCCGGATCTCGACGGTGCCGAGCCGCGGGTGCAACCGGATGTCCCACCAGATGTGCGTGTAGTCCGCGATGCAGCCGGTGCGCTCGAGCTGGCCGACGACCTCGGCGTAGTCCGCGTAGTCGCGGAACCGCGGCGGCGGGCCGGAGCGGGGGAACGCGGCGAAGACCATGTGCCGTGACGAATGGAGCCCCGTCGCCTCGCCGCGCCAGAACGGCGAGCTCGCGGACAGCGCGACGAGCTCCGGCAGGTGCGCGATGAGCCCGTTCACGACCTGGATCGCCTTCTCCGGGTCGTCGACCGCGACGTGGACGTGGAGCCCGAAGATCAGCTCGCGCCGCGCGATGTACTGGAGCTGGTCGACGAGCGAGCGGTAGCGGTCCTTCGCCGTGATCCGCTGCCGCTCGAAGAGCGAGAACGGATGCGTGCCGGCCGAGCCGACGCGGAGGCCCTGCCCGCGCGCGATCTCGCAGACGAAGCCGCGCAGCTGCCGTAACTGCTCCTCGACGTCGGCCGGCGTGTGGCACACCGGCGTCGCGACCTCGAGGACGGACTGCATCAGCTCGGCATTGATGCGCGTCTCGAGCTCGTGGCCCGAGACGGCAGCGAGCACGGTGTCGATGTGCTGGACGAGGTCGAACGTCTCCGCGTCGAGGAGCATGTACTCCTCCTCGACGCCGAGCGTGTACGGGTCGCTCTTGCCGAAGGCGTGGTCGAGGACGCTGCCGCCCTCTGGGAACCGCGCGCCCTTGCCGGTGATCGACGGCGGGAAGATCTGCTTCGGCGTCACGTGACGATCGCCTCGGCCTCGATCTCGACGAGCCAGCGCGGGTCGAGCAGCCCGGCGACGACGACGAACGCGGTCACGGGGAGCACGTCCCCGAAGACCTCGCCGTGCGCGCGGCCGACCTCCTGCCAGTCCTCGGCGCGGATCAGATAGACCCGCGTCCGGACGACGTCGGAGGGCGCGGCGCCGACCTCGGCGAGCGCCGCCGCGACGATCTCGAGGCACCGCTTCGCCTGGAGGTACGGGTCGTCCGGCGTCTCCGTCCCGTCGGGGTAGATCGCCGCCGTGCCGGCGACGTGGACGTGGCTCCCGTCGCGCACCGCGCGGGAGTACCCGACCGTCGCGGCCATGGGCGAGACCGCTGGGACGATGCGGCGGCTCACGCGCCTAGTATCCCCCGCCGTGGATTCGCTTTGCGAGATCGACCACTGGGGCGCGCGCACGGCGGTGGCCGGCGTCGTCCGGCGCGGCGGAGCGGTCGAGACGCACGGGCCGCGCGACGCCGAGCTCCGCTGGGCGTCCGTGACGAAGCTCCTGACGGCGCTCGCGGCGCTCGTCGCGGTCGAGGAGGGCGTCGTCGACCTCGACGAGCCGGCCGGGCCGCCCGGCTCGACGCTCCGGCACCTCCTCTCGCACGCGTCCGGGCTCGGCCCGGAGGAGGGGCCGCCGCTGATGGAGCCGGAGCGGCGGCGCCTCTACTCGAACTACGGGATCGAGCTCGCGGCCGAGCTCGTCGCGGACGCGGCGGAGATGCCGTTCGCGGACTACCTCCGCGGCGCGGTGCTCGAGCCGCTCGGGCTCGTCGGCTCGCTGCGGAGCTCGCCGGCGTGGGGCTACCGCGGGCCGCTCGACGACCTGCTCGCGCTCGCGGCCGAGCTGCTCGCGCCGACGCTCGTCGCGCCGGAGACGCTCGCCGAGGCGACGACGGTCCAGTTCCCCGGGCTCGCGGGCGTCCTGCCGAGCTGGGGGCGGATGGAGCCGAACGACTGGGGGCTCGGGTTCGAGCTCCGCGACGGCAAGCAGCCGCACTGGACGGGGACGCTCGCGTCGCCGCGCACGTTCGGCCACTTCGGCGCCGCGGGAACCTTCCTCTGGGCCGACCCGGACGCGGGCCTCGCGCTCGCGGTTCTCACCGACCGGGAGTTCGGCGGTTGGGCGATCGAGGCGTGGCCGCGCTTCAGCGACGCGGTCGTCGGCGAAGGGAGAATGCAGGCATGAGCGGATACACGATCGTGAACTTCGACGACGTCGAGGACGCGGCGGCCGGCTTCGGCCTCTCGCCGGACCTCGACGCCCGGTTCCCGAAGAAGCAGCTCGGGTGCGAGCAGACCGGCGTCAGCCGGCAGCGGATCGCGCCCGGCTTTCGCGTCCCGTTCGGGCACACGCACAGGACGCAGGAGGAGCTCTACGTCGTCGTCGACGGGAGCGGCTCGGTGAAGCTCGGCGACGAGGTCGTGCCGGTCCGACGGTGGGACGTCGTGCGCGTCGCGCCCGGGACCGGGCGCGCGTTCGAGGCGGGCCCGGACGGGCTCGAGCTCGTCGCGTTCGGCGCGCCGTACGCCGACGGTGACGCGGACATCGTCCAGGGCTGGTGGGACTAGAGTCCGGCGGGTGCGCGGCGAGCGGCTCGCAGGCTTCATCTACGGGACGATCGTCGTCCTGTCCGCGGTGATCGCCGGCGCGAAGGCGTTCCCGGGCGGCATGGGCCACGTCGCGGCGCTCGTGCTCGTCACCGCCGCCGTCTTCTACCTCGCGCACGTGTACGCGCACGCGCTCGGGCACAGCGCGCAGACCGGGCAGCACCTGAGCTTCTCGGCGGTGAAGCACATCGCGTGGCAGGAGGCGTCCCTCATCGCCGCCGCGGTCCCGCCCGTGCTGATGCTCGTGCTCGGGGAGATCGGCGTCCTCTCGCCGAAGGCCTCGGTCTGGGCCGCGATCGGCGTCGGGCTCGCCGTGCTCGCGCTCCAGGGCGTCGTCTTCGCGCGGATCGAGAGGCTCGGCGTCCTGCGGACGGCGCTCGTCGTCGCGTTGAACCTCAGCCTCGGCGTCGTGCTGATCCTGCTGAAGGTCCTCGTGACCTCACACCACGGCTAGTCGTCCGCGAACAGCGGGCGCAGCAGCTCGTCGAACGTCTCCTTGTCGCAGCTCGCGACGACGGACGGCGTGATCGCCGCGACCGTCGCGGTGCGCGGCACCGGCATCGTCAGCGCGACCTCGCCGAAGTAGTCGCCGGGCCGGAGCACGCCCTGGTTCCCGCGGTCGCGCTGCGAGACGGAGAGCATCCCGGAGAAGACGACGTAGAACCGGTCGCCGTCGTCTCCCTCCCGGAAGATCGTCGTCCCCGGCGCGATCTCCTCCCGCTCCATCCGCTTCGCGAGCTGCTGGAGCACCTGCCCGGGGAGGCCGGCGAGGAGCTCGACCCGCGCGAGCTCGTGCTGTGTCGCGGATGAGCGAGGCACGGCCTCACGCTAGCGGAGGCGGGGCAGAGGCCGGGACGGCCCCTGCCGCAGTCTCCCGATCTATTCCGCGAGGCCGAGCGAGCGCTCGAGCATCCCCTTCGGCATCGCGCCGACGGCGGACGCCTTCGGCTCGCCGTTCTCGAAGAGGACCATCAGCGGGATCGACTGGACCCCGTAGCGCTGCACGAGCCCCTGGTTCTCGTCGATGTTGACCTTGACGAGCTTGAGGTTCTTCTCCTCGGCGATCTTCTCGAGGACGGGGGCGACGGCATGGCACGGGCCACACCACTCCGCCCAGAAGTCGACGAGCACTGCCTGCCCGTTCGCTCCGAGCACCTCGTCCTCGAAGGTCGCCTCGGTGACGTCGTTTGCCATTCACGTTCCTTTCGGGGTGTTCCTACTTCTGTAACGCCGCTCTCTACACTGCTCTTCCCGATGGCCGAGACAATCTTCCAGCCGCTGCCGGACAAACCCGATCATCCCGCGCTCGAGGTCGAGGTGCTCGAGTGGTGGGAGGCCCAGGGTACCTTCGGCAAGCTCCGCGACCGAAACCGGGGCGGGCCCCGCTTCAGCTTCTTCGACGGCCCGGTCACCGCGAACAAGTCGCTCGGCGTCCACACGGCCTGGGGCCGGACGCTGAAGGACGTCTTCCAGCGGTACAAGGCGCTCCGGGGCTACGACCAGCGCTACCAGAACGGCTTCGACTGCCAGGGCCTCTGGATCGAGGTCGGGGTCGAGCACGAGCTCGGGCTGAACTCGAAGCCGGAGATCGAGGAGTACGGCCTCGAGAACTTCGCGCGCCGCTGCCGCGAGGCGGTCGTCCGCTCGGCCGACGACCTCTGGCGCGGCTCGAAGCGGCTCGGCATGTGGATGGACTGGGGGAACGACTACTTCACGTTCAGCGACACGAACATCGAGTACGTCTGGCGGATGCTGAAGGTCGTCCACGAGCGGGACTGGCTCTACCTCGGCCACCGCTCGACCGAGTGGTGCCCGCGCTGCGGCACGTCGATCTCGCAACACGAGCTGATCGGGTCATACGTCGACCGCGCCGACCCGTCGCTCTACGTCCGCTTCCCGCTCCTCGACCGGCCGACCGAGTCGCTCGTGATCTGGACGACGACGCCGTGGACGCTGCCCGCGAACGTCGCCGCCGCGGTGAACCCCGAGGCGCAGTACGGCCGGCGCGCGAACGGCGAGTGGGTCGCGACGGCGCTCTACCCGGGCGAGACGTTCGAGGAGACGAAGCCCGGCTCGGAGCTCGTCGGCTGGCGCTACCGCGGGCCCTTCGACGACCTCGCGCCCGGCGGGGCGGTCGAGCACCGCGTGATCCCGTGGGACGACGTCTCGATGGAGGAGGGGACGGGCGTTGTGCACATCGCGCCGGGCTGCGGCAGCGAGGACTTCGAGCTCGCGCAGGTCAACGAGCTCCCGGTGCTGACGCCGGTGGACGAGTCGGGGCGCTTCTACGACGAGTACGGCTGGCTGCACGGGCTCTCGACCTCGGAGGCGGCGGAGCAGATCATCGGCAACCTCGAGGAGAAGGGCGTGCTCGTCGAGGCGGGCCTGCACGAGCACCGCTACCCCGAGTGCTGGCGCTGCCACACGCCGCTCATCTTCCGCATCGCCGACGACTGGTTCATCTCCGTCCGCGACCTGCGGCAGCAGATGCTCGACGCGAACGCGACGGTGACGTGGACGCCGGAGTACATGGGCAAGCGCATGGACGACTGGCTCCACAACATGGGCGACTGGAACATCTCGCGCCGTCGCTACTACGGGCTGCCGCTGCCGTTCTATCCGTGCTCGTGCGGGCACCTGAACGTGATCGGGTCGCGCGCCGAGCTCGAGGAGCGCGCGCTCGGCGGGCTCGAGCAGCTCGAGGAGCTGCGGCGCCCGTGGATCGACCGCGTGCCGGTCCGGTGCGAGGAGTGCGGCGAGCCGGTCGAGCGCGTCGCGGAGGTCGGCGACGTCTGGCTCGACGCGGGCATCGTCCCGTTCTCGACGCTCGGCTGGGAGAACCCCGAGTTCGTCCCGCAGGGCTACGCGACGGGCGCGGCGCGCGGGCTGACGACGGCCGATCTCCCGGATCACGAGTACTGGGAGAAGTGGTTCCCGGCGGACTGGGTGTCCGAGATGCGCGAGCAGATCCGGCTCTGGTTCTACTCGCAGCTGTTCATGTCCGTCGTGCTCGAGGGACGCGCGCCGTTCCGCAACGTGCTCGGCTACGAGAAGATGCTCGACGAGAACGGGCGCGAGATGCACGGCTCGTGGGGCAACACGATCACGGCCGACGACGCGTTCGCGCGAATGGGCGCAGACGTGATGCGGTGGCAGTACTGCGCGCAGCCGCCCGACCGGAATCTCCTGTTCGGGTTCCGCGCGGCGGATCAGATCAAGCGCGAGCTGCTGACGCTCTGGAACTCCGTCTCGTTCTTCGTGCTGTACGCGAACATCGGCGCGTTCCGTCCCTCGTGGGCCGCGCTCGAGCCGGAGAGCGAGCTGCGTCCTCTCGACCGGTGGCTCGTCGAGCGGACGCACGCGTTCGTCGCGGACGCGGAGCGCGGCTACGAGTCGTGGCTCGCGGTCGACGTGATCCGCGACTTCCAGGCGTACCTCGACGACCTCTCGAACTGGTACATCCGCCGCTCGCGGTCGCGGTTCTGGGACGGCGACGAGACGGCGCTTCAGACGCTCTGGTACGCGCTCGTCCAGACGCTGCGCGTGCTCGCGCCGGTGTTGCCGTTCCTCACCGAGCATCTCTGGCGGAACCTCGTGCAGGACGGGCCGGAGTCGGTGCACCTCGCGCCGTGGCCGGAGACGCCGGAGCCCGATCGCGCGCTGCTCGAGGAGGTCGAGGACGTTCGCCGCGTGGTGACGCTCGCGCACCAGGCGCGCGCGACGGCGGGGCTGAAGCTGCGGCAGCCGCTGCGGCGGCTCGTCGTCGAGGGCGCGGGCGGCGCGGCCGCGCACGCGGACGAGATCGCGGACGAGGTGCGCGTGAAGGAGGTCGTCTTCGGGAGCGTCGACGCCGACCTGCGCGTGAAGCCGAACCTCCCGGTGCTCGGGCCGAAGCTCGGCAAGGATCTGCGCTCGGTGCAGGAGGCGCTCGCGCGGGGCGAGTTCGACGAGCTCGAGGGCGGGCGGTTCCGCGTTGCGGGCCACGAGCTCGAGCCGGACGAGGTGATCGTGGAGCGGAGCGGCCGCGAGGGCTGGGCCGTCGCCGCCGCGGACGGAGTCACCGTCGCGCTCGACACGGCGCTCGACGACGCGCTGCTCCTCGAGGGCCGGGCCTACGACCTGATCCGCACGGTGAACGCGCTCCGGAAGGACGAGGGCTTCGAGGTGACGGACCGCATCGTCCTCACGGTCCCGGGGAGCGAGGCCGACGTCGTCGCCGCCCACGGCGACCGCATCAAGCACGAGGTCCTCGCCCTCGAGATCGTGGTCGGTACCGAGCTCTCGATCGCGAAGCAGTAGCTCGCTCGTTCTTAACGGTGCCAGTCACTGTTAAGAACGCGCTCCGCTCCGGTCGTGTCCGCAAGAGCGTCTTGCGGCGTCGCGCTCGAACCGGCACGGTAACGCGGTGCCTCGTCCGCTTCGTGACACGGTCTCCGGGATCTTCCACGTCACGACGCGAGGGGCCGGTCCGTGCGACGTGTTCCTCAACGACGACGACCGCACGCTGTTCTGCTCGTTGCTGGTCCAGCAGCTCGTCCGCGAGAGCTGGGTGTGTCTCTCGTTCTGCCTCATGTCGACGCACTTCCACCTCCTGCTCGAGGTACCGGACGCGTCGCTTCCGGTCGGGATGCAGCGCCTGAACGGCTTCTATGCGCGGAACTTCAACTTGCGTCATGGCCGAACGGGACATCTCTTCGGGGAGCGGTACAACGCTGTTCGCGCGGAGTCGGACGAGCACATGCGCGAGCTGATTCGCTACATCGCGCGCAACCCCGTCCGCGCCGGGCTTTGCGAGCGACCGGAGGATTGGTACTGGAGCAGCTATTGCGGCTCGATCGCGCCGCGCAAGTCGGTGTTCCCGTTCGTCGACCCATCGCGCTTGGTCGCGTACTTCGGGCGTGCTCCGGAGCGTGCACGCCGCCGGCTCCGAGCGTTCGTCGATGCTGCAGACGCCGACTAGCCTCAGCGTCGGGACACGGCCGCGCAGGGCGCGGCCGTTCTCTTAACGGTGACTGGCACCGTTAGGGGTTCGACAGCGCCCCGCCCAACCTCTCGAGCCCGAGGTCGAGCGTCTCGTCGGCGACCGCGAGCGAGAGCCGCGCCCACCCGGTGCCGCGCGCGCCGAAGCCTTCGCCCGGAGCGAGCGCGACGCGGTGCTCCTCCAAGAGCCGCTCGCACGTCACGCCGTCCGGCAGGCGGAACCAGACGAAGAACGTCCCCTCGCCGCGCGCCGCGTGCCCCACGAGCGCCGCGACCGCGCGGTCGCGCCGCGCCTCGTACAGCGCACGCCTCGCCTCGACCGATTCCTGCGGGCCCGTCAGCGCCGCGATCCCCGCGTCCTGCGTCGCGACGAACACGCCGGCGAGGACATGGTTCTGCAGGTCCTCGATCCGCGCGACGAGCTCCGCGTTCCCGACCGCGAACCCGAGCCGCCAGCCCGCCATGCCGTACGACTTCGACATCGAGAACAGCTCGAGCCCGACCTCGCGCGCGCCGTCCTCCGCGAGGAAGCTCGCCGGCCGTCGCCCGTCGAACACGAGGTCGCCGTACGCGAAGTCGTGCAGCACCCACGCGCCCGAGCGCTGCGCGTACGCGATCGCCTCCGCGAACACGCCGGCGGGCGCCGCAACCGCGGCCGGGTTCGACGGATAGTTGAGGTAGAGCGCCCGCGCCGCGCGCGGCGCCGCGTCCCAGTCCGGCGACCCGTCGTCGAGCAGCGGCAGCGTCCCGAGCTGCGCCGACGCGAGCGCCACCGCCGAGAAGTAGTCGGGATACCCCGGGTCCGGGAGCACGATCGTCCCGCCGCGCTCCGTCGTCACCGCCGCGAACTCCATCAGCCCCGTCTTCGAGCCGGGGAGCACCGCGACCTCGCGCGCCGGGTCGACGACGACGCCGTAGACGTCGCGGTACCGCGCCGCGATCGCCTCCTTCAGCGCGGCGAGCCCCGCGAACGGCGCGTAGCCGTGCACACGCGCGTCCGGCAGCGCGGCCGTGCGCGCGAGCGCCTCCGCGACGTGCGGCGGCGGCCCGATGTCGGGATTGCCGCGCCCGAGGTCGACGAGCGGCGGCCCCGCCTCGGCCGCCGAGGCGGCGACACGCGCGAGCAGCGCCGTGAAGTACTGCTGCGGAAGCCGCGTGATCCGGTCGGGTGCGTCGCGCACCCGCGCGATGCTACGCGGCCGGACGCGAGGCGCGCCGGAGCTCGACCGGGAGCCGGAACACGACGTCCTCGAAGACCGACTTGAACTCCTCGATCTGCCCGGCCCCGCGCGCGCGGAACCACTCGCACACGCGCGCGACGAGCCGCTCGGGCGCCGACGCCCCGGAGGTCAGCCCGACGCTCTCGACGCCGGCGAGCCACCGCTCGTCGATGTCCGACTCGTCGTCGATGAGATACGCGTCGACGCCCGCCGACCGCGCGACCTCGACGAGCCGGTTCGAGTTCGACGAGTTCGACGACCCGATCACGAGCAGCAGCTCGACCTCGCCCAGCAGCTCCTTCACCGCCCACTGCCGGTTGGACGTCGCGTAGCAGATGTCGTCCTTCTCCGGCGCTTCGATCCGGGGGAACCGCCGTCCCAGCACCTCGACGATCGCGTTCGTCTCGTCGACGGAAAGCGTCGTCTGCGTGATGTACGCGAGCGGGCCGTCCGGCAGCTCGACCGACTCCGCGTCGGCGACGGACTCGACGAGGACGATCGCGTCGGGTGCCTCGCCGGTCGTCCCCTCGACCTCCTCGTGGCCCGCGTGCCCGATCAGCACGATCGTGTAGCCGAGCCGCGCGTAGCGCGCAGCCTGCGAGTGCACCTTCGTCACGAGCGGGCACGTCGCGTCGATCGCGGACAGCCCGCGCTCGAGCGCCTCGATGCGCACCGCCGGCGCGACGCCGTGCGCGGAGAACACGACGGTCGCTCCCTCGGGCACCTCGGCGAGCGAGTCGACGAACACGGCGCCGCACTCCTCGAGCTCGCGCACGACGTGCACGTTGTGGACGATCTGCTTGCGCACGTAGACGGGTCGCCCGTACAGCTCGAGCGCCCGCTCGACCGTCTCGACCGCCCGCTCGACGCCGGCGCAGTAGCCTCGCGGAGAGGCCAGGAGGACCCGCTTCACCAAACCGCGGCCACGATAGCTCCGATCCCGGCGGGCGGCGCCGGTCAACCCCGAAATGGAAAAGCCCGCCGCTCGGGGGGTCGGTGCGGCGGGCTCTCCCACGTCTGCTCCCCGCGGGGCCTGGGAAGGCCGAGATCGCGGTTCGCATCGCCCAGTGCGGGGACGCTAACCCTGGTGCCCGCGACGGATCAATGGGCCGGAGGACCCATCTTTGCAACCGTTATCGCGAGGTCTGGGCGAGGACGATCCCGCAGAGGACGACGGCCGCGCCGACGAGCTGCGCCGGCGCCAGCGACTCCTTCAGCCAGATCCAGGCGACGATCGTCGCCACGACGGGCTCGAGCATCGCGACGATCCCGACTCGGGTCGCGGAGACGTGCCGGAGCGCCCCGACGATCAGCACGAACGGGACGATCGCCCCGAGCACCATCACCCAGAGGACGAGCGCCCAGACCGGCAGGTGCCACGTCTCGAGCCGCCCCTGGAGCGAGACCGTCGTCCCGACCGTCCGCGCGGGGAAGCTCCACCACGGCTGCGCGACCGTCCAGAAGACCGTCGCGAAGAAGAAGCCCCAGGCGAGGAGCGAGATCGAGTCGCGGCCCGCGACCTCCTTCTCCGCGAGCAGGAGGTAGACCGCGAAGACGACCGCCGCGATCAGCGCGAAGACGACGCCGAGCCCGTCGAGCGTCACGCCCTGCCAGAGCTGCACCATCAGCGCGAGGCCGACGAGGGAGAGCGCGAGCGCGACCCAGATCCGGCGCCGCACGTGCTCGTGGCCGAACGACACCGCCCAGATCGCGACGAAGAGCGGCCCGAGGTACTGGATCAGCAGCGCGATCCCGATCGGCAGGCGCTGGATCGAGAGGAAGTAGAAGAGCTGGACGAACGCGACGCCGACGACGCCGAAGATCGCGAGCCGCCACCACTCGCCCGGCCGCAGCCGAATCGTCGCGGGCCGGACGACGAGGAGGTACGCGGTCAGCCCGAGCCACGCGCCGGCCGACCGTGCCTCGGTCAGCCGGAGCGCCGACATCCCGGAGGTGAGCGCGACCTTCGACACGGCGCCGTTCAGCCCGAAGAGGAACCCGGCCACGAGCACCATCGCGTAGCCGAGCACGGGACGGCGCCCGTCCGCCGCCCGCGCCTCGTCGCCCACCGCCGCCGTCGCAGCCACGCTCCGAACCTACCGGTAGCCTCCGCTGCGCGGGACGTAGCTCAGCCTGGTCAGAGCGCCTGCTTTGGGAGCAGGAGGCCGACAGTTCGAATCTGTCCGTCCCGACTGTGGTGAGCGATCCCGTCGGCAGCGAGCCGGACGCACGGTTCTCGTTCGCGAACGAGCGCACGCTCCTCGCCTGGAACCGCACGGCGCTCGCGATGATCGTCGCCGGCGTCGGCCTCGCGGGCGTCTTCCGCAGCGTCGACGCGTCGATCGTCGCGATCCCGCTCGTCGCGCTCGGCGCCGTCCTCGCGCTCGGCGGCTACCGCCGCTGGCAGGACGCCGACCGCGCGCTCCGCCTCGGCGAGCCGCTGCCGCCGACGAACCTGCCGATGATCCTCGCGTTCGGCGTCCTCGTCATCGCGGCGACGGCGGTCGTGCTCATCTTCGTCCACTGGCCGTCGTAGCCGACGCCACCGCGGCCGCGACGTTCCGCGCGGCGACGCTGCCCTCGCGGAGCTGGCCGCCGAGGGTCGGGACGAAGCCGACGAACCAGAGGCCCGGCAGGGCCGGCTCGCCGTCCGTCTTCAGGGGAAGGCCGCGGCCGTCGAGGACGCCGAGGTGCCCGACCAGC
>DATJOZ010000073.1:0-2614 GCA_035506655.1 Gaiellaceae bacterium
CGCGATGATGGGCATGAGCTCCGGCGAGTGGGCGCGCTACCTCCACGACCGCGCCGGAGTCCCGGACGAGCCGGATGCAATCAACGCCGAGGTCGTGCAACGGATGCTCGCCGCGTACCGCGAGCATCTGCCGCTCGTGCCGGGCGCGGTCGCGGCGGTGCGGCGGCTCGCGGAGCGGTTCCCGCTCGGGCTCGCGTCGTCGTCGAACCGGCCGCTGATCGATACCGTGCTCGATCTCGCCGGACTGACGGAGCTCTTCCGCGCCACGGTCTCCTCCGAGGAGGTCGCCCGCGGCAAGCCCGCACCCGACGTGTACGTCGAGACGGCCCACAGGCTCGGTGTCGCACCGGAGCGCTGCGCTGCGATCGAGGACTCGCACGCGGGCATCCGCTCCGCGCACGCGGCCGGCATGCGCGTGATCGTCGTCCCGAACGCGAGCTATCCGCCGGGCGACGACGCGCTCGCGCTCGCCGACGCGGTCATCGCGTCGCTCGACGAGCTCACGCCGGACGAGATCGGGGGAACCCAGGGTTCCCCCGAGGGCCCCCTCCTTCCGTGACGCGTGGCGTTTCGTGGTCGCGCTGCGGCGAGAGCGCGGTCTCGCCTTCGCGCGCGACGCGCGGTCCACACACAGACGGATCCGGGCGGCTTCGCGGTGCCGCGCGGCTCGTGGTGGCCTTGCGGCCATCCCGAGCACTCTGAGTCCGCCTCCGTCCAACGTGCCCTCCGGGCGACGTTAGCCTTCGGCCTTCGCCGCCCGAAGCTCGGTGCGGCAAAAGGCCGGAGGCTAAGAGCTGGGCGAAGCCCGCTCTTAGACGGAGGCCGAACCTGAGCATGCTCGGGATGCGTCAGCACCACGAGCCGCGCGAGGGAGGCATGACGCCGGCATCGCTCAGGGTGCACAACGAAACGACCGCGGAGCCGGGACCGCGCTCCCGGCGAGAGCCCAGACCAGGACCGCCACCAGCGCCGAAGGAGGGGGTCCACGGGGGAACCCTGGGTTCCCCCGTGTTCAGACGCGGCCGACGAGCACGCAGCCGTTGTGGCCGCCGAGCCCCATCGCGTTCGAGAGCGCGACGTCGATCTTCGCCGCGCGCTTCTCGTTCGGGACGTAGTCGAGGTCGCACTCCGGATCGGGGTGCTGGTAGTTGATCGTCGGCGGGAGCACGCCCTCGTGGATGGCGAGCACGCACATCATCGCCTCGATCGCACCCGCGGCGCCGAAGCAGTGGCCGGTGACGGACTTCGTCGACGACACGGCGAGGTCGTACGCGTGGTCGCCGAAGACCTCCTTGATCGCCTTCGTCTCGGCGAGGTCGCCCTGCGGCGTCGACGTCCCGTGCGCGTTGATGTACTGCACGCGCTCGCGCTCGACGCCCGCGCTCGCGAGCGCGCGGCGCATCATCTCCGCGACGCCGACGAACTCCGGGTCGGGCTGCGCCATGTGGTGCGCGTCGTTCGACGCGCCGTAGCCGAGAATCTCCGCATAGATCGTCGCACCGCGCTTCCGCGCCGCCTCGAGCTCCTCGAGCACGAGCACGCACGCGCCCTCCCCCATCACGAAGCCGGCGCGCGTCGCGTCGAACGGCCGCAGCGCGCGCGGCGGGTACTCGTCCTCCGCGACGAGGCCGCGCATCGAGCAGAAGCCGGCGAGGATCAGCGGATGCATGCACGCCTCGGCGCCGCCGGCGAGCACCGCGTCCGCGTCGCCGCGACGGATCACCTCGGCCGCCTCGCCGACCGCGTGGGAGCCGGTCGCGCACGCCGACACCGGCGCGTAGTTCGGCCCGCGGTAGCCGAGCGAGATCGCGAGCTGCCCGCTCGCGGCGTCGGCCAGCACGCTCGGGATGAACGTCGGCGAGACGCGCGTCGGCCCGCGCTCCCGCAGGACGTCGTGCTGCTCCATCATCCCGAGGAAGCCGCCGATCGCGGTGCCGAAGAGGATCCCGACGCGGCCCGGGTCGTAGTGGCCGTCGAGCCGCGCGTCGCCGACCGCCTCGCGCGCCGAGGCGAGCGCGAGCAGCACGTTCCGCTCGAGCTTCCGCACCTCCTTCGGCGACGCAACGCCGGTCGGGTCGAAGTCCTTCACCTCGGCCGCGATCCGCACGGGGTACTCGCTCGCGTCGAAGGCGCGGATGAAGTCGACGCCGCTCTCGCCCGCGAGCGCGGCGCGCCACGTCGACTTGGCGTCGTTCCCGATCGGCGTCACCGCGCCGAGACCTGTGACCACCACCCGCCTCATCCTCGAAACTTAGACGCGCGGCCCCGGGCGGGGTTGCGGAGATCTCCGGTCACGCCGTCCCGATAGGCTCGGACGATGACCGCCGAGCCCGGCCCGCGCGTCCCGTTCCCGCCGATGGAGGCTGAGCTCGTCGCCGAGCTGCCCGAGGGCGCGTGGCGCTACGAGCCGAAGTGGGACGGCTTCCGCGGCGTGCTCGAGAACGACGGCGGCGAGCTCGCGCTCTGGTCGCGCAACGGCCGGCCGCTCCTCCGCTACTTCCCGGAGCTGCGCCCGCTCGGCGAGCTGCTGCCGAAGCGGTCCGCGCTCGACGGCGAGATCGTGATCTCGCGCGACGGGAAGCTCGACTTCGACGCGATGCAGACGCGCCTGCAC
>DATJOZ010000074.1:0-8305 GCA_035506655.1 Gaiellaceae bacterium
TCATCGCTTATGGACACCCGCCAACTTGCGGCGTTCTGTGCGGTCGTCGAGCGGCGGAGCTTCTCGCAGGCGGCGGAGCAGCTCGGGGTGACGCAGCCGGCGGTGAGCCTGCAGATCCGCTCGCTCGAGAAGCGGCTCGGCGTGCAGCTGCTCGACCGCTCCGGCCGCCGGGTCGAGCCGACCGAGGCGGGGCACCGGCTCTACCGCAGTGCGCAGCGGCTGCTCGCGCTCGAGGAGCAGATGCTCGCCGAGTTGGGCGACGAGGCGGAGGGCGAGCTCAGCGGGCGGCTCGAGATCGGCGCGTCGAGCGGACCCGGCGGGACCGTGCTGCCGGTGCTGCTCGGCCAGTTCCAGCAGCGGCATCCGTCGGTGCAGGTCGCGCTCTCGGTGTCGGACACGCAGCGCGTCATCGAGCAGGTCGCGCGCCGCGAGCTCGAGCTCGGCGTCGTCGGCGCGTCGCGGCGCCATCGCGGCGTCGTGTTCGAGCCGTTCTTCCGCGACGAGGTCGTCCTCGCGTGCCCCCCCGGGCATCCGTTCGCGAACCGGACGGTGTCGCTCGAGGAGCTGAAGGCGGAGCCGCTCGTGCTGATGCAGGAGGGAGCCGGCGTCCGCCAGGTGATCGACGACGAGCTGCGCGCGGCCGGTGTGAAGCTGCGCGACCTCGACGTCCGCCTCGAGCTCGGGCTGCAGGAGTCGGCACGGAGTGCCGTCACGGCCGGCCTCGGCGTCACGTTCATCTCGCGCTCCGCGATCGAGGCCGATCTCGCGGCGGGCACGCTCGCGACCGCGCGCGTCGAGGGGCTCGAACCGGCGCGCGAGATCGTCCTCGTGCGGTCGAGCGGCCGCGCCGAGACCCGCGTCGCGCAGGCGTTCGTCGAGTTCGCGCGCGCGAGGCTCGCGTGATCGTCCGCTGGGGACTCGCCACGCTTCCGGAGGTCTGCGCAGAGGCGGGCGTCGCGGCGCCGGTGCTCGTGTCGAGCGCGCGGTGGGACGGGTTCGACCTTCCGCTCGCGGTTTCGGGGCGCTGGAGCGAGGTGCCGTCCGACCGGATCGACGCGGCGGCGGAGGAGGCGCGCGGCGCCGACGGGATCGTCGCGCTCGGCGGCGGCAGCGCGATCGACCTCGGCAAGGCGCTCTCGTCCTTCCTCGAACGGCCGCTCGTGTCCGTCCCGACGACGTACTCCGGCGCCGAGTGGACGACGTACTTCGGCATCCGAAGCCCGGACCGGCGCATGCGCGGCGGCGGCTCCGGCGCGCGGCCGACCGGGATCGTCTACGAGCCGGAGCTGACGCTCGACCTGCCGCGCGAGACGACCGTCGGGACGGCGATGAATGCGCTCGCGCACTGCGCGGAGGCGCTCTACGTCGAGGGGCACAACGCGGACGCCGACGAGCACGCGCTCGCCGGCGCGCAGCTGATCTCGGAGTGGCTGCCGCGCGTCGTCGAGTCGCCGCACGACCTCGAGGCGCGGACGGGGCTCCTCCGCGGCGCGTGCGAAGGCGGCGCCGCGCTCGCCGGCTCGATGCTCGCGCTTGCGCACGCGATGGCGCAGGCGGTCGGCGGCCGCTATGGGCTGCCGCACGGGACGCTGAACGGGATCTGCCTTCCGGCCGCGCTCCGCTACAACGCGCAGTACGCGCCGGACGCCGTGCGCCGCTTCGGCGACGCGATCGGCGCCGACCCGGTCGCCCGCGTCGAAGCGCTCGCCGCGCTCGGCACCGCGACGCGGTTGAGCGAGCTCGGCGTGCCCGAGGCGGATCTCCCGGAGCTCGCCGAGCTCGCATCGCAGCGCGCAGGCAACCAGGCGAACCCGCACCCGGCGACACCGGCCGAGATCGAGCAGCTGCTCCGTTCGGTCTGGTGATGGTCAGACCGCGTAGTGCACGATCACGCTGACGACGACGACGGCGAGCACGACCCAGAGGAAGAATCGCACTCGCCGCCACGCCGTCGGATGTGCCATGCGGATCTCGTATCCGAATGGCAGTTTCATCAAGAGCTCCCGCCTCCGTTCGCGGCCCACGCGCCGTTGCCGTTGAGCCACATGTTGACGTATGGGTAGAGCGTGCGAATGCATCCGTACCTGAGGATGCAGTTGCTGACGCTTCCGTCGCGCTCGGCGTAGTGGCCGCCGTCTCCGACGCCGCTCCACGTGTACCACCAGCCGTAGCCGTGGTCGGAGTAGTTCACGACCTCGAGCCCGTCGAGGTCGTAGAAGCCCGAGCCGATGCTGAGGCACGTGATGTGCGGATACGACCAGCACCAGTGGTTGATCTGGTGGTAGCGCCATGCGACCTGGCCGAGGATCGTTCCCTGGGTCACCGTGAAGTCGACGGTGTCCTGGCCGCTCGGGCTGCAGCACGCGGCCGTGCCGCGGGTCGCGACGGTGTTCTTCGCGGCGGCGGCGAGGTCGGAGCCGGCGTCGAACGCGGTCGCCTTGCCGAGCGTCGAGTTCGCGAGGCTCGCGGTGCCGAAGATCCTGCCCGCCGGGATGCCGTCGGCGTGCGTCGTCGACAGGACGTTGCCCTGTGCGTCCGCGACCGTTTCCGTGTAGCTGACCGTCAGCCCGGGCGCCCACGTGCTCGCTCCGATCGGCGCGGGTGTACGCGGCGGCTGCGTTGCGGCCGACGATCCTGCCGAGAAGACGAGCGCCGCAACCGCAGCGAGCACGAGCGGCACCCGTCGGAGTCCTTTCCTGACGTGATGCATCTGACCTCCTCTTCACTGGACGATGGAGCCACGATAGTGTTGTCAATTCTGACAATCAAGATGGCAAATTCAGACATGTCCCGCCGAGACCCGCTACGTTCCGACACGTGGAAACGCAGCCGACGGTCGACCTCGGCGACGGGATCCGGATGCCGGTACTCGGGCTCGGCGTCTGGCAGATGGAGGCCGGGCGCGAGACGGAGCAGGCCGTCGAGTGGGCGCTCGAGGCCGGCTACCGGCACATCGACACGGCGGCGATGTACCGGAACGAGCAGAGCGTCGGCGCCGCGCTCGCGCGCAGCGCGGTCCCGCGGGAGGAGCTCTTCGTCACGACGAAGCTCCAGCCGTTTCGGATGCACACGGCGCGCGAGCTCGAGCAGAGCCTCGAGAAGCTGCAGCTCGCGTTCGTCGACCTCTACCTCATCCACTGGCCGGTCCCGGCGCGGACCGCGGCGCAGTGGCGCGAGCTCGACGTGCTCCGCGGGCGCGGGCTCGCACGCGCGATCGGCGTCAGCAACTTCGGCGCGAAGCGGCTCGAGCGGATGATCGGCGGCGGCGCGCGCGTGCCGTCCGTGAACCAGGTGCAGTTCAGCCCGTTCCAGTACCGGCGCCGGCTGCTCGAGTTCTGCAAGGAGAACGGGATCGTCTTCGAGGCGTACAGCCCGCTCGCGCGCGGCGAGGGCGTCGTCGACCCGACGATCCGCCGCGTCGCGGAGCGCGCCGGGCGGACGGAGGCGCAGGTCATGCTCCGGTGGGCGATCCAGCACGGCGCGGTCGTGATCCCGAAGTCGAGCCGCGAGGACAGGATCCGGTCGAACGCGCAGGTGTTCGACTTCGAGCTCGGCGAGGACGAGATGCGGGAGCTCGACGCGCTCGACCGCACGGGCGGAAGCGCCCGGGCGCGCGGCTGAGCGCGTCTACCGCACGACCAGCGTGAACGGGTCGACGCCGGTGCGCCAGAGGAAGGCGGCCGGGATCTGGCTTCTCCGCGCGACCCGGAGCTTCGTCCGAAGTGCATCGGAGTGCGCGCGGACGGTCCGTGCCGAGATGCCGAGGCTCCTCGCGATTTCGTCGGCGGAGTAGCCGGCTGCGATGAGGCCGACGACCTGGGTCTGGCGCCTCGTGAATCCCTCGGGCGGGACGGATCTGGTCATGGCGCGATGATCGCCGGGAGCGCTTATGTCCCCCTGACGCCTCGCTGACGGCCCGGATGCGCGTGGTACGGTCGTTGACAGGGTGCAATTCGCGATTCTGGGGCCGCTGCAGGTTCGCGACGAAGCGGGCGTGCTGACGCCGGCGCCGGGGAAGCGCCGCGCACTCCTCGCGCTGCTCCTGCTCGCACGCGGCACCGCCGTCACGGTCGACCGGCTCGCCGAGGACCTGTGGGACGGCAGTCCGCCGCCGAAGGCGCGGAACGCCGTGCAGGCGCACGTCTCGAAGCTCCGCAAGGAGCTCGGCGACGCCGGCAGGCTGATCGCGGCCGGGCCCGGCGGATACGCCCTCGACGTCGGCGAGGAGAGCTTCGACGTGGCCCGCTTCGAGCGGCTCGTCGCAGAGGCCGTGCCGGACGACCCCGAGGCCGCGGCGCAGCAGCTCCGCGAGGCGCTCGCGCTCTGGCGCGGCCCTGCGCTCTGCGACGTGCCCGAGCGGTTTGCGCAGCGCGAGGCCGCGCGGCTCGAGGATGCGCGGCTTCAGGCGCTCGAGGCGCGCATCGACGCCGACCTCGAGCTCGGACGTCACGGCGTCCTCGTCGCGGAGCTGGAGGGCCTCGTCGAGGAGCATCCGTACCGCGAGCGGCTGCGCGGCCAGCTGATGCTCGCGCTCTACCGCTCCGGCCGGCAGGCCGACGCGCTCGCGGTCTACGCGGAGGGCCGCCGCGCGCTCGCGGCCGAGCTCGGGCTCGAGCCGGGGCCGGCACTGCGCGAGCTCGAGCGGGGCATCCTCGGCCAGTCGCCGGAGCTCGACCTCCCCTCGCGCGGCCCGGCGCGCTCGAGCCTGCCGGTGCCGCCCACGCCGCTCGTGGGCCGCGAGCGCGAGCTCGTCGAGCTCGAGGAGATGCTCGCGCGGGACGACGTCCGGCTGCTCACGTTGACCGGCACCGGCGGCATCGGGAAGACGCGGCTCGCGCTCGAGGCGACGCGACGTGCCGCGCCGGGGTACGCCGACGGAGCTGCGTTCGTCCCGCTCGCGGCGATCGGCGACGAGGCGCTCGTCGGTCCCGCGATCGCGAAGGCGCTCGGCCTGCGCGAGGACGAGTCGCTCGCGGCCGCGCTCGCCCCGCGGTCGCAGCTCCTCTTCCTCGACAGCTTCGAGCGGCTCGTGGGTGCCGCACCGCTCGTCGCGGAGCTGCTCGCCGCCGCACCGCGCCTGAACGTGGTCGTGACGAGCCGGGCGGCGCTCCGTCTCATCGGCGAGCAGGAGTATCCCGTGCAGCCGCTCGGCGAGGAGCCGGCGGCGACGCTCTTCGTGCAGCGCGCGAGCGCGGTCTCGCCGGGGTTCGCGCTCACCGGGGAGAACAGCGCGCCGATCGCGGGGATCTGCGCACGGCTCGAGGGACTGCCGCTCGCGATCGAGCTCGCGGCGGCGCGGACGAAGCTCCTCACGCCGGCGGTGCTCCTGACGCGCCTCTCGAGCCGGCTCGACATCCTCACCGCCGGCGCCCGCGACGCGCCGGAGCGCCATCAGACCATGCGCGCCGCGATCGACTGGAGCTACCGGCTCCTCGACGCGCCGGGGCGACGGCTGCTCGACGAGCTCGCGGCGTTCGTCGGCGGTGCATCCCTCGACGCGATCGAGGCGACCTGCGGCGACGTGCTCGAGACGCTCGCCGTGCTCGTGGACAACAGCCTCGTCCACCGCGGCGACGAGGCCGAGCCGCGCTTCCGCCTGCTCGACGTGATCCGCGAGTACGCGCTCGAGCAGCTCGCGTTGCAGGACGAGGACGAGGTGCGCGCGCGGCACGCGGCGTACTTCCTCGCGCTGGCGGAGGCGGCGGAGCACGAGCTCGAGCACGCGAACCAGCAGGAGTGGCTCGACCGGCTCGAGCTCGAGCATCCGAACCTCCGGGCCGCGCTCGACTTCGCGCTCGCGTCCGGCGACGACGAGGGCGCACTCCGCGGGGCGATCGGGCTGCGGCGGTTCTGGCTGCTGCGCGGTCACCTCGCCGAGGGCCGCGCGCGGCTCGATGCGGTGCTCGCGCGCGGGGTCGGCGACGCGGAGCAGCGGTCGGCCGCGCTGAACGGCCTCGGCTTCCTCGCCGGCGAGCAGGGCGACCTCGACGCGTCGGAGCGCTACTTCGAGGAGAGTCTCGCGCTCGCGCGCGAGACGGCCGTGCCGCGGCGGATCGGCGGGCCGCTCGGCAACCTCGGCACCATCGCGGTCTTCCGGGGCGACCTCGATCGCGCGATCGACCTCTACACCGAGGCGCTCGACCTCTACCGCGACGCGAAGGACGAGTACCGGATGTCCGTCGTGCTCCAGAACCTCGGGAGTGCGTACGCGCTGGCCGCAGACCGTGGACGCGCGACCGAGCTCCTCGAGGAGGGGCTCGCGACCGCGCGGCGCATCGGCCACACGCGCCAGATCGCCTCGACGCTCGTCGTGCTCGGGATCGTGCTCGTGCGGGACGGCGAGTGGGCGCGGGCGCGGGCCGCCGGGGAGGAGGCGCTCGAGATCGACCGGGCGCTCGGCGACCGGCAGGGGATCGCCGACTGCCTCGAGCTGCTCGGCGCCGTCGACGAGGACCCGGAGCGGACGGCCGTCCTCTACGGCGCCGCGGCGGGGCTCCGCGCGTCGTTCGGCGCCCGCCGTCACCCCGAGCACCGGGAATGGCACGAGTCGATCGAGGCGTCCGTCCGCGAGCTGCTCGGCGAGGAGGCGTTCGCCGTCGCCTCGACCCGCGGACAGGCGCTCGAGCTCGACGAGGCGATCCGCTTTGCGATAAACGGCTCTAATGAGTGAGATTAGGAAACGGTTGGTACGATTCCGCCGATGGCGGAAGCCCTCTCGTTCGACGTGCTCGTGATCGGCAGCGGGGCCTCGGGCCTCGCCGCCGCCGTGTCGGCCGAGAGGGCGGGCGCCCGGGTCGCGCTCGCGACGAAGGGCTCGATCCAGTCCTGCAACTCCGCGAAGGCGCAGGGCGGGATCCAGGCCGCGCTCGGCGAGGACGACTCGCCGGAGCAGCACGCCGCGGACGTCTGGCTGAGCTCGCACGAGACCGCCGACCGGCGCCTCGTCGAGGTGCTGACCTCCGAAGCGCCGTCGGCGATCGCGTGGCTCGAGGAGCTCGGCGTCGAGTTCACGCGCGAGAACGGCGGCTACCGGCTCGCCCGCTGCGGCGGCGCGACGCAGAAGCGCCTGCTCCAGGTCGGCGACCGCACCGGGCACGCGATCACCGCTGCGCTTCGCGACGCGGCCGAGGGCGGGAGCGTCACGCTCTTCCCGCGCTCGCCGCTCGTCGAGCTCGAGCGGAACGAGAACGGCTGGCACACGCGCTGCGGCGAGCACCGGATCGACGCGTCGACGGTGATCCTCGCCGCCGGCGGCCGCTGCTACGCGGAGGCGGAGCGCCGCGGCGAGCTCTCGACGAACCATCCCGGCGCGACCGGCGAGGTGACGCGCATCGCGCTCGACGCGGGCGCCGAGGCGCGCGACCTCGACGCGCTGCAGTACCACCCGAACGGCGGCGCGTGGCCGGAGACGATGCAGGGCTACTCGATCCCGGAGACGACGCGCGCGTACGGCGCAGTTCTGCTGAACGCGGACGGCGAGGAGTTCACGGACTCGCTCGGCCCGCGCGACGTCGTGAGCCAGGCGATCTTCGACGAGGTCGCGAAGGGGAAGGGCGTCGAGACGGAGGACGGCCGCCCCGCGGTGTACCTCGACACGACACGCATCGACCCGCACGACGCCGAGCTCTCGCTCCCGTACATGCTGCGCCGCTACCGCGCCGGCGGGATCGACCCGCTCGAGGAGAAGCTTCTCACCTACCCCGTCCTCCACTACCAGAACGGCGGTCTCGTGATCGACGAGCACGGCGAGACGACGCTCGAGGGGCTGTACGCGTGCGGCGAGATCGCGGGCGGCACGCACGGGCGCAACCGGATGATGGGGAACTCGCTCCTGGAATGCGTTGTCTTCGGAAGGAGAGCCGGACGTGCCGCAGCTGCTCGACACTGACCTCCAGCACGCCGTCGAGGACGCGGCCGCGCACCTCTACGTCTGGTCGCTGAAGGACATCCCGCAGGACCTCCGCGACGCGCTGCGCGACGCCGCCGCGCGCGAGACCTCGACGCCGGGGCAGCGCGTGCTCTCGACGATCCTCCGCAACGTCGAGGTCGCGGACAGCGAGCGGAACCTCGTCTGCCAGGACACGGGCATCGCGGTCTACACGTGCCGCGTCGGCGAGCACTTCCCGCTGCATCCCGCGCGGATCTACGAGGCGCTGCGCGACGGCACCGCGCGCGCGACGATCGAGCATCCGCTGCGCTCGAACGCGGTGCACACGATCACGCGCGAGAACACCGGCCCGAACATCGGCCACCGGCTTCCGATCGTCCACTGGGAGTTCGTCCAGGACTGGGACGGGCTCGACGT
>DATJOZ010000075.1:0-7026 GCA_035506655.1 Gaiellaceae bacterium
CCGTGCGGCGGCCGCGTCGAGTACGCCGCCGACATGAGCCGTGTCGACGACTCCTACGAGACGCCGCGCGTCCACGAGGAGACGCCGCCGCATCACATCTGGATCCTCAAGGGCGGCGAGAAGTGACCACGACATCGGAGCAGCAGCAGGCGGCGACCGCCAAGTACACCGAAGTCGCCCTCTACGTCGACGGCAACTGGACGGACGGCGCGAGCGGCGAGCGGTCGGACATCCTGAACCCCGCCACAGCCGAGGTGATCGGCTCCGTCCCCCACGCCTCGACCGAGGACCTCGACCGCGCGGTCGCCGCGGCCGCGCGCGGCTTCGAGACCTGGCGCGACCTGCCCGTCGACGAGCGCACGCGCATCCTCCTGCAGGCGGCCGGCCTGCTCCGGGCGCGCGCGGAGCGCATCGGCGAGGTGATGACGATCGAGCAGGGCAAGCCGCTGCCCGAGGCGCGCGGCGAGGTGCTGCGCGTCGCCAAGCTGCTCCAGTGGGACGCCGAGGAGGGTCGCCGCGCCTACGGCCGCATCATCCCGGTCGACAACGAGACCCAGCTCACCGTGCACCGCGAGCCGGTCGGGCCTGTCGCCGCGTTCACGCCCTGGAACTTCCCTGCGGGCTCGCCGATGCGGAAGATCGCCGCGTCGCTGTCGGCCGGCTGCTCACTCGTCATCAAGGCCTCGGAAGAGGTTCCCGGCACCGCGTGCGAGCTCGTGCGCTGCTTCGAGGAGGCGGGCGTCCCCTCCGGGGTGCTGAACCTGGTCTTCGGCGACCCGCCCGCGATCTCGGAGCACCTGATCGCCCACCCGTCCATCCGCTTCGTCGCGTTCACGGGCTCGGTTCCCGTCGGCAAGCATCTGGCGGGCCTCGCGGCGGCGGTGATGAAGCCGTCGATCATGGAGCTCGGCGGCCACGCGCCGGTCATCGTCTGCGGCGACAGCGACCCGGTGCAGGCGGCGCGGGCCTGCGTCGGATCGAAGTTCGTGAACGCCGGGCAGGTGTGCACCTCGCCCAGCCGCTTCTACGTGGACGAGAGCCTCTACGACGATTTCGTCGCCGCGTTCGTCGAGGCAACCGCGAAGGTCAAGGTCGGAAACGGCCTCGACGAAGGCGTCACGATGGGACCGCTCGCGAATCCGCGGCGCCTCGAGGCGATCGAGCACTTCGTCGGCGAAGCGGTGTCCGGCGGCGCGACCGTGGCGCACGGCGGCAAGGCGATCGACGGCCCCGGCTGGTTCTACGAGCCGACCGTCCTCACGGACGTGCCGCAGGCGGCCGAGCTGATGCACGTCGAGCCGTTCGGTCCGGTCGCGCCGATCATGCCGTTCGCGGAGCTCGACGACGCCGTCGCGCGCGCGAACGCGCTCCCCTACGGGCTCGCGGCGTACGCGTTCACGCGCTCGTCCGCACGTGCGGCCGAGCTGACCCGGCGGCTCGAGGCGGGCATCCTCTCGATCAACCACGCAGGCGGGTCGGTGCCCGAGGCGCCCTCGGGCGGCGTCAAGGAGAGCGGCTACGGCCGCGAGGGCGGCCACGAAGGGCTCGAGGGATACCTGATCACGAAGCGCGTCTCGCACCGCCTGCTTCCGTGAACTGGTGCCGCGTGCTCGCGGACGGCGCGCCTCGCTACGGCCGCGTCGACGGCGACGAGATCGTGCTGGTCGACGGCGCGCCGTGGCAGGCGCCGCGCGAGTCCGGCGCGACGGTTCCGCTCGAGGGCGCGGCGCTGCTTCCGCCCACGGCTCCGTCGACGTTCTTCGCGGTCGGCCTCAACTACCGGAGCCACATCGAGCACGCGCTCGCACGCGGCTACAAGGCGGCAGCGTTCCCCGAGCGCCCCGAGGTCGGCTACCGCGCCAACAACGCGCTCGTCGGCCACGAGGCCGACATCGTGCGCCCCGCCGACTACGAGGGCCGCCTCGAAGCCGAGCCCGAGGTCGTCGCCGTGATCGGGAAGGCGGTGCGGCGTGTCTCCCGGGACGAGGCGCAGGACGCCGTGTTCGGGTGGACGATCGGCAACGACGTCAGCGCGCGCGCGTGGCAGGACTCCGACCGCACCTTCTGGCGCAGCAAGAACGCCGACACGTTCAAGCCGATGGGGCCGTGGATCGTCGAAGAGCTCGATCTCGCGGCCGCAACCACGACCGTTGCGCTGAACGGCGAGGAGGCGGCGAGCTTCGCGACCGCCGACATGATCTTCGACCCATTCGACTACATCGCGGAGATCAGCCGCTACATCACGATGGCCCCGGGCGACGTCCTCTGGATGGGCGCCGATGGGTCGGTCGAGATGCAGGCCGGCGACCGCGTCGAGATCTCGATCACCGGCATCGGCACGCTGCGGAACCGCGTCGTGGCCGAGCACTCGTGAAAGGAAGAGGATGAGCAACCGGCCGTATTCGATCCACCACGTGAACGTCCCGATCGCCGACGAGGAGCGCACGAAGGAGTGGTACGGCAGCGTGTTCGGGCTCCGGCAGATCCCGATCAAGACGCCGCAGGGCGGCGCGCCGGGCGTCGACCGGGTGCTGCTCATGACGCGCGGCAACTTCGACCTGCACTTCACCGTGCACGAGGGCGAGGTTCCCGACATCAAGCCGCATCACTTCTGCGTCGAGGTCGAGGACTGGGACGGCTTCATGAGCCATCTCGCGTCGCTCGGCATCGAGACGCACGGCTACTTCGAGCGCCCGCAGAACCAGTCGAAGGCGACCTATGTCTACGACCCGGACGGCAACCTCGTCGAGATCGCCTTCCACGCCGCCTGGGGGCATGCTCCGCAGAAGGAGGCGCTCTGATGGCGAACATCACGCTCGCGGAGGCGCGCGAGGTCGTCGCCGCCGCGCAGAAGCTCGCGGAGACGGTCGACAAGCCGCTCACGGTCGTCGTCGTCGACTCGGCCGGGTTCGTCGTGCTGGTCGAGCGGATGGACGGCGCCCGCCCGCTGCAGCCGCAGATCGCGACCGCCAAGGCGTACACCGCAGCGGTCATGCAGCGCCCGTGCTCGATGCTGAAGGGCTGGGCCGACCACGAGCCCGGGTTCTTCGCTCAGGTCTCGAGGATGGGCCACCATCCGATCGTCGCGGCCGGTGGCGGCTTCCCGCTGAAGCGCGACGGCGAGATCGTCGGCGCGGTCGGCATCTCCGGCGGCACCGGCGACGAGGACGAGGCGCTCGCGCAGGGTGCGCTCGAGGCGCTGGGCTACCCGCTCGACTTCCCGGGGTTCAACAAGCTCGCTCGCTAGTTGCGGCGGTACTCGGTGCGCGCGTACTCGTTGTACGGCGCCGGTTGCACCGTTGCCGCGACGCGCGTGAACGGGCCCGGATGCTCGCCGAAGACGAGCGTCACCTCGGTTCCGGGCGCCGCGTGCTCGTTGGCGACGAGCGCGAGCGACAGCACCGCGTCGATCGGGTCGATGTACGTCGTCGCGAACGTCAGCCCGACGAGGTCCGAGCCCGACTCGACCCGGTAGCGGCCGTAGGTGAGGAAGAAGCCGTCCTCCTCCGCGAGCTCGCGCTCGTCGGCCGGGTCGAGCACGAGCGTCACCTTGGTGCGCTTCGTCGTGTCGCGCGCCCGCTCGAGCGCGTCGCGGCCGACGAAGTCGTGGTTGAACGCGATCGACCGTCCGTAGCCGAGCTCGTAGGGCGTCGAATAGAAGTCCTCGATGTCGTCGGAGTAGAAGCTGCCGTGCAGCGGCTTCTGGCCTTCGTACGAGAAGACGTTGAGCCACTCGCGGTAGCCCTGCAGGCTCGGGTCGGTGTAGATGCCGGGCGTCGGCGTCGGGATCCAGCCGCTCTCGGCCCAGTTCGTCGAATACGCGCGCGCGCCGATCTCGACCACGCCGAGCTCGTCGCCGGCGCGGAGCAGGGCCTCCCGCACGTGTGCGCCGTCTCCGTACGCGCCCACGAACTCGTACCCCGCCTGGCCCGCCATGCCGTGACGCAGCGCGCGGAACTCGCGCCCGTCGAGGGCCACAGGCGTCGAGTGGAAGAACTTCGTCTGCGGCAGCGGGCCGCCGAATGCCCGCTCGACGAGCTCGAGCGCGCGCGGGCCCTGCACCTGGTACCGGAACAGCACCGGGTCTCCCTTCCGGAACTCCGAGTCCGGGTCGTCGCGGAGGTCGACGTCGTAGCCGCCCTGCTCGGCGTGGTACACGACCCACGACTGGGACGCAGGCGGGCCGCTGAGCGTGTAGCGGTCCTCGGCGTCGCGCATGAGGATCCCGTCGGTGACGATGTAGCCCCGCTCGGTGACGGGGACGAACTGCTTCGCCTGCCCGACCGCGAAGCTCTCGTAGTTGTTCGCGCTGTGGTCGGAGAGCAGGCGTGTCGCATCCGGCCCCTCGACGAACAGGTCGCGCATGTGGTGCGAGAGGTCCGAGATCGCGACGCCGCTCCCCCACGCGCGCTGCTCCTCGCGCCAGCCGACGTGCTCCCGCGTGACGACCGGCGGCTGCCACGGCGGCGCGTCCGGCTTCCAGAGAAGGCGGACCGGAGAGCCTGCGTGGTCGATCCCCTCCTGGAGGCTCGTCAAGCCTCGAAGCCCCAGGTGGCGAACGCCGTGTCCGTGACGCGCCGGAGCTTCTCGTACTGCTCCTCCGGCGTGATCTTGTTGCCCCCCTCGGCGACGGAGGCGAAACCGCACTGCGGGCTGACGGCGAGGTTGTCGAGCTCGATGTGCTGTGCGGCCTCGTCGATCCGCCGCTGGAGCTCCTCGACCGACTCGAGCTCGGGCGACTTCGTGCTGATCAGGCCGAGCGCGACGGTCTTCTCCTTCGGCATGTAGCGGAGCGGCTCCATCGAGCCTGCTCGGTCGTCGTCGTACTCGAGCAGGAACCGGTCGACCGGCAGGTTGAAGAGCTTCTCGGCCACCGCCTCGTAGCCGCCCTCCGCGAGCCAGAGGCTCGCCTGGTTGCCCCGGCAGACATGCAGCGCGATCGAGCCGGCCTCCGTGCGCTCGACGCCGTCCACCGCCGCGGCGTCGACGGCGAGCATGCGCTCGAGCGACGCAGGGTCGCCTCCGTGCCCGTTCGTCCGCGCATGCGAGCCGAGAAACGCGGAGTAGCCGGGGTTGTCGAGCTGCACGTAGATGACGCCCTCGGCAAAGAGCGCTTCGATCTCGTTGCGCGTGGCCGCGGCGATCTCCGCTCCCAGCTCCTCGCGCGACTCGTAGACCTGGTCGGTGACGCCGTCCTGCCAGAAGCGCTCGGCGACGAAGCCCGGAGCGAGCAGCGTCACCTTGATGTGCTTGCGCGTCAGCGAACGCAGGTACGCGACATCGCCCTCGGTCATCCGGCGGCGCTGCTGCAGCCGGCCGGTGATCGTGTACTGGAGGCTCGGCAGCGTGACCGTGCCGGTCGGGCCGCGCCACGGCATCTCCACGAAGTGCGACTCGATGCCGTCGAAGGCATCGGCGAACACCGACCGGAAGTCGGTGCGGCGAAACTCGCCGTCGGTGTAGATGTCGAAGCCGGCTTCGCGCTGCATCTTGACGGCCGCGGCGATCGCCTCGTCCTCGACGGCGCGGAGCTCTTCCGGGTCGATCATCCCCGCTTCGAGCCGCCGCCGCGCCTCGAGCAGCGCGGGCGGGCGGAGCAGGCTGCCGACGTGGTCTGCGTGGAACTTGTACGAAAACGCCATCTCGACCTCCTCGCTTCTCAGCTCTCGTAGGCGCGTTCCAGGAAGCGGTCGAGCGCGGCGTTGAACAACTCCGGCGCCTCCCAGTACATCGAGTGCGGCGCGTTCTCGACGATGTCGATCTCGACGCCGGGGACCAGCCTCTCCACCATCCGGTACGTCTCGGGCTTCACGACCTGGTCGTGGTCGCCGGCGAGGAAGCGCACGTGGACGCCCTGCTCGAGCGCGTGCCGGATCTCGTCGGGCTTCACGAGCCCGGTCCACAGGTTCTGCAGGTCGGGGACCCGCGCGGTGTTGAACGAGCCGAGCTGCTGGAAGCAGAACACGAGCTCCGGCTGCTCCTCCTGGTAGCGCTTGCTCATCAGCCGATCGATGATCGGCAGCTTCTCCGCGACGGCGCGGTCGGCGCGGACGCGCTCGAGGATCTCCTCGTCGTCGACACCGCCGATCGAGTGCGAGACGAGCACGCCCGCGATCCGCTCAGGATGGTCGACGGCGACCTTGAGCGACGGCGGCGAGCCGAGCGACTGGCCGACGAGTGCGGCTCGCTCGACCTCTGCGTCGTCGAGGACGGCGAGGATGAAGCGGTGAAACTCGTGGCTGTCGTAGTGCTCGAGCGTGTCCGACCTGCCGAAGCCCGGGAAGTCGAGCGCGACGACGGTGTACCGGTCGCGGAGGTGCGGGATGTTCTGCCACCAGATCGCGTGGTGCCCGCCGGCGCCGTGCGAGAGGACGACGACCGGCCCCTCGCCGTGCGTCTCGTAGTAGACCTTGACGCCGTCGGCGTTCGCGAACGGCAACTCCTACCAGCTCCGGTTGCCGTGGTAGACGAGCTCGATCATCGTCCCGTCCGGGTCGCGGATGTACGCGTACTTCGAGTTGTTCTGCGGTCGCTCGTGCGGCTGGGTGTAGCGGATGCCGAGATCCTCGAGATGCTTGATGAAGCCGTCCCAGTCTTCGACCTCGACCGCGTAGTGGTACGGCGCCATGCGGTCCATGTGCTCCACCGGCGTGAAGTGGAGGTCGAACTTCCCTTTCGTCAGCAGCAGGACCTGCGTGTTCGCCAGCCGGCTGACGTCGATCTTCTTCATTCCGAAGACCTTCCCGTACCACTCCGTCGTGCGGTCTGGGTCCGTCGTCGGGAAGTTGACATGGTGAATCGAGTAGGGCTCGCTGCTCACCGCCGTTCCTTTCGCTCGTCCGTCGCGACGAACTCGACCTTAGCGAAGCCCGTTCGCGGGATCGCAGCCCTTGGGGAATGCTTACGTTGCCGCTTCCGCAACGCTCGTCAGGAGCCACGCTCCGAGTCGAGCGACGCCATCTGCTGCGGGCCGTAGCGCTCGCCTGACGCGGCGCCCGCGGGCACGGCGGCCTCGATCGCGGCGAG
>DATJOZ010000076.1:0-6440 GCA_035506655.1 Gaiellaceae bacterium
GAAGGGCGCGTCGTTCGTCCTCGCCTGGACGACGGACGGGGAGAACAACCCGACCACGGCCCCGACGAGCACCGGCACCGTCTCCTTCCAGGAGGGCGCGACCGGGCTCGCGAACACCGACTGGACGAGCAACGCGCCGCCGGCGGGCTTCCCGGTCCTGTGCCCGACGACCACGCAGTGCGGGAACTCGCTCGCGAGCACGTACTACAACGTGATCTGGGGCGGCCGCGCGCCCGTGCTCGAGGAGCCGCTCGTCCGCGGGCTCACGTGGTCGAGCAAGGGCGGGACGCAGAACGACGTCCAGTCGAGCTCGACGTACGCCGGGACGGAGCTCGTGTCCGTTCCCGCCTTCGGGCACCCGGTGCGGGCGGCGAAGATCCGGTCGCAGATCGTCCAGGCGGGTGCGCTCGGAGATCCGTACGGCAGCGGAATCCGGACGACGTGGTGGGTGTACGGCGTCGGCCCGGTGAAGGTCGTCTTCGACCACTCCGGCGGCGCGGTGACGACGGCGCTGCTGATGGAGACGACGCTGCACCCGCAGGCGCCGCCGCCGGACGCGAACTACTTCCCGCTCGCACGCGGCCCCGTGAGCACCTACCGCTGGACGAATCCGAAGTACCTGAAGACGCCGGTCGTCGAGCAGCTCACGGTCGACGCGCAGGCGAATGGTGCGGCGCGGTTCGCCGTGAAGAGCGTCTCGGGGCCGATCAAGGTCTCGGCGCTCTACGGGTACGCGTTGGGTCCCGGCGGGCTCGTGAACCTGTGGGGCTCGACGAAGGCCGCGTCGCTCGCGAGCCTGCCGAAGCTCGGGCCGAGCTCGCTGCCCGCGAAGAAGCGCCGCCACTTCTTCACGCCGTTCGACCTGATGAACTTCGGCTTCGGCCCGCTCTTCCCGGAGTATCCCGCCGCCGGAATGACGTGGAGCGGCGGCGCGAGCGGTCTCGCGTACAGGACGTTCGGCGTCACCGGCACCTCGAAGGTGCTCGGGATCCAGACCGTGCACGTCCCGGCCGGGACGTTCCACGCGCTCGCGGTGCGGAGCACGCTCCACCAGGCGGGTTTCCCGTTCGGCAGCGGCACGCGGACGAGCTGGTTCGCGCCGGGACGCGGGCTCGTGAAGCTCGTCTTCCAGCACGCCGACGGCACGGTCTCCGACGTCGAGCTCCTGAAATAGCCGTGTCGCGGCTCGCAGCCCTGGGCATGTGTGCCCTGGCGCTGTGCTGCCTCGCGTCCGCCTGCGGCGGCAAGAGCACGGCGCGCCGCGACGCGGTCGCGACGTACATCCTCAAGGTCGACACGATCGAGCAGCGGCTCTCGAAGCCGCTCCTCGACGTGTCGAAGGCGAACCGCGACTTCGCGAAGGGCCGCGGCGCCTCGCCGAAGGCGCGGCGCGAGCTCGCACAGGCCGAGGTGACGATCGCGACGCTCCAGCGGCGCCTCGCGGCGGTGAAGCCGCCGCCGGACGCCGCCGCGCTGCACGCGCTCGTCCTCCAGTTCGTCGCGAGCGAGAAGGAGCTCGCCGGCGAGGTGGCTCGGCTTGCGACGTTCCTCCCGGCGTTCACCGGCGCGCTCACGCTCCTCGCCGGGCCGAACGCCGAGCTGAAGCACGCGCTCGGGACGAAGAAGGCGACGCTCGACGAGCGCGCCGCCGCGCTCGACCGCTATCGGGCAGAGCTCGTGCCCGTGATCGCGAAGCTCCGGCGCCTCGACCCGCCGCCGTCGTCACGGCCGGTCTGGCAGCAGCAGATCGCGACGCTCGTCGGGGTCCAAGCGTCGGTCGAGGCGCTCGCGAGTGCGCTCCGGGCCAAGAGATACGCCGCGATCCCGCGACTCCTGCACCGCCTCAACGTCGCGTCGGTGACGAACCAGTCCGTTGCCGCGCAGAAGGCGCAGATCGCCGCAGTGACGCGGTACAACGACCGGATCGCCGCCGTCAGCGCCCTCGGCCGGAAGATCGCGAACGAGACCGCACGACTCCAGCGCACGCTCGGCTGAAATCGCGTCGGAGTGGTTGACACCCTGGGTCGAATTTACGCACCCAGGTTGCAAACGGGATCCGAGTGTGCGACTGTCCCCATCGTTCTGGGGGCGCGGTAAGGGGTTATCGCGCGGGAAGCTGGTCGAGGAGTGGGGGAGGAGTTCGCGACGTCAGCTTCGGCTTACGTTGCTGCGGCCGATCGTTTCAGCCTTATCGGGCTCAGGCGGCGGCATGCGCGGTTCTGGCTCACCGCGGCGGGCATCATCAGCCTGGCGACGATCTACGTCGGCCCGCTCGTCGCCGCGTTGCGGATGCCGGCCGCCCCCGTCACGACGACGTCGGCGCTGCCGGCGCTGAAGCTCCCGTACCTCACCTTCGCGAAGCTCTCCGTCCCCCGGCTCCACGTCGCGCCGTACGTTCCCCCGGCCCGCGCGACGAAGCCGCACCGCGCAACCCGTGTCCCGGTCGTCTCCGACGCGTACGACATGACCCCCGCCTCGATCGCGGCGACGGCACCGAGCACGACGCAGACCTCGCCGATCGACCAGGCCCCCGTCGTCGTCGACCAGACCGGCACGTCGCTGACGCTCCCGAGCACCCCCGTCACGACGCAGCCGACGACGACGACGCCGACGCCGCCGCCGACCGACACGGCGCCGCCGGCACCGGCGCGCGGGCTCCAGAGCGTGTCGTCCGACCCCAGTCCGGCTCCACCTGCGGCCGCCGACGCGATCTCGTCCGGCGGCGGCTCCGCGACCTCCAGCCTCGGCGCATCCTCGATCTCGATCGGCAGCGGGACGCCTCCGGCGCCCGACCTCGGCGGCGTGACGCACCTCGTGGCGCCGACGCCGCCGCAACTCGACGTCACCACACCCGACGATCCCGCAACCGACATCTCGGTCGCCGCGGTCGGCTCCGCCCCCGAGCCGACGATCGGATCCGACACGAGCGGCGACTCGCTCACGACGGCCTCCGTCGCGCCGAACGACGACTCCACGTCCGTCGTAGGCGCCGCATCCGGCGGCTCCGGCGGATCGGAGGCGAACGGCGTCGACGGCACGAGCTCCGTCTCCACGTCCGACTCCACTCCCGACAGCGCGGACGGCGCAACCCCCATCGGCGTCGACGCAGCGGCATCCGACCCCGCCGCGAATCCCGGCAGCGGCCCCTCGCCGCCGGCGGCGTGGTCGATCACCCTGGCGGGCGGCGCGCACAGCGTCGCCGCGGCGGTGAACGGTGGAAGCCTCGACGTCACGATCGACGGCACGGTCACCAGCCGGCCGCTTTCGAGCGTGACGGCCCTCTCCGTGACGGGCGGGCCGGGCGACGACGGCTTCACGATCGACGGCTCGCTCGCCGGAGCGGGCATTTCCGTCTCGTACGACGGCGGCGGCGGGCACGACACGCTCTACGGCCCGGCGGGCGACACGACCTGGACGGTCGACGGCGCGGGCAGCGGCAGCGCGGGCGGCGTCGCGTTCAGCGGGTTCGAGAACCTCGTCGGCGCGTCGGGCAACCGCGACACGTTCGTCGTCGAGCCCGCGGGCAGCATCGCCGGCGTGATCGACGGCGGCCCGGGCGGGTGGGACACGCTCGTCCTCGCCGGCTCGGTGCACACGTTCCGCTCGACGCCGACCGACGGAAGCTCGGGCGTGATCGTCGCGGACGGCAAGCAGATCCGCTACGCCGGCCTCGAGCCGATCACGAACACCGGCTCGGCGACCGACGTCGTCTTCGACCTCGGCGCCGCGGACGACGTCGCGACCCTCGAGCCCGACACACCCGGCAACCTCAAGCTCAGCTCCGGCGGCACGTTCGAGCTCACGACGTTCGCGATCCCCACCGGCTCGCTCACGATCTCGGGCGGCGGCGGCAAGGACTCGGTCACGATCTCCGGCAGCATCTCGATGCCGGGCACGAGCCTCACGATCAGCGCCGAGTCGATCGTCGTCAGCTCCGGCGCGAGCATCGACCTCGGCGCCGGCACGCTGAGCCTCGCCGCCGCCGACGACGAGAGCACGCTCGACATGACGGGCGCCGTGACCTCGACGGCCTCGGTGACCGTCACCGGCGCGACGCTCGTCGCGGGCACCATCGACGTCGAGGCGAAGGCGACCTCGAGCCCGACCGACTCGGGCGCGAACCTCTCCGTCGTCCGGCCGACCTCGAGCGGCACGGTCACGATCGACGGCTCGACGCTGACGAGCGCCGGCAACGTGACGATCGCGGCGAGCTCGGTCGTGAACGCGTCGGCGACGGCGTCGGGCGGCAGCCACGCGAGCGACGCGACGAACGCCGAGGCGGCCACCGTGGTCGTCTCGAGCAGCGCCTCCGCGGCCGTGACGGGCGCGAGCACGATCACCGCCGGCGGCAGCGTCGCCATCTCCGCGACGAACACGACCGTCTCCTCCGCGACCGGCGACGGCAGCGCGGTCACGGCGGGCGCCGGCGTCTCCGCCGCGACCGTGACCGGGACGACGACAGCCTCCGTCGCGGGGTCGCTCTCCGCCGGCAGCCTCACCGTCAGCGCCGACTCCGACCACACCGTGACCTCGACCGCGACGTCGAGCCCGGGCGGCGCCTCCGCGAACGACTCCGGCACGGATCCGAGCTCGCTCACCGGCGGCCGCGCGAACACGAGCGACGGCGCGGTCTCGGTCGGCGCCGCGATCGCGTTCAGCATGCTCACCGGGTCGACGAACGCATTCATCTCGAGCAGCGGCGGCACCTTCACGACGACCGGCGACCAGAAGGTGCACGCCGGCTCGAAGCACCACTCGAGCGCGGCCGCCGACGGCGGCCTCGTCGGCGCGGCCGGCTCGGCGACCGGCGTCGCCGTCGCCGTGAACGTCGGCGACGTGACGACCGCGGCCTCGGTCGGCGGCTCCTCGACGCACTCGACGCCGAATCTCGTCGTCGAGTCGGTCGCGACGACCGGCTCCGACGGCGCCTCGGCGACCTCCGGCAAGGGCGCGACCTCGGACGGCGCCGCGAACCCGATCGTCGCCGGCTCGCTCGCGGTCAACGTCGCCTCCAACGCGACGTCCGCGGGCATCGACCCCGCCGCGACGATCGACGCCGGCGGTGCGAACGTCTCGCTGAGCTCGTCCTCGACCGCAGGCGACACCGCCTCGGCCGTCCCGGCCGGCTCCGGCGCCGCGACGGGCCTCGGCGCGTCGGTCGCCGTCAACGCCGCGAAGACGACGACGACCGCTGGCGTCGGCGCCGGCGCGAGCCTTGCGAACGCCCACGACCTGACGCTCTCGGCGCAGAGCTCCGACACGGTGGCGACGACGGCGAAGAACGGCGCGACGGGCGGGACCGCGGTCACCCCGGACGTCGCGATCACGATCTCGAACGTCACGACCGGCGCGAGCATCGACGCCGGGCCGGCGCTCACCGTCTCCGGCGCGGTCAGCGTCTCGGCGATCCAGAGCGCCGACGTCACGACGAACGCCCAGGCCTCCGCGGCCGGCTCCGGCGCGTCGGTCGGCGCCGACCTCGCGCTGACGGTCGCGACGCACAGCGCGACGGCTTCCGTCTCCCGCGACCTCACGGCCGCCGGCAACGTGAGCGTCTTCTCGCAGCAGCACTCGTCGGACGCCGGCAGCGCGACCGCGAGCGCGAACGGCGCGTCGTCGGGCGGCTCCGACGTCACGACGCAGACCGGGAACCAGCGCTCGCTCGGCGACGCGCTCGCGGGCGGCCCGAGCGGCGCGGGCACGCCGCCGGCGAGCACGCAGGACGGCGCCGTGAGCGTCGCGGCGGCGATCGCCGTCACGATCGCGGGCACGACCTCCTCGGCGACCGTCGGCAGCGTCTCCCTCACCTCGGGCGGCGTCGTGAGCGTCAAGGCGACGGGCGACACCGACTCGAGCGCGACCGCCGACGGCAGCGCGGTCACCTCCGGCGCGGTCGGCGTCGGCGCCGCGGTTGCGATCAACCTCGCGAACATCACGGTCACGGGCTCGACCGGCGGCACGATCACGTCCGACCAGCTCGCGATCGAGGCGTCGATGAACTCCGCCTCCGGCGACGGGACGCACCGCCTCGCCGCGACCGCGACCTCGGGCGCCGGCGCGGGCACCGTCGGCGTCGCCGGCTCGCTCGCCCTCGAGATCGAGAATCTCCAGACCTCCGCCCTCCTGAACGGCAGCTACGCCCGCGGGCCTCCGCTCTCCGGCACCAGTGGCAACGTCTCCGTCCACGCGGCCTCCGTGAGCGACTCGCAGGCGAGCGCGACGGCGGGCGCGTCGAGCGCCGGCGTCGGGGCATCGGTCGCGCTGAATCTCGTGACCGACACGACGCAGGCCGCGCTCGGCAACGGGTCGGCGCTGACGAACGCGCACGACCTCTCTGTTCAGGCTTCCTCGACGGACTCGATGACGACGACGTCGAAGTCCGGCGCCTCCGGCGGCGGCGTCTCGGTCGCTCCGTCGCTCGCGATCTCGCTCTCGAACGT
>DATJOZ010000077.1:0-6461 GCA_035506655.1 Gaiellaceae bacterium
CGACAGGGCCATGAGCCGGTAGCCGAAGATCGGCTTCCGGGAGAAGGTGGATATGACCTCGCTCATGATCCCGAAGCCGGGCAGCATCATGATGTAGACGGCCGGGTGTGAGTAGAACCAGAAGATGTGCTGGTACCCCAGTGGGTAGCCGCCCTGCGCCGTCTGGAAGAACGCCGTGTGCATCACGTGGTCGAACATCGAGAAGAACTGCGAGCCCGCGATGAACGGCGTCGCGATCACGACGAGGAGCGACGTGGTGAAGTTCGCCCAGACGAGGAGCGGCAGGCGCCAGAACGTCATCCCCGGCGCGCGCATCGTGATGATGGTGACGAGGAAGTTGAGCGCGGTCATGATCGACGACGCGCCCGCCCACTGGACGGCCTGGTTGAAGAACACGGCGCCGAGCGGCTGGTGCGTCGAGCAGAGCGGCACGTAGCCCGTCCAGCCGCACGCGAACGCGCCGCCGGGGACGAGGAACGACGCGACCATCATGATCCCGGCGATCGGCAAGAGCCAGAACGAGAGCGCGTTCAGCCGCGGGAACGCCATGTCGCCGGCGCCGAGCATCAGCGGCACGACGAAGTTCGCGAGGCCCGCGAACGCCGGGATGATGAAGAGGAAGATCATCAGCGACGCGTGCACGGAGAAGAGCCCGTTGTACGTCTGCGTGTCGAAGAACTGGATCCCCGGCCGCGCGAGCTCGGCGCGGACGAGGATCGCCAGCAGGCCGCCGATGAGGAAGAAGACCATCGTCGTCGTCAGGTACTGGACGCCGATCACCTTGTGGTCGGTGTTGACGCGGAAGTAGTCCTTCCACGTGCGCGCGCCGTGGCCGGAGTGGTCCTCGGGCCGCGTCGGGAAGCCGAGCGCGTAGTAGACCCAGTAGTCGAAGCAGCCGATGCCTGCGAGGAAGCCGACCGGCCCGGTGACGAGCAGCGACACGAGCACGACGATCGAGTTGTCGAACACCGGGTGCCAGCCGGCGATCGCGCGGAGACCGAGGACGAGCCCCATCCCGATCAGCGCGAAGAGCGCGAACATCCAGGCCGCGCGGATCCAGCCCGGGCCGAGCAGGAGCCTGCGCGCGGTGCCGTGGTGCGCCGGCGCCGGCGGGTGCGCCTCGTTCATCGTCGCTGCGGTCACGTGGTCTCGCTCACCCCTTCGCCGAGTCGATCAGATACTGGACGAGCGCGTCGAGCTGCGCCTTCGAGAGCGACGCGCCGAACGTTCCGGGCATCACGCTCTTCGGATAGCCGGGCTGGATGTACTTGTTCGGGTCGGTGATCGACTCGCTGATGAACTGGTCGAGCGGCTGTCCGGCCTGCTGCGCGTAGGCCTTCAGCTTGTCGAGGTCCGGGCCGATCTTCCCGGTCGCCTTCGCCGCGACGAGCGTGTGGCACGCGCCGCAGCCGTTGTTCGTGAAGACGGCGGCGCCGGAGGCGGACGCGCTCGGCGACGTGATCGCGGCCGTCTGCTGCTTGATCCACTTGTCGAACGCGGCCGGCGTCATCACGATCGCCGTGCTCCGCATCACCGAGTGGCCGAGCCCGCAGAGCTCGACGCAGATCACCGGGTAGCTGCCGAGCCGGTCGGGCGTGATGTGGACATGGGTGTGGAGCCCGGGGACGGCGTCCTGCTTCTGGCCGAACTCGGGCACCCAGAACGAGTGGATGACGTCCTTCGTCGAGATCGTGAGCACGACCGAGCGGTCCTTCGGCAGCCGCAGCACGCTCGACGTGAGGCCGTGCGCGTCCGGGTACGTGAACGACCACGAGTACTGGACGGCCGTGACGTCGACCTGGAGCGGGTTGTTCCCGGCACTGCCGTTTCGCGAGAGGACGATCGCGCTCACGATCGCGATCGAGGTGACGATCAGGAGCGGGATCACGGTCCAGACGATCTCGAGCCCCGTGCTCCCGTGAACCGGCGGCCCCTCGCTCCAGTCGTCGGCCTGCGGCGCACGGAACCGGTAGATCGAGTAGATCATCACCGCCGCGACGACCGCGAAGATCACGATCGAGATGACGATCGTGAACCAGATCGTGAAGTCGATCCGGCCGGCCTCGCGCGACGCCTGCACCGGCAGCCAGGTGGGCACGACGGCAACCGCGGTGGCGATCCCGCCCGCGACGACTGCTATGCCGAGAACCGCGAGGATCTGCCCCTTGCGCATCCGGCAAGGAGCCTAAACAAAACGGCGGAGGAACAGCGGAAGGTGATGGGCCGTGAAGGATTCGAACCTTCGACCTTGGGATTAAGAGTCCCCTGCTCTACCAGCTGAGCTAACGGCCCGAACGCGCGGCCATTGTAGCCTCGCTCCCGTGAAGATTCTCTCCGTGGTCGGCAACCGGCCGCAGTTCATCAAGTCGGGGCCCGTCTCCGTCGCCCTCCGCGAGGCGCGGATCGACGAGGTCGTGCTCCACACCGGCCAGCACTGGGACCGCGCGCTGTCGGAGGTCTTCTTCGAGGAGCTCGGGCTCCCGGAGCCGGCGTACCGGCTCGATCTGCACAGCGCCGACGCGGAGCTGATGCGGCCGGGGATCGCGGACGCGCTCGAGGTCGAGCGGCCGGACTGGACGCTCGTGTACGGCGATACGAACTCGACGCTCGCGGGCGCCGAGGCGGCCGCCGACGCGGGCGTCGCGATCGCCCACGTCGAGGCGGGGCTGCGGAGCGGCGACCTCGGGATGCCCGAGGAGCGGAACCGGATCGCGGTCGACCGGATCGCGGCGCTCCTGCTCTGCCCCGACGAGCGCTCGGCGGAGACGCTGCGGCGCGAGCGCGCCGGCGGCCGGATCGACGTCGTCGGCGACGTGATGGCCGACGCGTGCTTCCGGCTCGCGCCGGTCGCGCGCGGGCGGTCGGACGTGCTCGAGCGGCTCGGGCTCGCGCCGGGCGGCTACGTCGCCGCGACGATCCACCGCGAGGCGAACGTCCGGCCGGAGCGGCTCGCGCGGATCGTCGACGGGCTCGGCCGCATCCCCGAGCCGGTCGTCTTCCCGGCGCACCCGCGGACACGGTCGCGGCTCGGCGAGCTGCCGGCGAACGTCCGGGTCGTCGAGCCGCTCGGCTACCTCGACATGGCGGCGCTCTGCTCGCAGGCCCGGGTGATCGTCACCGACTCGGGCGGGCTCCAGAAGGAGGCGTACTGGTACGCCGTCCCCTGCGTGACCGCGCGGCCGTCGACGGAGTGGGTCGACACGGTCGAGCTCGGCGCGAACGTCCTCGTCGACGACGACCCGGCCGCGCTCGCCGACGCGGTCGCCTCGGCGCGCCTCCCGGACGGCCTGCCGCCGCTCTACGGCGACGGCCACGCTTCGGACCGGGTCGCCGCGGCACTGCGCGCTAGCCTTCCGTCCGCATGAGAGCCGACGTCGCCATCGTCGGGGCCGGCTACGTCGGCGTCCCGCTCGCGCAGGTCTTCGCGGAGGCCGGCAAGCGCGTGGTCCTCGTGGACGTCCAGCAGGCCCGCGTCGACCAGCTGAACCGCGGCGAGAGCTACATCGAGGACGTCCCGAGCGAGATCCTCGCGCGGCTCGTCGCGAACGGCCTCTCCGCCACCACGGACTACGACGCGCTCCGCGACGCCGACGCGATCCTGATCGCGCTGCCGACGCCGCTCTCCCGCCAGCGCGAGCCCGACCTCTCGATCGTCAAGGGCGCGGTCGCCGAGATCGCCCCGCGGCTCCGCAAGGGCCACCTCGTCGTGCTCGAGTCGACGACGTATCCGGGGACGACGCGCGAGGAGGTGCTACCGATCCTCGAGTCGACCGGCCTCAAGGCAGGCGAGGACTTCCACCTCGCGTTCTCGCCCGAGCGCGTCGACCCGGGCCGCACCGACTTCACGACGAAGAACGTCCCGAAGGTCGTCGGCGGGATCACGCCCGCGTGCACCGAGCGCGCGGCGGAGCTCTACGGCAGCGCGATCGACTCGATCCACCGCGTCTCGACGCCGGAGGCGGCGGAGCTGACGAAGCTGCTCGAGAACATCTTCCGCTCGGTGAACATCGCGCTCGTCAACGAGCTCGCGATCCTCTGCGACCGGATGGGGATCGACGTCTGGGAGGTCGTCGACGCGGCCGCGACGAAGCCGTTCGGGTTCATGCGCTTCAGCCCCGGGCCGGGCCTCGGCGGCCACTGCATCCCGATCGACCCGTTCTACCTCACGTGGAAGGCGCGCGAGTTCGGCTTCTACACGGAGTTCATCGAGCTCGCGGGCAAGGTGAACGAGGAGATGCCGTACTTCTGCCGCTCGCTCGTCTCGCAGGCGCTGAACCACGCGAAGCAGCGGTCGCTGAAGGGCTCGAAGGTGCTGATCCTCGGCGTCGCGTACAAGCCCGACATCGGCGACATGCGCGAGTCCCCGGCGCTGAAGCTCATCTCGCTGCTCGAGAACGCGGGCGCGGACGTCGCCTACCACGACCCGCACGTGCCGAGCTTCTCCGAGCACGGGCTCGAGATGGAGTCGGTCCCGCTCGACCCCGCGGCGTACGACGTCGTCGTCATCGTCACCGACCACCATTCGATCGACTACGAGCAGCTCGTCGAGGACGCGAGCCTCGTCGTCGACCTGCGGAACGCGACGGGCAGCAACGGGAACCACAACTCCGCCAAGGTCTTCAAGCTGTGATCGCGGTCGCGGGCCTCGGCTACTGGGGCCCGAACCTCGCACGGAACTTCGCCGAGCTCGGCGTCCTCACGGCGCTCTGCGACCAGGACGAGGCGCGGCGCGAGACGTTTGCGGCGCGGTATCCGTCGGCGCGGGTCACGGCGTCGTTCGAGGAGCTGCTCGCGGACGACGCGTTGGAGGGCGTCGTCGTCGCGACGCCGGTGCCGACGCACTTCGCGCTCGCGAAGCAGGCGCTCGAGGCGGGCAAGCACGTCCTCGTCGAGAAGCCGCCGGCGATGCGCGCGGCCGAGATCGACGAGCTCGTCGCGCTCGCCGCCGACCGCGACCTCGTGCTGATGCCCGGCCACCTGCTGCTCTACCACCCGGGGATCCGGAAGCTGAAGGAGCTGATCGACGCCGGCGAGCTCGGCGAGGTGCTCTGCGTCTACGGGAACCGACAGAACCTCGGCATCGTGCGGACGAACGAGAACGCGCTCTGGTCGCTCGGCGTCCACGACCTCTCGGTGATCCTGTACCTGCTCGACGAGGAGCCGAGCGAGTGCGTCGCGCACGGCCGCGACTTTCTCACCGAGGGCGTCGAGGACGTCGTGTTCTGCTACCTCCGCTTCCCGAGCGGGAAGATCGCGCACATGCACCTCTCGTGGCTCGACCCGCACAAGATGCGGAAGATGACCGTCGTCGGCCGCGAGAAGATGGTCGTGTTCGACGACATGGAGCTCGAGCGCAAGGTGACCGTCTACGAGAAGTCGCCGTGGAAGCGCGCCGAGAGCTACGGCGAGTGGCAGACGCGCTCCGGCGACATCTTCATCCCGAAGATCGCGACCGACGAGCCGCTGAAGCTCGAGTGCCAGGAGTTCCTGCGGCTGATCGGCGGCGGGGGCGACCGGCGGAAGGTCGCGGAGGACGGCGCCCGCGTCGTGCGCGCGCTCGACCGGCTGACGGAGTCTCTGAGTGCATAGGCTGGACGGAGTACTCCAGGGAGCGGAGGCAGCGGCTCGGCCGGTGCCGGAGCGGGACCTTGGCAGCTGAGGTTCACCCGACGGCGATCGTCTACCCGGGCACGGTGCTCGGCGAGGGCGTGAAGGTGCTCGAGTACGCCGTCGTCGGGAAGCAGCCGTCGCTCTCGCCGCGCTCGACGGCGAGGCGCGAGCCGCTGGCGCCGACCGAGATCGGGGACGGGACGATCGTCTCGACGGGCGCGATCGTGTTCGCGGGGACGAAGGTCGGCGCGCGCGTGATCCTCGGCGACCAGTCGTGCGTGCGCGAGCGCGTCGTCGTCGGCGACGACGTCGTGATCGGGCGCGGCTCCCTCGTCGAGAACGACACGACGATCGGCGCGCTGACGAAGATCCAGGCCGACGCGTACATCACGGCGTACTCGACGCTCGAGGACAACGTCTTCATCGCGCCGTGCGTCGTCACCACGAACGACAACTTCATGGGGCGGACGGAGCGCCGGCACGAGCTGATCAAGGGCCCGACGATCCGGCGCGGCGCGCGGGTCGGCGGCGGCGTGATCATCTGCCCGGCGGTCGAGATCGGCGAGGAGGCGTTCGTCGGCGCCGGCGCGGTCGTGACGAAGGACGTTCCGGCGCGGATGCTCGTCGTCGGCAACCCGGCCCGCGAGATCCGCTGGGTCGCGGACGAGGAGCTGCTGGAGAACCAGTAGCTCGCGTCAGCGCTTCGCAGCCGTCGTCTTGGTCATGGTCAGCGTGTACTGCCCGAAGCCGGGCGACGCGTCCTTGACCTCGACGTAGTACCAGCCGCGCGACTTCGCGGTGTACGACAGCTGCTGTGCGGCACCGCCGCCGACGGACTGTGCCGCGCGAAG
>DATJOZ010000078.1:0-3377 GCA_035506655.1 Gaiellaceae bacterium
CCGGGCCCGAGCTCCGCGAGCGCGTCGCGGCCGAGCACTCCGCCGCGCACTGGGCCGATCGCGTGCTCGAGGTGGCGGGCGCGTGAAGCCCCGCGTCCTCTTCGTCTCGCGCGAGCGGTTCCGCCTGCCGCTCGACGGCGCGCAGAAGCGGAAGTGGGACGCGGTGTCCGAGGTCGTCGAGCCGCGCGTCGTCGCCGCCGCGGCCGACGGCTCGCCGACGCGCGACGACGTGTTCCGCCTCGCCGGCCCCGCGACCCCGCGCGCGCTCGACGGCGCGCTCTACTACCTGCGGCTCTCGTCGCGGATCGCGCGCGAGCTGCGCGACTTCCGTCCCGACGCTGCGCTCGTCCAGGGGATCCACGAGGCGGTCGCGTTCCTCCTCGCGCGGCAGCGCGCGCGCGTGCCGACGAAGCTGATCCTCGACGTCCAGGGCGACTGGCACGAGGCGACGCGGCTCTACGGCTCGCCGTTCCGCCGGCTGCTCAACCCGCTGAACGACGCGCTCGCGCCGGTCGCCGTCCGCCGCGCCGACGCGGTGCGCACCGTCTCGACCCAGACGACGGGCCTCGTGACCGCGCTCGGCGTGACGCCCGCCGCGGTGTTCCCGTCGTACGTCGACGCCGAGGCCTTCCTCGAGCGTCCGCCGGCGCCGCTGCCCGAGACGCCGCGCGCCGTCTTCGTCGGCGTCCTCGAGCGCTACAAGGCGTTCGACACGCTCGTCGACGCGTGGCGGCTCGCCGCGCCGCGCGTCCCGACGGCGACCCTGCAGATCGTCGGCGACGGGACGATGCGCGACCGCGCCGAGCGGCTCGTCGCCGACCTCCCGGAGCAGACCGACTGGTCGCGCCGCCTCACCGCCGAGGAGGTCGCGGCGGCGATGGACGCGTCGTGGCTCGTCTGCCTGCCGTCGCGCTCCGAGGGCCTGCCGCGCGTCGCGCTGGAGGGCGCGTGCCGCGGCCGCGCAATCGTCGGCGGCAACCGCGCCGGGATCCCCGACGTCGTCCGCGACGGCGAGAACGGCCTCCTCGTCGACCCCGACGACGTGACCGCGCTCGCCGACGCGCTCGTCGAAGTCCTCGGCGACCGCGGCACGGCCGAGAGGCTCGGCGCAGCCGCGCGCCGAACCGGCGAGGACTGGGGCGTGACGCCCGCGCAGTACGCCGCGAAGGTCGCTTCCCTCGTGGACGGCGTCCTCCATCGTTACCCTGACCGCTGATGCGCGAGCAGATCAAGCAGCTCCTGAAGAACTCCGTCTACCGCACGATCGGCGAGACGGCGAACGGGCTCGGCGTGGTGAACGGCGACGGCCGGTCTCTCCGCGTGCTCATGTACCACAAGATCAACGACCTCCCGAACAACCGGATGTCGATGCCGGTCTCCCGCTTCGACGAGCAGATGGCGGAGCTGAAGCAGCTCGGCTACACCGTCGTCGACCTCGACGCGGTGCTCGCGCACTACACCGACGGCGCGCCGCTGCCGGAGAACGCGGTGCTGATCACGTTCGACGACGGCTACCGCGACAACCTCGTCAACGCCGCGCCCGTGCTGAAGCGCCACGGCTATCCCGCGGTGCAGTTCGTCCCGATCGCGTATGTCGGCGACTCGCAGCCGCTGCCGCACGAGAAGTACCTCTCCGCGCACGGCGTCCACAACCCGACCGTCGACTGGGACGAGATCCGCGAGCTCGAGCGCGAAGGCGTCCGGATCGAGTCGCACGGGATCAGCCACAAGCCGCTCGCCGAGCTCGAGATCGACGAGGCGGCGCGCGAGATCACGATCTCGAAATTGAAGCTCGAGGAGCGGCTCGGCCGGCCGGTGCGCGCGTTCTCGTACGTGAAGGGCTCCGAGGCGGACTACAAGCCGGTGCACCCGAGCCTCGTGCGCCAGGCGGGCTACGACCTCGCGTTCACCGCGGTCTCCGGCGCGAACACGCCGGCGAGCGACCCGCTGCAGCTTCGCCGCTACAACGTCGAGCCGTACTCGCCGCGCACGTTCGAGCTCGTGCTCGCCGGCGCGTGCGACCTGATCTCGGTGAAGGACACCGTGACGGGAACGCACGCGCGGCGGCTCTTCAACGCGGCGCTCGGTACGTCGTCTCGATGAACGTCGCGCCCGCTCGGCGCGACGACTTCATCGCGCTGATGCAGGAGAACTACGGCTCGTCGATGTCGGCGGCCGAGTTCGACTGGTGGTTCGACGCGAATCCGGCCGGGCCGCGCATCGTCAACGAGGCGCGCGACGACGACGGGACGGCGCTCGGCGTGCTTGCGATGAGCGGCGCCGCGATGGACGGCGGGCTCAACGTCTTCGCGGTGCACGCGGTGACGACGCCGGCGGCGCGCGGGCGCGGCGTGTTCTCGACGCTCGAGCTGCACAACGAGGAGGAGGCGGCGCGCGCCGGTGCCGTGTGGGCGCTCGGCTTCACGAACCCGATGGCCGGGCCGATCCTCGTCGGGAAGCTCGGCTGGGAGGACGTGTGCTCGCTGCGGATCTGGGTGCGGCCGAAGCGGCTGCGGAAGCGCGGGGACGGGCGGCTGCGCGTGCCCGCGTCGTGCCCGCCGTTCGAGCCGCGGCACGAGGCCTCGTTCGGCGCGCACCACATCGTCCGCGACGCCGCGTACCTCGACTGGCGCTACGCGCAGTCGCCGCGCGAGTACCTGCGCGTCGACGGCGACCGCGGCTGGGCCGTCGTCACCCACGCCGTGTGGCACGGCTACTCGTCGGCCGTCGTGTGCGACGCGGTCGGCGCGGGGCTGCCGAAGCTCCTGCGCCGCGGCATCGCCGACGTCGACGCGGATCTCGCCGTCGCGATGGTGAACCCGGGCGAGGAACGTGCGTACGTCGCGGCGGGCTTCTTCCCGACGCAGCGGACGATCCGCTTCATCGGCAAGCGGCTGCACGACGACGCGCCCGAGCTGCCGAAGCGGCGCGACGCGTGGCGCTTCTCGCTCGGCGACCTGGACTTCTTCTGACCCCAGGTGCCTGGCACCTCAGGCCCCTGAAGTGCCAGGCACTTCGTCACGACTTGGTGCCGGGCACTTCGTCACGTCGTGGTGCCGGGCACCAGACCGGCTCGGAGCGCCGCCGGCGCAGGCAAGCTTCCGACCGTGCGCAGACTGATCTTCGCAACGCAGAAGCTCGACCCGGGCGACCCCGTGCTCGCGGCGACCGTGCCGATGGCTCACGCGCTCGCCGCGCGGGTCGACGAGCTCGTCGTGCTCTGCGACTCCGCGATGCCGGAGGCGGTCCCCGCGAACGCGCGCGTGCACGAGTTCGGCGCGGCGACGCAGGCGCAGCGCGGCGCGAAGTTCACCGCGGCGCTCGCCGGCGAACTCCGGCCGAAGCCGATGGGCGTCGTCGCGCACATGGTCCCGCTC
>DATJOZ010000079.1:0-40536 GCA_035506655.1 Gaiellaceae bacterium
GTTCGTGGGCACGAACGAGATCCGGCTCGACGAGCGCGAGGAGTGGCTGTACGTCGTCGAGTCGAACGCGCGCCGGATCTCGCGACTTCGCGTCGGGCCGGACGGCTCGCTCTCCGATCGCGAGGTGTACGGGCCGCCCGACCTCGGCGGCGTCCCGGACGGCTTCGCGTTCGACGCGGCCGGCAACCTCTGGATCACGCTCGTCAACGCGGACCGCCTGATCGCGCTCACGCCGGAGGGCGAGATCCTCACGCTCCTCGACGACGGCGACCCGGAGCGCGTCGCGGAGTGGGACCGGCACTTCTTCGCCGGCACGATGACGCCCGAGCTGCTCGGCGCCGCGCGCGGCACGCTCGCCCCGATGATGGCGAGCGTCACCTTCGGCGGGCCCGACCTGCGAACCGTCTACCTCGGCAGCCTCATGGGCACGCGGCTTGCGTCGTTCCGCTCGCCGGTGCCGGGGCTACCGCTCGCGCATTGGCGCTAGACGTCGATCGTCTCGAAGAAGAGCCGCTCGCGGGTCTCGAGCACCGGGATCGCCTGGCCGAGCGCCCACTGCTTGAAGTGCTCGCTCTCGCCGTGCGCCGCCACCGCTGCATCGTCGTCGTAGATCTCGAAGAGATGGAAGACGCGCGGCTCGGCCGGGTCGCGGTAGGCCTGGTAGAAACGGCACCCCGGCTCCTCCCGGGAGGCGGGCGACAGCTTCGTCAACGCGTCGAGGACGACCTCCTCCTCGCCCTCCTTCGCGACCCAGGTCGCACGCAGGACGACCGACATCGTGTGCTCCTTTCGGGTGGTGACCTGATATAAGAACCAGAATCATAGTTCTAAGACACGGGAGGCGAGCGTGCTGATCGCAGCGTATGAACAGGACGGTGCGGAGCGGCTCGGGCTGGTCGCGGGCGACGCGATCCGTCCCTTCCCGGCCGGCGTGTCGCTCCTCGATGCGGTCGCCGGCGCGGCGCCGGCGGACGGGTCCGTGGCGCTCGACGACGTGCGCCTGCTCCCGCCGCTCCACCCGGCGAGCGTCCGCGACTTCGTCTCCTTCGAGCAGCACGTCGAGGGCGTCGAGCTGCGGAACAAGCGCCCGGTCTCGGAACGCTGGTACGCGTCGCCGTCCTTTCTCTTCATGAGCCCGCACAATCTCGTCGGCGCCAACGACCCCGTGCCGATCCCGCCCGGCTGCACGCTCATGGACTTCGAGCTCGAGGTGGCGGTCGTGATCGGCCGCGACGGGCGAAACCTCACGCCTGCGGAGGCCGGCGCGCACATCGCGGGCTACGCGATCTTCAACGACTGGTCGGCGCGGGACATCCAGGGCGACGAGATGCAGCTCGGGCTCGGTCCGGCGAAGGGGAAGGACTTCGCGAGCACGCTCGGCCCGTGGCTCGTCACGCCGGACGAGCTCGAGCAGTACCGGGCCGGCGACCGACTCGACCTGGGCCTCCAGGCGTGGGTCAACGACGTGCCGGTCGGTGACGGCGACCGCCTCGCGAGCATGGCGTGGTCGTTCGAGGAGCTCGTCGCGTACGCGTCGCGCTCGGCGTGGATCCGCGCCGGCGACCTGATCGCGTCCGGCACGTGCGGCAACGGCGCGCTCGCAGAGCTCTGGGGCCGGCGCGGCAGCACCGCCGACCCGCCGCCACTTGCGCCCGGCGACGTCGTGCGGATGACGGTCGAGGGGATCGGCACGATCGAGAACCGGCTCGTCGGCTCCGAGGAGGAGCGCATCCCGGTCCCGGCCGCCCGTCGCAGGATGCCGGTCGCGTGAGCGGCAACGCGGCGCTGCCTCCGGAGACGGCGGTCGTCGGCGGCAGGCGGCTGACGTTCTACGACCTCAGCGACTGCCTCTCGAACGAGACGAGCGCGTTCGAGTTCAACAAGCACGAGATCTCGTACCTCACGCCGGCCGAGATCGCGGCGGCCGGCGCGTTCGGCCTCGCTGCCGACGACTGGCCGGACGGAAAGGCGCTGCAGGCGGAGACGGTGACGCTCTCGACGCACTCGGGCACGCACGTCGACGCACCCGCGCACTACGGGCCGGCCGCATCGGGCCGCACGATGACGATCGACGAGGTGCCGCTCTCGTGGTGCTTCGGGCCCGGCGTCCGCCTGGACGTCCGCTCTCTCGACCGCGTCGAGGGCGTTCGCGTCGTCGACCTCGAGCGAGAGCTGGACCGGATCGGCCACGAGCTCGCGCCCGGCGACATCGTGCTCGTCTGGACCGGCACCGACCTCCGCCGCCCCGGCTACGAGAACGCGCACGCGGGATTGCGGCGTGAGGCGACCGAGTTCCTCGTCGACGCGGGCGTGCGGCTGATCGGGATCGACGCGTGGACGGTCGATCGCGCGGTCGACGTGATGGTCGAGGAGGCGCGCGCCGGCACGCTTGCGCAGGCGTTCGAGTCGCACATGCTCGGGCGCGAGAAGCCGTACCTCCAGATCGAGCGGCTCGCGAACCTCGACGCGCTGTCCGCGCCGACCGGCTTCACGGTGGTCGCGTTCCCGTTCAAGATCGAGGGCGCCGGCGCGGGCTGGGCCCGGGTCGTCGCGATCGTCGACGAGACGCCGTGAGGATCGCGCGACTCGCGACCGGCGCGGGCCCGCGCACCGGCATCGTCGCGGGCGAGACCGTGCGCGTGCTGGAGCCGGCCGTCGGCGTGCTCGACCTGCTCGAGGCCGACGACGACGAGCGCGAGCGCATCGCGGCGGGGGTGGTCGACGAGGTCCCGCTCGCGGACGCGGCGCTCCTTGTCCCGATCGAGCCCGCGAGCCTCCGCGACTTCGTCACCTTCGAGGAGCACGTCGAGGGGATGGTGCTCGCCGCCGGGCCGGACGCGGCGATCCCGCCGGAGTGGTACGAGGCGCCGACGTTCTACTTCTCGAACATCGCGTCGCTCGCAGGCCCGTTCGACGACGTCGCCGTCCCGCCCGGATGCGCCGCGCTCGACTTCGAGCTCGAGGTCGCCGCGATCGTCGGTCGGGAGGGACGCGACCTGACGCCGGACGCGGCGCGGAGCCACATCGCCGGGTACACGATCCTGAACGACTGGTCGGCCCGCGACCTGCAGGCGCGCGAGATGAAGGTGCTCCTCGGCCCGGCCAAGGGGAAGGACTTCGCGAGCACGCTCGGCCCGTGGATCGTGACCGCCGACGAGCTCGAGCAGTACCGGCGGGACGACCGGCTCCACCTCGAGCTCGAGGTTCGCGTCAACGGGACGAAGGTCGGCGACGACTCGCTCGCGAACAGCGGGTGGTCGTTCGAGGAGATGCTCGCGTACGCGTCGCGCGGCACACGCGTCGTACCCGGCGACGTGCTGGGCTCGGGCACATGCGGCAGCGGCTGCCTCGCGGAGCTCTGGGGCCGCCGCGGCCGGCGCGAGCCGCCTCCGCTCGCGCCGGGCGACATGGTCGCGATCACGGTCGAGGGAATCGGCGAGATCCGCAACCGGATCGTCGCCGGCGTCGATCCGGTGCCCCTGCCGGCGGCGCGCCCGGCGGCACATCGGCGCGCGCGCAGCTAGCGCGCGTCGAGCAGGACGAAGGCCATCCGCGCGACGGCGCTCGTCCGGTTGCTCCACGCGTGATTCGTGCCGCGCTGGACGACGACGTCGCCCGGACCGAGCCGCACCTCGCCGTCGTCGACGACGAGCCAGACCTCGCCCTCGAGGACGATGCCGTAGTCGACGGTCTGCGTGCGATGCATCAGCGGGTGCGGCGCGTCGGCCGCCGCGCCGCCGGCATGAGCGGCGCCGACCTCGGCGAACGCGGCCGCCGCTTCGTCCGGAGAGAGCGCCGTCTGCACGGTGTCGGGCGGAATGTCGACGACGCGCACGCGGCTGCCCCCCGACGGCGGCTCCAGCGCGAAAGGCCCGAGCGCCGGGTCGGGCCCGTCGGCGAGCGTACGGCTCCCCTCGGTCGACCAGATCTCGTGGAAGACGGTGCCGGGCACCGCTGCGATCGGAACGTCGCGCGCGTCGCCGTCGGAGACGATGATCGCGCGGCCCTGCTCGTCGTGGCCCGTGACGACGCGGCGGACCGGCGGCAGACGGCTCACGCAGCCTGTCCGGCGACGAGCGGCGCGAACCGCGGCACGAGCGCGAGTGCGTTCGCGGCCTCGACGCGCGCCCGGTCGTCCGGCGCGAGCCAGGCGAGCTCCGGCGCGGGGTCGCCCGGCTCGGCGGGGAGGTCGGCGTACGGCCAGTCCGTCCCGAAGACGACGTGGTCGAGTGACGTCACTTCGAGCGTCGCCGCGAGCCCGGGCGCGTGGTTCGAGAGGCCGGTGTCGTAGTAGAACCGCCGGAGGTACGTGAGCGCGCCGGCGGGTGCGCCGGTCGCGAGCTCCGGCGCGCGCGCCTCGAGCGACGCAATCCGGTGCGCGAGGAACGGCGCCGTGCCGCCGAGATGGGAGAGCTGGATGCGCACGTTTGCGCAGCGCTCCAGCGTGCCCGAGTAGATGAGCTGCGCCGCCGCGCGCGTCGTCTCGAACGGGAACTCGTAGAGCCACGGCGGATGCTGCGGTACCGGCAGCGGGTGCGGCGGGAACGTCGGGTGCACGAAGACGTACGCCGAACGGCGGTCGAGCTCGTCGAAGAGCGCGTCCCACGCGGGGTCGCCGAGGTACGTCCCGCCGACGTTCGTCAGCAGGAGCACGCCGTCGAGGCCGAGCTCGTCGAGCCCGTACGCAAGCTCGGTGAGCGACGCCTCGATGTCCGGCAGCGGCACGATCGCGAGACCGGCGAACCGCGCCGGCGCGTCCCGCACGATCTCGGCGATGCTCTCGTTCGCGACGCGCGCAAGCGCGGCCGCTCCGGCCGGGGCGCCGCCGAACGCACCGGGCGGGCCGGTCGAGATGACCGCGGCGTCGATCTCGTATCGCTCCATCGTCGCCTCGAGCCCCTCGAGCGGGGCCGGCGGGATCGGGAACGGCGACCCGTCGGGCAGTCGCAGCCGCTCGAGATACGGCTCGGGCAGGACGTGGGTGTGAAGATCGATGCGGGTCATCGGCGCAGTCGGAAACTCGAACAGCGATTCTAGTTCCCCGTGCGGGCGCGTTGCGCGCAGACGGGCACAGGATTCCCGTCAAGCTCCTGTTCAGTATTTGTATAATCCGCGCGACGATGCCGGACACGAGGCTGCGGATCGGCGAGTTGAGCAAGCGCTCGGGCGTGAGCCCGGAGCTGCTACGCGCGTGGGAGCGGCGGTACGGGCTGCTCGAGCCGGTCCGGACACCGGGCGGGCTGCGGCTCTACTCGCTGGAGGACCTCGAACGCGTCCGGCTGATGCAGCAGCACCTCGCCGCCGGCCTCGCCGCGGCGGAGGCGGCGGCCCAGGTCGCGCGGGAGACCAACGGGGTCGAGGCGGTCGCGCCGGCCGTCTCGGCGGACGCCGCACGGGCCGAGCTCGCGGCCGCGATCCGGCGCTTCGACGAGGCCGACGCACAGGCGGTGATCGACCGGATGCTCGCCGCGATGACGAGCGACGCGGTTCTCGTCGACGTCCTGCTTCCGTATCTCCACGAGCTCGGCGACCGGTGGCGGCGCGGCGAGGCGGCGATCGGCGAGGAGCACTTCGCGTCCAGCCTGATCCGGGGCCGGATGCTCGGCCTCGCGCGCGGCTGGGGCCGCGGCCTCGGCCCCGTTGCTCTCCTCGCGTGCCTTCCGGGAGAGCAGCACGAGCTCGGCCTGATCGCGTTCGGGCTCGCGCTGCGCGCGCGCGGATGGCGGGTCGCGTACCTCGGCGGCGACACGCCGCTCGAGGAGATCGAGCGCGCGAGCGCGAACGAGCCCGACCTGATCGTCCTCTCCGCGGTGACGCCGAGGCGGATCCGTCAGTTCGAGGATCGGATTCGCGCGCTCGCAAAGCGCCGGCGCGTCGCCCTCGGCGGAGCCGGCGCGCGCGACGACGACGCAGCCGCGCTCGGCGTGCTCGCGTTGACGGGCGACCCGGTCTCGGAAGCCGAACGAGTCACCGCTGAATGGGCGCTCGCCTGATCCCGCTCCCGAGCGGCGCCGAGATGCGCGTCACGGGCGCGGCCGGCGCCGCCGCCGTCGTCTGCGTCAACGGCGGCCAGGCGGCCGGCGTGCCCGGGACGTGGAGCGCGACGCTCGAGTGGCTCGTCGCGCGCCTCTCGCCGCGCTTCCCGGGAATCCCGTTCGCGGAGGTCCGCTACCGCGTGAAGTCCTGGACGCGGCTCGACTGGTGCGAGGAGGACGCCCGCGCCGCGGTCGCGGCGGTCGGCGCGCTGCGGACGCTGATCGTCGGCTTCTCGATGGGCGGCGCCGTCGCCGTCCTCTGCGCCGACGCGCCGGGCGTCGAGGCGGTGCTCGGCCTCTCCCCGTGGCTCCCGGAGCGGCTCGACCTCTCGCGGCTCCGGGGACGGCGGCTCGACGTCATCCACGGGAGGCTCGACCGCGCGCTGCCCGGGATCCCGGGCGTCAACCCGTCGAGCTCGCGGCGCGGGTTCGAGCGCGCCCGGAGCCTCGGCATCGACGGGAGCTATCGCGTCATCCCGGGCGCCGTCCACGGCGTCGCGGTGCGCGCACCGGTCGGGGTCGTCCCGCTGCCGCGCGCGCGCCGCTGGGCCGCGCTCGCCGGGGAGCGGATCGAGAGCTGGGCGGCGGCGTGAGCGCGGAGGTCGGAACCGTTCGCTCCGGCACGAGCCGGATCAGCCAGGCGGTGACGCTCGTCGCCGTCGTCGTGCCGCCGGTCGGCATCGCCGCCGCAGCCGGCCTGCTCTGGGGCGTCGCGTTCCACTGGGTCGACGTCGCCGTGCTCGCCGTCTTCTACGTCGTGTGCGCGTTCGGGACGACGATCGGCTTCCACCGCTACTTCACGCACAAGGGCTTCGAGGCGCGCGCGCCGGTGAAGGCGACGCTCGCGATCCTCGGCTGCATGACGATGCAGGGCCCGCTCATCCAGTGGGTCACCGACCATCGCAAGCACCACGCGCTCTCGGACAAGCCCGGCGATCCGCACTCGCCGCACGTCGGCCACGGCGACGGGGCATGGGGCGCGGCCAAGGGATTCGTGCACGCGCATGTCGGCTGGCTGTTCTCGAACCTCGGCATGGAGGAAGGCGAGATCTACGGGCGCGACCTGTACGGCGACCGGATGCTCGTCTGGATCGACCGGCTGTACCTGCTGTGGGTGGCGCTGACCCTCGGGCTGCCGTTCCTCGTCGGCTACCTCGTCGGCGGCACCGTCGCGTTCGGGATCGAGGCGATGGTCTGGGGCGGGCTGATCCGCATCTTCCTCTACCAGCACGCGACGTTCTCCGTGAACTCGATCTGCCACATGTACGGACGACAGGACTACCGCTCGCGCGACGAGGCGCGGAACAACTGGCTCGTCGCCCTGCTCGTGTTCGGCGAGGGCTGGCACAACAACCACCACGCCTTCCCCGCCTCGGCCCGGCACGGCCTCGCCCGGCGCCAGCTCGACGTCTCCTGGTGGGTGATCCGCGGCCTCGAGCGGCTCGGGCTCGTGTGGGACGTGCACGTGCCCTCGGCGGGCCAGCTCGCGCGCCGCCGCGTCACTCCGACGTAGCGGCTCCTGCGCATATTTGGTATAGTGTCTGTCCAGATGCTGTACCAAAGGACGATCGAGGTCTCGTGCCCACCCGAGGACGCGTTCGCGTACGTGTCGGACTTCTCCCGCGTCGCGGAGTGGGATCCCGGAGTCGTCGAGTCGCGCCCGCTCGGCAACGGCGACGCCCTCGAGGTCGGCAGCCGGTTCGAGCTCGTCACGGTCTTCCGCGGCAACCGGCAGCGGTTCGAGTACGTCGTGACGGCCTTCGACAAGGGCCGACGCCGGGTCAGGCTGCTGGGCGAGGGCGAGAAGGCGCGTTCGCGCGACGAGATCCGCGTCGACCGGGTCGCCGGGAAGACGCAGATCTCGTACGAGGCGGAGATCCGGCTGAAGGGCGCGCTCCGTGCTGCGGAGCCGTTGTTCGGCGGAGCCTTCCGGCGGATGGGCGACGCGGCGCTCGACGGCCTGCAGCGGCGATTGGCCGAGCGATGAAGGTCGCAGTCGTCGGCGCGGGCATCTCGGGGCTCGGCGCCGCCCATCTTCTCTCGCGCACACACGAGGTCGAGGTGTTCGAGAGCGACGTCCGCGCCGGCGGCCACACCCGCACCGTGCGCCGCGGCGGCCTCGCGCTCGACACCGGCTTCCTCGTCCACAACGAGCGGAACTACCCGTTGCTGACGCGCCTGTTCCGCGAGCTCGGCGTGGCGACGCAGCCGTCGGAGATGTCGTTCTCGGTGGCGTGCCCGTGCGGGCTCGAGTACTCGGGCCGCCGGCCGTTCGCGCAGCCGCGCCGCGTCGCCGACCGGAGCTTCCACGGGTTGCTCTGGGAGATCGGCCGCTGGCTGCGGACCGCGCGGCGCTCGCTCGACGAGCTCGACTGCGAGCGGATGTCGCTCGAGCACTACCTCGACGCGCGCCGGTACTCGAGCGCGTTCCGCCGCCACTTCCTCGTCCCGCTCACCGCCGCGCTGTGGTCGACGGCGCCCGGACGCGCGCTCGAGTACCCGGCGGCCGCGGCGATCCGCTTCTTCGACAACCACGGGATGCTCGGCCTCCGCCGGTTCCGGTGGCGCACCGTGACCGGCGGCGCCGAGACGTACGTCTCGGCGCTCGTGCGGGATCTCGGTCCGCGCGTCCGGGTCGGGCTCGGCGTCCGCTCGGTGCGGCGCGACGCGGACGGCGTGGAGATCCGCACCGTGGACGACGCGTCGTGGCGGTTCGACGCGGTCGTCGTCGCGACGCACGCGGACCAGGCGCTCCGGCTGCTCGAGGATCCGTCGCCCGAGGAGCGCCGGCTGCTCGGAGCGTTCGAGTACACCCGCAACGAGGTGACGCTCCACACCGACGCGTCGCACCTCCCGGCGGCGCACGCCGCCCGCGCATCGTGGAACTACCGCGTCGGCGACGACGGACGCCCGACGATCACCTACTACCTCAACCGGCTGCAGCGTCTGAAGACGGGCCGCGACTGGTGCGTCACCCTCAACGGCGACGTCGCCGAGGAGCACGTCGTCGACCGCACCGTGTTCGAGCATCCGCTGTTCACCGTCGACACGCTCGCCGCGCAGCGCGAGCTCCCGCGCCTCGCGGGCACTCGCCACACGTGGTACGCGGGCGCGTACCACGGCTACGGCTTCCACGAGGACGGCCTCGCCTCGGGCGTCCGCGCGGCGGCCGGGCTGGGGGTGAGCTGGTGAACTCGGCGCTGTACGAGGGGACGCTGATCCACTCCCGCCGCGCGCCGGTGCGCCACGTCTTCCGCTACCCGGTCGCGTACTGGCTGCTCGACCTCGACGAGCTCGACGCGCTCGGCCGGCGCCTCCCGCTCCTGTCGGTCAACCGGCCCGGCGTCGTCTCGTTCCGCGACCGCGACCACTTCGACGGCGACGGTGCGCCGCTGAAGGAGGCGGTGATCCGGTTCGCCGGCGACCCGTCGATCGAGCGCGTGCTCGTCCTGACGCAGCTCCGCGTGCTCGGCTACGTCTTCAACCCGGTCTCCTTCTACTGGTGCTACCGGGCGGACGGCTCGCTCGCGTGCATGGTCGCGGAGCTGAACAACACGTTCGGCGAGCGCCTCCCGGAGCTGCTGCCGGGCGACGCGCTCGCCTACGAGCACGACAAGCGGCTGCACGTCTCGCCGTTCATGGGCCTCGACCAGCGCTACCGCTACTCCTTCACGGAGCCGGGCGAGACGGTGCTCGCGAAGATCGAGGTGCACGAGGGCGACGCGATGCAGCTCCAGGCGCTGCTCTTCGCGCATCGGCGCGAGCTGAGCGGCGCGACGCTCGCGCGCTTCCTCGTCCGCTATCCGGTGATGCCGCTCCAGGTGATCGGCCGCATCCACTGGGAGGCGCTCAAGCTCTGGCTGAAGCGCGTGCCGTTCCACCACAAGCCGCCGTTCGAGCCGGGGAAGGGATCGGTGCGCACGTGAGCGCCGACGCTCTCCGCCGCACGTCCGCAGCGGGCCTGCCGCTCGTCGAGCGGATCGCGGCCCGCACGCTCGAGCGCGTCCTCGCAGGGATCGAGGGCGGGACGCTCGAGGTCCGGCTTCCACACGGGCGCGAGCTGCGCTTCGGATCAGGCCCCGCCGTGACCATGACGATCGAGGACACGCGACTCTTCCGCCGGCTCGCGACGCAGCCGCGGCTCGGGCTCGGCGAGTCGTACCAGGCCGGCGAGTGGCGCTCCGACGACCTGCCCGCGCTGCTCGAGCTGCTCGCCCGCAACGCCGATCGCGGCGCCGCACGGCACCCGTTCCTCGGCCGCCTCGCCCGCGCGCGGCCGCGCGTGAACCGGCGCACGGGTCTGCTCGCCGCACGCCGGAACATCCGCTACCACTACGACCTCGGCAACGACTTCTTCGCGCTCTTCCTCGACGGCACGATGACGTACTCGTGCGCGGTGATCGAGCACGAGGACGAGCCGCTCGCGCACGCACAGCGGCGCAAGCTGCGGATGGTCTGCGACAAGCTCGAGCTCGGCCCGGACGACCACGTGCTCGAGATCGGCTGCGGCTGGGGCTCGTTCGCGCTCACGGCCGCCGGCGAGTACGGCGCGCGTGTGACGGGGATCACGCTCTCCCCCGCGCAGGCGGAGCTCGCCCGCAGGCGGATCGCAGCCGCCGGGCTCGCCGACCGGATCGAGATCCGGCTCCAGGACTTCCGCGAGCTCGAGGGGACGTTCACGAAGGTCGCGTCGATCGAGATGATCGAGGCGATCGGCGAGCGGCTGCTCCCGACGTTCTTCGAGACGATCGACCGCGTGCTCGCTCCGGGCGGCCGTGCCTGCATCCAGTCGATCCTGATCCCGGACGAGCGCTACCGCCGCTACCGGTCGAGCCCGGACTGGATCGAGCGCCACATCTTCCCGGGCTGCCTGATCCCGTCGCTCGGCGCGCTCACCGCGGCGTCGGGCCGGCTCCGCATCCGCGACGTCGAGCACATCGGCCGCCACTACGGCGAGACGCTCGCCCGCTGGCGCGCGGCGTTCGACGCGAAGCGAGCAGCCGTGCACGACCTGGGGTTCGACGAGCGGTTCATCCGGACGTGGGACTTCTACCTCGCGTCGTGCGAGGCGCTCTTCCGCGCGGGCCTCCTCGACGACGCACAGCTCGTGGTGACGCGGTGACCGTCGACTCGCGCCTGCTGCTGTTCCTGCTCGCCTGGGCGCTCGCCGCCGCGATCCAGCTCGCGCTGTACCTCCGGCAGCGGCGGACGGGGAACGCGACGGCCGTCGACGCGGGCTGGGCGGGGTCGCTCGTCGCGATCTCGGTCCTCTACGGCGTCCTCGCGCCGGGCAGCGTCGCGTACCGGGCGCTCGTCGCGACGATGTGCGGGCTCGAGAACCTCCGCATCATGTGGCTCGTGCTCGCCCGCGTCGGCGACGGCGAGGACGAGCGCTACCGCGAGCTGCGGCAGCGGTGGAGCGAGCGGGGGAACGTGCAGGCCCGCTTCTTCGTCTTCTTCCAGGCGCAGGCGTTTCTCGCCGCGCTCCTCTCGGCGCCGATCCTGCTCGCCGCGTCGAACACCGACGAGCGGCTCGGCGCGCTCGCCTGGGCGGGAGCCGCGCTCTGGCTCGTCGCCGCCGCACTCGAGCGGACGGCGGACTTCCAGCTGCGCCGGTTCAAGGTCGACCCGGCGAATCGCGGCCGGACGCTTCGCACCGGGCTCTGGCGCGTCTCGCGCCACCCGAACTACTTCTTCCAGTGGCTCACGTGGGTCGCGTACGCGCTCGTCGCGCTCGAGGCGCCGTACGGCTGGATCGGGCTCGTCGCGCCGGCGCTGATGCTGTATCTCATCCTGTTCGTCACCGGCGTCCCGGCCGCGGAGGCGAGCTCGCTCCGCTCGCGCGGCGACGACTACCGCAGCTACCAGCGCGAGACGAGCGCCTTCGTCCCGTGGTTCCCGCGGGAGCGCCGCGCATGAACGCGCTCGACCGCGTGATCGCAACCGACGCGATCCCCGAGCCGATGCTCCGGCTCGGCATCCGTGCCAACCTCGCCAACCGGCTCCGGCGCGAACGCGCGAAGGGGCCGGACGAGCGCGAGGCGTTCCTCGCGGAGCTGCGGCGCTCGCCGATCGCCGCCGTCCCGGCGAAGCCGAACGAGCAGCACTACGAGGTTCCGCCGGAGTTCTTCGAGCTCGTGCTCGGGCCGCACATGAAGTACAGCTGCTGCTACTGGCCCGACGATGTCTCGACGCTCCCGGGCGCGGAGGAGGCGATGCTCGCGCTCACCTGCGAGCGTGCGCGGATCGAGGACGGTCAGGAGATCCTCGATCTCGGCTGCGGCTGGGGGTCGTTCACGCTCTACGCGGCGGAGCGCTTCCCGGGCGCGCGGATCACCGCGGTCTCGAACTCGCGCCTCCAGCGCGAGTGGATCGAGGCGCGCGCGCCCGCGAACGTCGAGGTCGTCACCGCCGACGTCAACGAGCTCGCGCTCGACCGCCGCTTCGACCGCGTCGTCTCGGTCGAGATGTTCGAGCACATGCGCAACTACGAGCAGCTGATGGCGCGCATCGCGACGATGCTCGCCGACGACGGGCTGCTGTTCGTCCACCTCTTCTGCCACCGCGAGTACGCGTACGCGTACGACTCGAGCTGGATGGCACGCCGGTTCTTCACCGGCGGGACGATGCCCTCCGTCGACCTGCTGCCGGCGTTCGATCGCGACGTCCACCTCGTCGAGCGCCGGATCGTCGACGGCACGCACTACGCGCGCACCGCCGAGGCGTGGCTCGCGAACCTGCACGCGCACGAGGACGAGATCGCTGCGCGCTTCGGCCGCGCGTTCCTCGCCGAGTGGCGCGTCTTCTTCCTCGCCTGCGCCGAGCTCTGGGGCTACCGCGACGGCACCGAGTGGCTCGTCGGCCACTACCTCTTCTCGCGATGAGAGGAGCAGCGGCAGGTGTCGTCGCGGCCGCGGCCTGGGCCGCCGCCGAGCCCACCCTGGGACGCGTGTTCGGCACGCCGTTCTCCGACGTCCGGCTCCTCGGCCGGTCGGCCGTGCGCGGCCGCGCCTGGCCGGTCGCGGGACTCGCCGTCCACCTCGCGAACGGCGCAGCGTTCGGCTGGGCGTTCGAGCGGCTCGGCCTCAGCGGCGCCAGGCAGGGCGTGCTGGCCGCCGAGGCCGAGAATCTCGTCCTCTGGCCGACCCTGCTCGTCGTCGACCGCGTCCATCCGGACCGGCGCGACGGCACCTGGCCGACGCTCGTCACGAACCGCCGCGTCGCCGTCTACGAGGTCGCGACCCACGCCCTCTTCGGCGCCGTTCTCGGCACGCTCGTGCGCGGCCGCCGGCCGCGGCGGCGATGATCGTCGCGTGAGCGGAGGCTCCCGCCGCTGGCTCGGTCTCGTCGCGCTGACGATCGGCGTCGCGATGATCATCGTCGACGCGACGATCGTGAACGTCGCGATCCCGTCGATCATCCGCGACCTCGGGATCGGGATCACGCAGGCGGAGTGGGCGAACTCGATCTACTCGCTCGTGTTCGCCGCGCTTCTGATCAGCGTCGGTCGCGTCGGCGACGTCGGCGGTCGCCGCCGCGTGTTCGTCCTCGGGCTCGTGGTCTTCCTCGCCGCGAGCCTCGTCACCGCGCTTGCGCCGAACGGGACCGTCCTCCTCACCGGCCGCCTCCTCCAGGGCGTCGGCGGCGCGCTGATCCTGCCCTCGACGCTCTCGATCGTGAACGCGTCCTTCCGCGGTCGCGAACGCGCGATCGCGTTCGGGATCTGGGGGTCGACGATCGGCGGCATGGCGGCGCTCGGGCCGCTCGTCGGCGGGTGGTTCGTCACGAACTTGAGCTGGCGCTGGGCCTTCTACGTCAACCTCCCGATCGCGCTCGTTGCGCTCGCGGGCGCGTTCCTGTTCGTCGACGAGAGCCGCGACCCGGCCGCCCGCCCCGGCTACGACCCGCCCGGCGTCGTGCTCTCGACCCTCGGCTTCCTCGGGATCGTCTTCGGGCTGATCGAAGGGCAGACCTACGGCTGGTGGACGGCGAAGCGGGACTTCGTCGGCCTCGCTCCGCTCGGGCACTCGGTGATCCCGTTCGCGTTCGCGCTCGGCGTCGCCGCCCTCGGCGGCTTCGTCCTCGTCGAGCGCCGCCGCGCACGGGCCGGGCGCCCCGTGCTCGTCGACTTCTCGCTCTTCCGGATCCCGACCTTCCGCTACGGCAACGTCGCCGTCCTCATCGTCGGGCTCGGCGAGCTCGGCCTCGTCTTCGTCATCCCGCTCTTCCTCCAGTCGGTGCTCGGGCTGTCGGCCTTCGACACCGGGCTCGTGTTGACCGCGCTCGCGGGCGGCGCGTTCGTCGCGGGCGGGTTCGCCGCTCCGCTCACGGGCCGGATCGGCGCGGCGCGCGTCGTGCAGCTCGGGCTCGCGATCGAGATCGTCGGCATCGTCGCGGTCGGCCTCACGTTCTCCGCCGACCGGCCCGCATGGCAGTTCTGCCCGCAACTCTTCGTCTACGGGCTCGGCGTCGGCTTCGCCACCGCGCAGCTGACGAGCGTGATCCTCGCCGACGTCCCGCCCGCGCAGTCCGGCGAGGGGTCGGGGATCCAGAGCACCTCCCGGCAGGTGGGCTCCGCGCTCGGGATCGCGATCCTCGGCACGGCGCTCGCGACCGGCCTCGCCACCGGCACCCGCGAGCGACTCGCGGCCACGTCGATCCCGCCGCCGCAGCGCGCTGCGATCGTCGCCGCCGTCGAGCGAAGCGGCGGCGCCGTGCTGCCCGCCCTGCGCCTCAGCCCGAGGCTCGAGCCGGCCGTCGCGCCGGTCGAGGAGGCGTTCGTCGCGAGCGCCCGGCGCGCCGCGCTCATCGCGGCGGCCTTCGTCCTCGTCGGCCTCGTCGCCTCCCTTCGCCTACGCAACGGCTGACCGGGCGTTCGCGTTCCGGGCGCGGCTCGCGTACAGTCCCCGAATCCGAGCGGAAGGATCGGGACCGTGAGTCTGACCGACCTGTCGTTGCGTTCGTTTCTCGACGAGCTGTCCGCGGGTAGCGAGACGCCGGGCGGCGGGTCCGCGCTCGCGGTGACGCTCGCGGTGTCGGCCGCGGTCGTCGAGATGTCGGCGCGGCTCTCCGCGCCCTCGTGGCCGGCCGCCGCCGAGGTCGCTTCGCACGCGTCGGCGTTGCGGGCACGCGCGACGGCGCTCGTCGACGAGATCGCGGACGCGTACGCGCAGGCGCTCGCGGCGCGCGGCGAGGCCGCCGCGACGATGACGCGGGCCGAGCGCAACGCCGAGGTCGGGCGGACGTTCGCCGCGGCGGCCGAGCCGCCGCTCGAGATCGCCCGCGTCGCAGCGGAGGTCGCAGAGCTGGCCGAGCTCGTCGCGTATCACGGCGAGCCGCACGTGCAGCCCGATGCGGCGGTCGCCGCCGAGGTCGCGGCCGCGGCCGCGCGCGGAGGCCTCGCACTCGTCGAGGTCAACCTCACGGCGCAGTCGAGCGACCCGCGCGTGGAGGAGGCGACGAAGCTCCTCGCGTCGGCGGAGCGGGCCGCGGCGCGCGCGGTCGCACGGTCAGGCTAGCGGGCGCTCACCTCCGGCACGGTCTTCTCCTTCCGGTGCGCGTTGCCGTGATCGTGGCGGCCGCGTCAGGAGGCCGACGCGGTCTTCGGCTTGCCGAGCTTCCAGGTCGCGGCCGCGACGAGGCCGATCACGATCGTCGGCACGGACTGGAGGACGCGGTAGAGCAGCGTCGCGGCGACCGCCTCGCTGTTGCTCGCGCCGAAGCCGACGAGCATCCCCGTCAGGCCGAGCTCGACGATGCCGAGGCCGCCGGGCGTGATCGGGAGTGAGCCGAGCACGCGCGCGAGCGACCACGCGGCGAACGCCTCGATCAGGTCGATGTGCGGCGCGGAGACCCCGATCGAGCGCAGGCAGAACACGAAGAGGACGAACACCGTGAGGTGGTTCGCAAGCGTGGCGATGGTCAGCACGTGCCAGCGCCGGCGCAGCAGGTCGATCGCCTCGGCGCGGAAGCGGACGAACGTCTCGCCCGTCCAGCGGACGGGGCCGCGGTGCACGAGGTGCTTCAGCCACGTGACCGCCGCCGCGGCCTTGTCGCCGACCTTGCGGGCGAGCCGCGCGCTCTGCAGGCCGACCGCGAACCCCGCGACGACGACGGCGAAGACGACGAGGCCGATCAGCGCGACCCATTGGAGTGTCGTGCTGCGGCCGCCGTCGGCGGTCAGGGCCGCGACCGCGATGATCGGAAAGCCGAAGATGACGAGCTGGTTCCACACGCCGGTGACGAGGACGGCGAGGCCGATCGCGCGGTCGCGGAGCCCCCACGCGTTCAGCATCGTGTAGGACGTCGCCATCCCGACCGCCGCGCCGCCCGGCGCGACCATCGTCAGCGCGGTCGACGCCTGCGTCACGCGGAGCGCGTGCAGGAAGCCGAGCCCCGGCAGCGCGGCCATCCACGGCGGCGCGCTCGTGACGACGTTGATCACGACCGCGAAGGCGAGGCCCGCGATCCACGGCCACGTGATCCCCTGGATCACGTCCCAGACGCTCTTGTAGTCCGCGATCCGCGGCAGGAGGAACAGGAAGACGCCGCCGATCACGACGACCGAGATCACGATCCCGATCACGCGCTTCCGGCCTTTGCGCCGCTTCGCCTCCTCGTGGTCGAGCTCGTGCCGGACGAGCTCGTCCTCGGGCCCTTCGATTGCGGCGGTCGCCTCGCTCATGGTCGACGCGCCGAGTCTGTCACGAACCGCGGCTACCCAGCCGGCGTCGCGCGAGCCACGCGACGGCGAGCGTCCCGGCGACGGTGAGGACGAGCTTCACGGCCTTGCTCCCGCGGAGCTTCGACTCGCCGCCGGCGCGCGGCGCCATGTCGACCGGCACCTCCTCGAGCCGGAGGCCCGCCTCGGTGACGCGGATCAGCGCCTCGACCTCCGGCGCGCGGCTCGTGAACGGCTCGGCGAGGAGCGGGAGCGCCTTCCGGTTCACGGCGTAGAGCCCGCTCGTCGCGTCGCCGAACGGCCGCGAGAGGACGAGTCCCATCGACCGGCGCAGCACGGCGGTGCCGAGCCGCCGCGGCCCGCTCGGGCTGTAGCGGTACGCGGGGTAGCCGTCGCCGGAGACGAACCGCGAGCCGACGGCGACGTCGCAGCGGTCCTCGCGGACGAGCGCAAGCAGCCGCGCGAGCTCCTTCGGCGGATGCTGGCCGTCGGCGTCGACGCGGCCGCAGAACGCGTAGTCGTGGTCGCGCGCCCACTCGTACCCGGCGGCGATCCCGTAGCGGAGCCCGCGGTTCGCGCCGAACGACAGCACCTCGGCGCCGTGGTCGCGCGCGACCTGCGCCGTCGCGTCGGTCGAGCCGTCGTCGACGACGAGCACGTCGACGTCGGGCAGCTCGGCTGCGAGCGCGTCGAGCACCGCCGGGAGGTTCTCCTCCTCGTTCCACGCCGGGATGAAGACGAGCGTGTCGCTCACGACGCGCGCTCGAGCTCGGCGCGGGCGCTCCGCAGCTGGCGCCGGCACGCCGCCAGCGCGGCGAGCTCCCACGCGATCGCGCCGGGCGTCGGGACGATGGGCGGGACGACGAACCGCGTCCGCACGCCGCGCGCGCCGTAGATCCGCCCGAAGAAGAGCCGCGTGCGCGCGAGGTGCATCGGCGCGCAGACGACGACCGCCTGTTCGATGCCGCGCTCGAGGACGAGCCGGAGCGTGCGCACCGCGTTCTCGGCGGTGAACCGCGCGGTCGGCTCCTCGAGGAGCTCGACGTCCGGCCCGTGCCACACGGCCCGCATCTGCGCCGCCTCGGTCGGCCCTCCGGTCGGCGACCACCCGCTGAAGACGACGGCCTCCGGCAGCTCGAGCCAGGCCCGCCGCTCGGCCTCGCGCACGAGCCGCTCGCAGCGCGGGCTGATCCGGTAGACGCCGTCGCGCCCGACGGCGCCGTGGCCCGGGATGACGATCGCGGTCCGCACGCACCCACGGTAGCGCCGCCGGGCGGGCGCTAGTCGCGGCGGCCGAAGAGCTGGAGGAAGAGCAGGAACACGTTGACCGCGTCGAGGAAGATCGACGCGGCGAAGAGCGGGGCGGAGCGGATGTCCTTCGTCCGTCGCAGGCGCTGGAAGTCGTACATCGTCAGCCCGGCGAAGATGACGAGGCCGAGGATCGCGTAGATGAGGTCGCCCTGCGGGATGCGGACGAAGATGAGGACGATCCCGAACACGATCAGTGCGAGCAGCGCCCAGAAGCAGACGCGCGCGATCGGCGCCAGGTCGCGCCGGATCGCGTAGCCCGCGGCGCCGCACCCGGCCATGAAGAGCGCCGTCGCGCCCGCCGCCTGCCACACCGCCTGTGGGTCGGTGTCGACGTAGTAGCTGATCGTCGGCGCGATCGCGAGCCCGAGCAGGAGGCCGAACCCGAACAGCAACGTGATCGCGAGCCCGTCGGAGCGCTGCGCCGCCGCGTTCAGCCCGAACAGCACGCCGAACGACGCGATGTAGAAGATCCACGCCCACATGCCGGTCATGTCACGGCCGAGGTAGACGCCGGCCGCGAAGCACGCCGCCGTGACGGCGACGAGGCCCATCGTCTGTCCGAACAGCGTCCCCGTCTCGTCGCGCGTCAGCGGCGCGGAGAGGACCGGTGTGTCAGAGGACATCGCGACTCCCTTTCGTGGACGGCTACCCGAACGTGAACACGTACGCCTCGGCTCCGGCCGCGCCGAACGAGATCTCGACGGTGCGGTCCTCGATTCCGCCCGGCTGGCGGATCAGCTGGTACATGCGGCCGGCGTCGAGCAGGCCGTTGCCGTCCGCGTCGACGTCGACGCCGTGCGACTCGCCCGGCGGCTCGCCGTCGAGGAGCACGCGGAACGGGATCGGGTCGTTCGTTCCCGGCGACATCACGAGGTGCGCGTCGCGCGCGTGGAACCGGAACGCGATGCCGCCGCCCGCCTGCTCGAGCACGACGTCCTCCGGCCCGGTGACCCAGTCGCCGGTGAGCGCCCAGTTGTTCGGGGACAGCTGCGCCGCCTCGTCGGCCCGGCGCTCGCCGCGCGCGTAGCCGAGGTACGTCTCCGGCGAGCGGAGGTGGTGCCAGTCCGCCTCGGCCTCGACGCCGACGCCCACCGTCGAGTCCGAGACGAGGTCGCGCTCGATGCCGAGGAGCTTCTGGATCGTCCGCTCCGAGTGGTCGTAGCGGCCCTCGCCGACGTGGTGGTCGCGGATCACGCCCTCGCGGTCGACGAAGTAGAGCGCGGGCCAGTAGTGATTGTCGAACGCGTTCCAGATCGCGAAGTCGGGATCGAGCACGACGGGGTAGTCGATCCCGCGCACCGTCGTCGCGAGTCGCACGCGCTCGAGCTCCTGCTCGAACCGGAACTCCGGCGTGTGGACGCCGACCACGATCAGCCCGTCCTCGCGGTATGCGTTCGACCACGCGCGGACGTACGGCTCGGTGCGCAGCCAGTTGATGCACGTGAGCGTCCAGAAGTTCACGACGACGACGTGGCCGCGCAGCTCGTCGGGCCCGAGGGGCTCGGAGTTGAGCCACGCGGAACCGCCCTCGAGCGCGGGCATGTGCACGTGTCCGAAGATCGCCACCGTCGAGCGGATCATGACGGCCGACGGGCGGGCGCCGCGTCAGAGCGCGACGACGAGCTGCTGCGGCGGCTCCTCTCGCTACGCCGCCGCCGGCGGCTTCTTGTTCCAGCCGTGGAACGGCGCGAGGTCGCCGGCGTCCCAGCGCTCGCGGAGGCCGGGCGCGGCGAGATCCCAGTCCGGGCGGATCTCCGCGGTGACGGCGCGCAGGTCGCGGCGCAGGTCCTCGACCGACGGGCGGCCCCAGAACCAGTAGCCGTTGTAGATCGAGTGGACGACGAGCCCCGGCTTCAGCACGAGCGTGTGCGGGATCATCGGGTCGTTCTCCGGGTCGGTGTACTCCTGGATGTCGAGGTCGCGCTGGACGATCCGGCCGGGGTCGGAGAGGAACGGCCACTCCGCGCCCATCGAGGCCCGGAACTCCTGGCTCGTGTGGTGGTCGTCCGTCGAGATCGTCGCGATCCTCGTGTACGCGACCTTGATCTGCGGGTGGAAGGCGACGAGCTGGACGTGCTGCTGGTGCTCCTTCGGACAATAGTGGCCGCGCGCGAGCGTGAGGATCAGCGGGTCGTCGCCCTGGATCTCGCTGAGCTTCCGCATCGCGCTCGTGTGGTCGGGCAGCTCGTAGTCCGGGAACGTCGCTCCCGGCTCGATGTCAGGACGCATGTGCCGCGACCTCCTTCCGAAGCGCCTTCAGCGCCTCGACGTAGATCTCGGAGAACGTCGGGAACGGCTGGATCGTGTCGCGCAGGGTCTCGAGCGGGACCTGCGCGCGGATCGCGAGCGTCGCCTGCTGCATCCACTCGCCGGCTTCCGGCCCGAGTGCGTACGCGCCGGTCAGCCGCGTGCCGTCGGAGAGCAGCGTCAGGAAGCCGATGCTCTCCGCGTACGCGCGCGTGTACGTCTCCGTCTTCGCGATCGAGTTGATCGGCGCGGTGCCGCTGAACGGCGCCTCGCCGGCGCCGACCGACGCGGCCTGCGGATCGGTGTAGACGACGCGCGGCGTCGCGTCGTAGTTCGCCTCGCGCGTCTCGCCGAGGATGTTCGACGCGACGACCTCGCCCTGGTACTTGCCGACGTGCGTGAGCTGCCAGATGCCGGTGATGTCGCCGACCGCCCACAGGCCGTCCGCGACGCGGAGGCTCGCATCGACCGGGACGCCGCGCGGGTTCGCCTCGACGCCGACGGTCTCGAGCCCGATCCCCTCGACGCGCGGCCGCCGCCCGGTCGCGACGAGGAGGCGGTCGCCGCGAACCTCGTTGCCGTCGTCGAGCTCGAGGACGAACTCGTCGCCGTCGCGTGCCGCGCTCGTCGCCTGCGTGTCGACCATGAGCTCGATCCCGTCGCGGTGGAGCGCCTCGCCGAGCGCGTCGCCGAGCGGTGCGGGCTCGCGCGGGAGCACGTGCCGTCCGCCCTCGACGATCACGACCTCGCCGCCGAGTCGCGCGACGGCCTGCGCCATCTCGACGCCGACCGGGCCGCCGCCGAGCACGACCAGCCGCCGCGGGATCGCCGTCATCCCGGTCACCTCGCGGTTCGTCCAGATCCCGTCGAGGTCGCGGAGGCCGGGCACGGGCGGGATGAACGGGTCGGCGCCGTTCGCGAGCACGACGTCGTCCGCGGTGTGCGCGACGCCGTTCACCTCGACGACGCCGGCGCCGGCGAGCCTGCCGGTGCCGCGCAGCAGGTCGATGCCGTTGTCGGAGAGCCACCGCGCCGCGCTCGTGTCGTCGTAGCGCGAGACCTGGAAGTCGCGCCACGCGAGCACGGCGTCGACGTCGACGTCCGCCGTCGCGGCCGCTTCGCGCGCGGCGTGCACCGCCTCGCCGGGACGGAGCAGCGTCTTCGACGGGATGCACGCGTAGTACGAGCACTCGCCGCCGACGAGCTCGCGCTCGACGATCGCGACGCGCAGCCCGCCCTCCGCGAGCACGCCGGCGCAGTGCTCGCCGGGCGAGCCGGCGCCGATCACGATCACGTCGTAGTCGCTCATGTCGGCAGCTCCGTGCCGGCGCGCTCCGCGACCATGTACTCGGCGTACCACGCGGGCCAGTTCTCGTCCGCCGCGCCGATGCGCTGCTCGTGCTCGCCGTGCGCGACCGACGCGCGGCGCATCGCCTCCCCGAGATCGGCCGCCGACGCGTAGGTCGTCTCTCCCTCGACGCGGCCGGGAAGCCGCGTCGTGATCTCCTGCAGCAGCCAGCCGTTGCCGTCCGGGTCGCTGAACGCGGCGAACGAGCTGTACGTCTTCCGATCCGCGGCGGGGCCGTCGACGCGGCCCTCGGGATGGAAGCGCGCGAGCGGCGGGGTGCCGCCCTCGTGGAAGACCGCGCTCACGTCGACGCCGCTGTCGACGAGCGCGCTCCGCGCGGCCTCGACGTCGTCGACGACGAGATAGTTCCCCTGCGCAGAGCCGGGTGCCGCCGCGGACACGCCCTGGCCGAACTGGATCGAGCAGCCCGAGCCCGGAGGCGTGAGCTGCACGATGCGGTAGTCGTCGCCGAACGGGAAGTCCGCGTCGAGCCGCCAGCCGAGCCCGACGTAGAAGTCCTTCGCGCGATCGACGTCGGAGACGGGGATCACCGTCACCTCGAGCTTCATGTCCAGGCTCATCTCGACTCCTTTGGCGAGGTCTCGCCTGGAATGTACGGCCTGGCCGTGCGGCTACGCGAAGCGCCTAGCGGTCGATCATCCTCTGCGCCGCCTCCGAGTAGCGCGCACCCTGCGCCGTGAGCTGCGCGTCCTCGATCTCGGCGAGGTCGTCCGGCGTCAGCTCGATCTCCGTCGCCGCGATGTTCTCCACGAGGCGGTGCGGCTTCGTCGTGCCGGGGATCGGGACGATCCACGGCTTCTGCGCGAGGATCCATGCGAGCGCGATCTGCGCAGGCGTCGCGCCCTTCCGCTCCGCGAGCCCGGTCAGCAGGTCGACGAACGCGCGGTTCGCCGCGCGCGCGTCCGCGTCGAACCGCGGGACGGTGTTGCGGAAGTCGTCGTCGGCGAACGTCGTCGTCTCGTCGATCGCGCCGGTGAGGAAGCCCTTGCCGAGCGGGCTGAACGGGACGAAGCCGATCCCGAGCTCCTCGAGCACGGGCAGGATCTCGTCCTCCGGCTCGCGCCACCAGAGCGAGTACTCGCTCTGCAGCGCGGCGACCGGCTGCACGGCGTGCGCGCGGCGGATCGTCTGCACGCCCGCCTCCGAGAGGCCGAAGTGCTTCACCTTGCCGGCGTCGATCAGCTCCTTCACCGTGCCGGCGACCTCCTCGATCGGGACGTTCGGGTCGACGCGGTGCTGGTAGAAGAGGTCGATCCGGTCGGTGCGGAGGCGCCGCAGCGAGTCGTCCGCCGTCCGCGTGATCGTCTCCGGGCGGCTGTCGAGGCCGAGCGCGCGCTCGCCGACCTTCACGCCCGCGAGGTCCCAGCCGAACTTCGTCGCGATCACGACGCGGTCGCGCACCGGCTCGAGCGCCTCGCCGACGAGCTCCTCGTTGACGAACGGGCCGTAGACCTGCGCCGTGTCGAAGAACGTGACGCCGCGCTCGACCGCGTCGCGGATGAGCGCGATCATCTCCTGTGTGTCGGCGGCGGGCCCGTAGCTGAAGCTCATGCCCATGCAGCCGAGGCCGAGCTCCGAGACCTCGAGGCCGGTGCCGAGTGTTCTCGTCTTCATGGGGTCACCATCACCTTGATCGATTCACGGTCGTTCATCGCGCGGTAGCCGTCGGGCACGCCGTCGAGGCCGACGACACGGTCGAACACGCGGCCCGGCTCGATCCGGCCTTCGAGGACGTCCGGCAGCAGCTCCTCGATGTACGCGCGGGCCGGTGCCGGGCCGCCGGAGATCGTGACGTTCGAGAAGAAGGTCGCGTGCGTCGTCGGGATCCGCTCGTGCTGCGGAACGCCGACGCGACCGACGGCGCCCCCCGCGCGCACGATCCCGAGCGCGGTCGTCATCGAGAGGTCGTGGCCGACGCATTCGAGGACCGAGTGCGCGCCGAGTCCGCCGGTGAGCTCGCGGACGCGCTCGACCGCCTCGTCGCCGCGCTCGCTCACGACGTCGGTCGCTCCGAACTCCGTCGCGAGCGCGATCCGGTCCGGGTGGCGGCCGAGCAGGATGACCTGCTCCGCGCCGAGCCGCCTGGCGGCGATCACGCCGCAGAGGCCGACCGCGCCGTCGCCGACGACGGCGACGGTCTTGCCGGGGCCGACGCGCGCGGCGAGCGCGGCGTGGTGCCCGGTGCCCATCACGTCGGACAGTGTCAGGAGCGACGGCATCAGCGCGTCGTCCTCACCGACCGGCAGGACGACGAGCGTCCCGTCGGCCTGCGGGACGCGCACCGCCTCGCCCTGGCCGCCGTCGAGGTCGCCGCCCCAGAAGCCGCCGTGGAGGCAGGACGTCTGCAGGCCCTCGCGGCAGAAGACGCAGGTACCGTCGGACCACGCGAAGGGCGCGACCACGAGGTCGCCGCGCTTCACGGTGCGGACGTCGGCGCCCGTGTCCTCGACGATGCCGACGAACTCGTGACCCATCCGCCGGCCGGCGTCGGTGTGCTCCATCTGCGTGTACGGCCAGAGGTCGCTGCCGCAGATGCAGGCGCGTGTGACGCGCAGGAGGACGTCGGTCGGCTCGACGAGCCGCGCGTCCGGGACGTTCTCGACACGGACGTCGCCGGCGCCGTACATGACCGTTGCTCTCATGGCGACCACTCTCGCAGCCGCGGCCCCCGTGTGACCGACCCTGTCGATCCGGGTACCGGCAGAACCCCTCACGGGCCCGGCGCGCGGCGCTAGGCTCGTCGGGTGGACGCGAAGAGCGAGATCCGCGAGTTCCTCACGTCGCGGCGCGCGCGGATCACGCCGGAGCAGGCGGGGCTGCCGTGGTACGGCGAGAACCGGCGCGTGCCGGGACTCCGCCGCGAGGAGGTCGCGCTCCTCGCCGGCGTCAGCGTCGACTACTACACGCGGCTCGAGCGCGGCAACGTCTCCGGCGTCTCCGAGACGGTGCTCGAGGCGCTCGCGCGGGCGCTCCAGCTCGACGACGTCGAGCGCGCGCACCTCTTCTCGCTCGTGCGTGCGCAGAACGCGTCGGCGCCGCCGCGCCGCCGCCGCGCCGCGCGGCAGAAGATCCGGCCGAGCGTCCGGCTCATGCTCGACGCGATGACGGGCGCGCCGGGGTTCGTGCGCAACGACCGGCTCGACCTCCTCGCCGCCAACCGGCTCGGGCGCGCGCTCTACTCGCAGCACTTCGACAGCCCGCACGGGCCGGCCAACACCGCGCGCTTCGCGTTCCTCGATCCGCGGGCGCAGAGCTTCTACCTCGAGTGGGAGCGCGTCGCGCACGACATCGTCGCCCTGCTGCACGCGACGGCGGGCCGGAGTCCACACGACCGCGAGCTCTCCGAGCTCGTCGGCCAGCTGTCGATGCAGAGCGAGACGTTCCGGACGCTGTGGGCGGCGCACGACGTGTGGCGGCACGACACCGGCACGAAGCGGCTGCACCACCCGCTCGTCGGCGACCTGAGCCTCACGTACGAGTCGCTGGAGGTCGCCGCCGATCCCGGCCTGACGATGTTCGTGTACACCGCCGAGCCCGGCACGAAGTCCGAGGAGGCGCTCCGCCTGCTCGGCAGCTGGGCCGCCACCGCCGACGAGGAGGAGCTGCATGCAGATCACGCCGAGCAGCATCGCGACCACACCCGGGCCGGCTGACTGGTTCACCGGCGCGGTCTTCATCGACGCCGCCGTGGCGCCGACCGACGACTCGCGCGTGAGCGCGAGCTGGGTGCACTTCACGCCCGGCGCGCGCACGGCGTGGCACACGCACCCGAACGGCCAGACGATCTTCGTGCTCGAGGGCGTCGGCCACTGTCAGCGCCGCGGCGGCCCGGTCGAGACGATCCGGCCCGGCGACCGCGTCTTCTTCGAGCCGGGCGAGGAGCACTGGCACGGCGCGACCGCGACGCGCTTCATGTCGCACATGGCGGTCGTCCAGGTCGACGACGAGGGGAACGCCGCGACGTGGCTCGACCACGTCACGGACGAGGAGTACGGAGCGGCGCCGTCGTGAGCGAGGGCGGCTGCTCATGCGGCGCCGTGCGGTACCGCCTCACGTCGGAGCCGCTCTTCGTCCACTGTTGCCATTGCCTGAACTGCCAGCGGCAGACGGGCAGCGCGTTCGTGATCAACGTCCTGATCGAGGCAGACCGCGTGGAGCGCCTCGCGGGCGAGCCCGACGCCGTGGAGGTGCCGCGCGACGACGGCAGCGCGCAGCGGATCCATCGCTGCCCCGAATGCAGGGTCGCGGTCTACAGCGAGTACGGCCGGCCGGAGCTGCTCTTCGTCCGCGCGGGCACGCTCGACGTTCCGTCCTCGGTCGAGCCGGACGTCCACATCTACACGCGGTCGAAGCTGCCCTGGGTGACATTGCCGGAGTCGACGCCCGCGTTCGAGGAGTACTACGACTCGAAGGCGCTCTGGCCGGCGGCGAGCCTCGACCGGGTGCGCGCGCTCCGGGAGGCGCACCGCACATGACGGCGGCGCGGGCGGTTGCGGTCACCGAGCCGGGCGGGCCGTGGCTCGTGGTCGAGCGCGACGTGCGCGAGCCGGGGGCGGGGGAAGTGCGCCTCGCGGTGAAGGCCGCCGCCGTGAACCCGACCGACGCAGGCGTGCGCGAGCGCGGCATCGAGGGCGTCGACCCTCCGTGGGTCCCGGGCGCGGACGCCGCCGGGATCGTCGAGTCCGTCGGCGGCGGCGTCGACCGACTCGCGGCCGGCGACGAGGTGATGGCGGTCGTGTCGCCGCGCCGCCCGGAGGGCGGTGCGCAGGCGGAGCTCGTCGTCGTCCCCGCGGCGTCGGTCGTGCGCGCGCCGGACGGGATGTCGCTCGTCGACGCGGCGACGATCCCGATGAACGGCATGACGACGATCCTCGCGCTCGACGAGCTCGGGCTCGGCGCGGGGGAGACGCTCGGCGTGAGCGGCGGCGCCGGGTTCCTCGCCTCGTTCGTGATCGCGTGCGCGAAGGCGCGCGGGCTGCGCGTCGTCGCGGATGCGGCGCCCGCCGACGAGGAGCTCGTCCGCGGCTTCGGCGCCGACGTCGTGCTGCCGCGCGGCGAAGGCTTCCCCGCCGCGGTGCGCGACGTCGTCGCGGACGGCGTCGACGGCTTCGTCGACACGGCGCTGCTCTACGACGCCGCGTTCCCGGCGATCCGCGACGGCGGCGCGATCGTCACGGTGCGCGGCTGGCGCGGCGGCGACGCCGAGCGCGGGATCGAGATCCACCCGGTGCTCGTGTACGGCGTCGTGGACAGGACCGATTGGCTCGAGAACGTGCGCACGCTCGCGGAGCAGGGCGTCTTCCGGCCGCGCGTCGCGGCGACGTTCCCGCCCGAGCGGGCCGCCGATGCACAGGCGCTGATGGACGCGGGCGGCCTGCGCGGCCGCGCGGTCATCGTCTTCTGAGCTGCGCCGCGCCGAAGACGAGCAGCGCGACCCCGATGCCGAGGAGCGCGCCGGCGACGACGTCCGAGAGCCAGTGCGCGCGGAGATACGTGCGGCTCCAGGCCATCGCGGCGATGCCGAGCGCGGCGAGCGTCCACCAGAGCCGGCGCCGTGGGCCGGGCACCGTGAAGAGGAGCACGAGTGCGACGCAGGTCACGCCCGCGTGCGCCGCGTGTCCCGACGGGTACGACGAGCCCGCCGGGTGGACGAGCCCGCCGGGCGGCCGCGGCCGGTCGACGAGGATCTTCAGCACCGTCGCCGACAGGGCGCTCAGCGCCTCGGCGAGTGCGAACGCCGCGAGCGCGAGCCACCGCCGGCGGACGAGGAGGACGACGGCGATCGCCGCGAGGGTCGCGGCGAGCCACCAGCCGTGGCCGAGCGCGTCGAGGACGAGCGCGAGCCGCTTCGACGCGCCGCCCGCGCCGTCGCCCACCGCTTCGGCCCAGCTCCGGTCGACGCCGAGCGGGCCGGTCGGCACGGCCGCCGCCCCGACCGCGACCACGGCGATCAGCGAGACGCCGGCGACGACCGCGCGGCGCGGATGCGGGACGAAGCGCTCGGACACGGGACGAGTCTGACCCGAGCCGGCGGCCCGCGCGGTGTTAGCGTCTCCGCCATGACCGACGACAACGCGACCTCCACGAACGGCGACAAGCCGAAGGCCGACCACGAGCCGCCCGCGGGCGCCGAGACGAAGGCGACCTGGACCGGCGGCGCCGCGCCGCTCCCGTACACCGCGACCGCGAAGTGGCTCGTCCTCCGCAAGAAGGAGAAGCCCGCCGCGGAGATCTTCTCCGTCTCCTACGTCGCCGACGGCGGCGGCGCCGAACGCCCCGTGATGTTCGTCTTCAACGGCGGCCCGGGCGCGTCGTCCGCGTACCTCCACCTCGGCGCGGTCGGCCCGCAGCGCGTCGCGTTCCCGCCGGACGGGACGCTGCCCGAGATGCCGCCGCGGCTCGTGCAGAACGAGGCCTCGTGGCTCGCGTTCGCCGACCTCGTGTTCGTCGACCCCGTCGGCACCGGCTTCAGCCGCGTGATCGAGGACGAAAAGAAGGACGACTCCTCGAAGAACGACAAGAAGGACGCGGTCGATCCGAAGGAGTACTTCGGCCAGAAGCGGGACCTCGAGTCGCTCTGCGAGTTCATGAGCCGCTGGCTGTCGGAGAACGGCCGCTGGGGCTCGCCGGTCTTCATCGCGGGCGAGAGCTACGGCGGCTACCGCGTCGGCCGGCTCGTCCGGATGCTCCAGGAGGGCGCCGGCATCGGGCTGAACGGCGCGATCCTCATCTCGCCGGCGCTCGAGATCTCGACGCTCGCGCCGACCGACTACGACGTCCTCGGCTGGATCGACACCGTCCCGACGATGGCGGCCGCCGCGGTCCACCACGGCCGCTCCCGCGCGTTCCCCGCCGGTACGCCGCTCGACGACGTGCTCGCGGTCGCCGAGGAGTTCGCGACCGGCGACCTCGCGTCGTTCCTCACCCGCGGCGCGTCGCTCGAGCCGGCGGAGCGCGAGCGGATCCTCGGGCGGCTCGCCGACCTGATCGGTCTCCCGGCCGACATGGTGGCGCGCGCCGAGGGGCGGATCACGATCCTCCAGTTCGTCCGGAACCTCCTCCGCGACGAGCGCAAGGTGCTCGGCCTCTACGACTCGACGATCACCGTCACCGACCCGTTCCCCGACCGCGACTCGTTCGCCGGGCCCGACCCGACGCTGTCCGGGATCGGCCCGGCGTACACGATGGCGATCAACCGCCAGCTGCGAACGGAGATCGGCGTCGAGACCGACCGCGAGTACGAGGTGCTGAGCTATGACGTGAACCGCGCGTGGAAGAACGACGCAGACCCGAGCGCCTTCTCGCCGCCGCCCGGCGCGACCGACGACTTCCGCTACGGGATGTCGCTCAACCCGCACATGAAGGCGTTCATCACGCACGGACGGTACGACCTCGTCACGCCGTACTTCGCGAGCGACCGCCTGCGGAACCTGATGCGGCTCGACCCGGAGACGGGTGCGCGCATCACGGTGCGCCACTTCGGCGGCGGCCACATGTTCTACGCGTGGGAGGCGAGCCGCCGCGACTTCGCGGACGCGATCGCCGCGTTCGTGGCGGACGCGAGCTAGCTCGCGCGGGAGAGCTCGACGCGGCCCGCGACCGCGACGCGCGCGCGGCGGAGGTAGGCCGTGTCGTCGCTCATCACGAAGCCGGCGTTCCCCATCGCGAGGAACGCGTTCAGCTCGAACGCGAGCTGCTTCGGATCCTCGCCGGCCCGGAGCTCGCCTGCCTTCTGCGCCTCGACGACGAGCTCGAGGAGCATGTCCTCCCAGCCCCGCTGCACCTCGCCGATCTTCTCCTTCACCGCGCCGGGGCGGGTGTCGAACTCGGCCTCGACCGACGCGAAGAAGCAGCCGCCGGGGAACACGCGCCGCTCGAGGTGGTCGATGAAGCGCTCGCACAGCGCGAGCAGCCGCTCGAGCGGGTCGGCGATCGACTCCGTCGGCGCGACGACCTCGGCGACGAAGATGTCGTTCGCCGTGTCGATCGTGGCGAGCTGGAGCTCCTCCTTCGACCCGAAGTGCGCGTAGAGGCCGCTCTTCGACATCCCGATGTGCGCGGCGAGGTTCCCGATCGAGATCCCCTCGAGCCCGTCGACCGTGGCGAGGCTCGCGGCCGCCTGGAGGATCGTCCGGCGGCTGCGCTCGCCGTCGGAGCGGGTACGGCGCGGGGCCGGGGTCGCGGTGGCCATGCCCGAAAGATAGCACGACCGTTCGTATAATCGTCAGTCGGGGAGGAGCGGCATCGAGAAGCCGGCCGGGCGGCCGAGCAGCACCGCGCGGGTGATCGACGCCGAGCCGAAGCGGTCGCGCACCTCGTCGAGCGCCTCGTCCAGCGCGTCCTGAAGCCGCCGGTCGAAGGGGAGGAGGAGCTGCACCGGCTCCGCGTCGGCGAGGTTCGCGACCGAGAGGCCGACGAGCGTGATCCCGCGCGCCTCGATCGTCGGCCACGTCGCGGCGAGGAGCGCGCGCGCCGCGGCGAGGATCGCCGCGGTGTTCGCCGTCGCGTACGGCAGCGTGTGCGACCGCGTCGCGCGCGAGTAGTCGTCGAAGCGGAGTCGGAGCACGACGGTGCGGCCGACGCGCCGCGCCGCGCGCATGCGGCGCGTGACGCGGTCGACGATGGCGCAGAGATCCGCGTCGATCGACTCGAGCGTGAACGGCCGGCGGCCGCGCGCGCGCTGCGAGCCGATCGACCCGCGGCGGCGCCGCGCCTCGACGCGGCGCGGGTCGCGGTTGTGCGCGAGCGCGTACAGCTTCAGCCCGGCGGCGCGCCCGACCATCGACACGAGGACGTTCTCCGGCATCGACGCGACCTGGCGCACGGTCGTGATCCCGAGCTCGCGGAGCTTTCCCGACGTCACCGGCCCGACGCCCCACAGCCGCTCGATCGGCAGCGGGTGGAGGAACGCGAGCTCGCCGTCGGGCGGCACGACGAGGAGGCCGTCCGGCTTCGCGACGCCGCTCGCCACCTTCGCGAGGAACTTCGTCCGCGCGACACCCACGGTGATCGGCAGCCCGACGCGCTCGCGCACCGCCGCGCGCAGGTGCGTCGCGATCTCCGCCGGTGAGCCGACGCTCCGCTCCATCCCGCGCACGTCGAGGAACGCCTCGTCGATCGACAGTCCCTCGACCGCCGGCGTGTGGTCGTCGAACACCTCGAACACCGCCTTGCTCGCCTCCGAGTACGCGGTGAAGCGCGGCGGCACGACGATCGCGTGCGGGCAGAGCCGGCGTGCGCGCTTCTCGCCCATGGCGGTCTGGATGCCGAACGCCTTCGCCTCGTAGCTCGCGGCGAGCACGACGCCGCCCCCGACGATCACCGGCTTGCCGCGCAGCCGCGGATCGTCCCGCTGCTCGACCGACGCGAAGAACGCGTCGAGGTCGGCGTGGAGGATCGACGCCCCGGACACGAACATATGTTCGCAGAACTCAGGGGATCGGTCGAGCGGCCAGCTCGTGCACCGTGTCCGACGCGCCGGTCGTGATCGGGTCGCCGTGGCCGACGCCGACGATCGCCGGCTCGAGGGCCGCGAGCCGCTTCAGGGTGACCGCGTGCTGCGGCTTGTTCAGGTTGAAGGCGTGCCAGCCGGGGCAGAGCTCCGGCCAGGTCGCGACGCCGTCGCCGGCGATGAGGAACCGCCGCTCCGGCCACCAGAACGCGAGATGCCCCGGCGAGTGGCCCGGCGCGTGGAGCACCTGCAGCGGCCCGAACGCGTCGCCCTCGTCGAGGAGCTCGTCGACGGGGACGGGATCGTGCTTCGGCGTGTTCAGCCACAGCCCGAGCTGGAACGGGATCAGCTTCAGCGACTGCTGCGGCAGGATCGAGACCGCCTGCGCGCGCCGCTGGCCCGAGACGATGTCCGCCTCCCACTCGTGCGCGTAGAGCCGCGCGCCGCTCGCCCGGCGGAGCGCCGCCATCCCGCCGAGGTGCGAGCGGTGCCCGTGCGTGATCGCGATCCGCTTCAGGTCGTCCGTCGTGCGGCCGAGCTTCCGGATCGCGTCGAGCACGAGCCGCGCGTCCGACTCGAACAGCGTGTCGACGAGGCTGAGCTCGCCGCCGTCGTCGATCAGGAACGCGTGGACGTGGCCGCCCTTCCCGTGGCCGAGGCTCCAGATCCCCGGCGCGAGCTCCTTCACGTCGCGGTCGAGCGCCAGGGGGCGAACGGGTTCGCGACGCCTTCGAGCGCCGGCGCGAGGTCCGGGAAGTGGCGCAACAGCACGGAGCGCATCCCGTTGTCCTCGACCCAGTCGATCCCCTCCTGCGTGTAGACCTCGGGCCGGTAGTCGCGCGTGAAGAAGCGGTCGGCCTCGATCCGCCGCGACGCCATGAGGATGAAGATCCGGAACGCCGTGTCGCTGAACCCGAACCCCTTCGGCTTCGGCTCGGCGTACATGCCGATCATCGCGTCGACCTCCTCCGGGTCGCTGTACATCCGGCGGAGGTCCTCGGCGTGCTCCGGCGTGTCCGTCATCTCCTCGAACGTGTCGTACGCCTTGAGATGCAGCAGCCGGCGGAACTCGTTGTAGCGCGGGACGCCACGCTCGCGAACGCGGATGACGTCGATCGACGCGAGGTCGATGTGCTCGCCGTCGGCGCGGTGGAAGTCCTGGAGGAAGCGCGGGTAGTTGTGCAGCGTGATGGCGCCCGGGTTCATGCGGCCGAACGAGTAGAGCGCGTCGGTCATCGACATCTCCGTCAGCCGCGCGCGCACGTCGAGGACGCTGATCTCGGGGAGCGTGCGCTGCTGCAGCACGGAGTCGTCGGCGATCGCGCGGAACGTGAAGTCGTCCGGGATCAGCGGGTGCATGCGGTAGACGCAGACGAACTCCTCGGTGAGCTGGTACGGGACGCCGTGCAGCGCGGTCGGCGAGCCGGGGATGCCGCGGATCACCTCGTTCGTCGTGAGCCGGCCGATCCACTTGTCGAGGTGCTCGCCCTCGAGGCCCCACCAGTTCGTCCGGAGCGCCTTCACCGTCGTCGGGTGCGCGATGATCGCCGGCGTCCAGTCCGTCGTGTGGATCTTCGCCATCAGCGCGGCGACGACGAGGCGGGCGTTGTCGTACAGCTCGTCGTCGGACTTCTCGGGATGCGCGGCGGCGAGCCGGTCGCAGATCGCGTTGTGCTCGCGCATGAAGATCGAGTGGAGCAGCGCGAGCCCGAGCCAGAAGTTTCCGGCGACGCTCGAGAGGTCGACGTGCGCCTCGATCTCCTGCGGGATCAGCCCGCGGTCGTCGAGCTTCAGCTTGCCCTTCTCGCCGGTGCGGATCGCCTGCGCGAATGCGGGGTCGCGCCCGTAGATCTGCGAGCCGTCCCACCAGTGCGTGTCGTCGGTGACGAACGTCGGCGGCCCGTCGGGGTCGGCGCTCGGGTCGCGGCGCGTCCGCTGGATCTCCATCGGGTGCTGCGGCCACGGGTCGTCCGCCTCGAGCTCGATCTTCCACGGGTTCTCCGTCTCGTTCTTCCCGTGGCTGAACCAGTCGTGCACCTCGAACTGGATCCAGGCGCCGGCGAGGAGGTTCAGCGTCGACGCCGGGATGAACTCCTTCCGCGTCAGGAGCTCGCGCGAGATGCGGCGCGGGTTCGGCTCGAGCGGCGTGCGCTCCCTGACGGTGTACTCGAGCGGGACGTTGCGGCCGAACCGGCTGCCGAGGCTCCCCATCAGCGGGTCCTCGAGATTGTTGAACGTGCCGTCGAGCGTGCGCGCGGTGAGGTAGCGCGGATGGTCGTTCACGTCGGGCTTGTCGAGCGGCCCGCGGCCGGTGTACCAGAGGTTCTTCTCGCGCAGGATGTTGCGGAGCCCGATCAGGACGAGCATCGCGACGGGCAGGGGCAGCTTGTCCCAGCCGAAACGCCGGTCGATCGACTCCGCCGCATGGTTGTACCAGGACACAGGCCAACGACTCATGCGGCCCCTCCCCTCGGCCCCGGACTCAAGCAGGTCGGCGGCGGCGAGTAAAGGGCGGGCACCCCCGTTCGGGGGAGGGGAGGCGTTCTGTCGTGCCGATACTCACGCTCATGCGTAGGCTCCTCATCCCCGTGGCGCTGGTGGTCAGCGCCGTCCTGCCGGCCGCTGCGTCGGCAGCCCCTTCCTCGCACTCGTCCAACGCGTCCTGGGCCACCCAGGCGAACCAGGTCTGCACCGTCTGGCTGGCGAAGGCGAAGAGGGAGTTCGGCTCCCCGGTCACTCCCGCACAGCTCTACACCTTCGCCGTGAAGGCGAAGACGCTGGAGTCCCAGGAGCTGACTCAGCTTCAGGCGATTCCGGGTCGGACCGACGCTGGGACTGCGGCTTTGAGCGCGGTGAAGGTCGACATTGCCGAGATCGGCACGGCCATCACCGCCTGGAAGGCCGGCAACCCGGCGAAGTTCGTCACCGTGTTGAAGCAGTACCTGAACGACGGCCGTCCGAAGTCCGCCTTCGCGATCGCCGGCGCGTCGAAGTGCGGCTGACGGTCTAGCCGACAGACGCCAGACAGACGAGAGCCCGCCGGAAGGCGGGCTCTCGTCGTTCCCGTGCTCGTGCGGCCGGCTATGCGGAGCCGAGCGCCTTCGCCTTCAGCGCGTCGAACTCGGCCTGCGTGATCGCGCCGCTGTCGAGCAGCTGCTTGCCCTTCGCGATCTGCTCGGTCGGGTCGCTCGACGCAGCCACGGACTTCACGTAGCTGTCGAAGTCCGCCTGCTGGGCCTGCGCCTGCTTCTGGTTGCGCTCGGCCATGCCCTTGCTCTCGGCGATCAGGTAGATCAGCACGCCGAGGAAGGGGAGGATGATCACGAAGATGATCCAGAGCGCCTTCACCCAGCCCGAGATGTCGTGGCGGCGGAAGAGATCCGCGAAGACGGTGATCAGGAGCCAGAACCAGATCACCCACGCGAAGATCACGAGCAGCGTCCACATCACGCTGAGGAAGGGGTACTGAGTTGCGAGCAAAAGAGCCTCCCTTGGTTCAACCGTTCGAGTTTCGGTGGCTAGAGGCTAAACGCTATCGGCCTTCGCCGCTGCGTGCACCCATCCCGGCGGGCTGCGCGGCCCGGCCGAGCTCGAGCAGCTCGGCGACCATCCGGTTGAGATCGCGCGCGGCGTTCTCGAACCCGAGGTGGCCCTCGGCGTCGAGGGGCCACTCCTCCTCGGGCCGGTCCCAGTAGAGCTCGAGGCCGTTGCCCTCGGGGTCGGCGAGGTAGAGCGCCTCGTGCGTCCCGTGGTCGTTCACGCCGGCGAGCGGCCAGCCGGCGTCGGCGAGCCGCACGAGCGCGTCGCCGAGCGCCTCGCGCGTCGGATAGCGGATCGCGATGTGGTAGAGGCCGGTCGTGCCGGGCGGCGGGGGCGAGCCGCCCTTCGACGTCCACGTGTTGAACGCGAGGTCGTGGTGGTAGCCGCCGGCGGAGAGGAAGAGCGCGTCGGGCATCCGGACGACGACGTCGAAGCCGAGGACGCCGACGTAGAAGTCGTGGATCCGGTCGAGGTCGGCCGCCTTCATGTGGACGTGGCCGATGTCGACCCCGCCGTCGATCGGCCGCGCCGCCCGCTCGCGCGGGACGAGGCTGCCCTCGTATGCCTTCGTCGCTGCCATTACTTGACCCCGCAAATATTAGCAGCCGGTGCGCGGCGGCAGGTCGTCCGGGACGCGTGCGAGGTCGACGAACTCGGCCGCGAACGCGCCGAAGCGGACGACGTCGCCGACGTTCGACGCGAGGCCGAGCGACGCGCGGACGGCGCCGCCCGACGGGAGCCCGATCGCGTCGACGTAGTCGTCGAGCGTCATCCCGGTGCCGAACTCGCCGCCGACGAGCGTCTCCCGCGAGATCGTGAACGCGACCTCGCCTGCGCCGGGGTTGCAGAAGCAGCCGGTGCGGAGCGAGATCTTGTGCCGGTGCGCGACGCGGTCGACGAAGCGCTCGTCGACGATCGTCCCGTCCGGGTGGAGGAAGTTGAACGCGATCGTGGCGCCGCGGCGGTCGAAGTCGCGCGGCCCGTAGACCGTCGCGGCCGGCGCGCCGTTCGCGTGGCGGAGCCCGGCGAGCGTCTCGAGCAGCTCCGTCCCGAGCGCCCCGACGCGCGCATGGACGGTGTCGATCCCGATCCCACCGAGGTGGCGGAGGCCGATCTCGACCGCGGGCAGGTTGAGGAAGTTCACCGTGCCGTCCTCGAAGTGCGCGGCGCCGGGGGCGTCGTGGTGCCAGTCGCGCTGCACGAACGCGGCGACGATCGTCCCGCCGGAGAACCACGGCCGCTCGAGCCGCTCGAGCGCGTCGAGCCGCGCGAGCAGCACGCCGACGCCGGTCGGCCAGCCGAAGAGCTTGTAGAACGACACGGGCACGAAATCCGGGTGGACGCGCGAGAGGTCGAGCCGGTTCGTCGGGACGAACGCGGCGGCGTCGAGGAGCACGTCCCAGCCGCGCTCGTGGGCGCGGTCGATCCACTCGAGCGGGTGGTGGACGCCGGAGAAGTTCGACTGCGCCGGATACGCGAAGAGGTTGTGGTGGTCGCCGCCGACCTCGTCGAGGTAGCGGTCGAGGAGGTCGTCGTCGACGCGCAGCTCCGGCGCGGCGCTCGGGACGTACGTCGTCTCGGCGCCGCGGGCGCGCGCGAACTCGCGCACGCCGTTCACGGAGTTGTGGTTGTCGAACGTGAGGAGGAAGCGGTCGCCGGCGCGGAACGGGTACGCCTCGCCGACGAGCCGCAGCGCGCCCGTCGCGTTCGGCGTGAAGATCGCGACGTACTCGTCAGGCGACGCGCGGAAGAAGTCGAGCACCGCGGCGCGTGCGCGCTCGACGAGCTCCGTCATCGCGGACGACGTCGGGTTCACCGAGTGCGGGTTCCCGAAGACGGTGCTCCGCAGCAGCTCGAAATGCTCCGCGAGCTGCGACTCCGCGTACAGGCCGGCGCCGGTGTAGTCGAGATACGTGTGACCCGTCGCGTCGAGCCGCGCGTAGTCGGTCGCGCGGAGGTCGTCGAGGATCGAGGTCGCGGCGTACTCGGGGTGGCGGCGCCGGAAGGATTCCTCCGCCGCGCCCGGTGCCGTCGTCGTCGCCGTGGCTATTCGCTCGCGTAGCGCGCGACGGGAAGCTCGTCGACGAGCTCGGCGCTCGCCGCGGTGGGCTCCCACTCGCCGCGGACGATCCGCCGCGCCTGGAGCCGGTCTATCGCCGCGCCGAAGAGCTCGAACGCCTCCTTGCCCTCGTTCGGGTAGACGGCCCAGCCGAAGCTGATCGCGTGGCCCGCCTCGAGGAGCGAGCGCTCGAGCGACTCGCTTTCGTCGCGTGCGGCGGACGGCGTCATCGACGAGGTGAGGATCGCGAAGCGGTTCGGGCCGATCCGCGCGAGCTGGTCGCCGTTGCGGATCTGCGCCGCGATGAGGCGCGCCGTCTGGCGGAGCTCGTCGTCGTCGCGCCGCCGGCCGACGATCTCGCCGACGAGGAGCGCGAACGGCTTGCCGGCCGCGAGCCGCTGGTTCGTCGCCGTCTCGAGGCCCTCGCTCGAGAGCGACGCGGTGATGAGGTCGCGGCGCGAGAGGACCAGCAGGTCCTCGAGCACGTGGAGCGACTCGGCGAGCATCCGCCGGCCCTGCGTCGCGAAGTAGCCGACGGTGACGCCGGCGAGGACGTAGCTGACGAGCCGGATCGGGGTGTTCGCCGCGTCGATGTCGTGCATCGTGATCGTGCCGTTGAGCAGGAGCGCGAGCTCGTAGAGGGCGATCGCCGCCACGCCGGCGAGCCCGCCGAGGAGCGGGCCGCTCGCGAGGGCGGCGAGGACGACCGGGACGTAGAAGAGCTGCCCGAGCCCGAGGCCGGGACGGCCGTAGGCGAGGATCAGCGCGAAGACCGCGGCGTACCCGACGAGGGACGCGATCGCGAGCCGGCGTGGCATCGAGACGGTCCGAATGTGTTCCAGAATCGTCTTGGACATCAGGCTCACCCCGATGGTATCGGCCGCGGCTGCTACCGTCATGACTACGGACGGCACAGGGCCGTCCCGTGAGATGGCTTCTCGTTCCTCCTTCGGCGGTCTGAGTCGCGGCATCTCGGATCGCAGTACGACATAGAGAAGGAGCAGAACAGTTGTCCCAGTCGTTTCAGGCGCTCGGCGTGAGCGCGGCCGTCGAGCAGGCGCTCGAGGCTCGCGGCATCGCCGAGCCGTTCCCCGTCCAGTCCCTCGTCATCCCGACCGCCCTCGCCGGCCGCGACGTCCTCGCGAAGTCGCCGACCGGCTCCGGGAAGACCCTCGCCTTCGGCCTCCCGCTCGTCGAGCGGATCGCGCCGGGCGGCCGCGCCCCGAGGGCGCTCGTCCTCGTCCCGACCCGGGAGCTCGCGACGCAGGTCTGCGGCGAGCTTGCCGCGATCGGCGCCGTGAAGGGCCTCCGCGTCGAGCCCGCCTACGGCGGCGCCCCGATCGGCCCGCAGATCAAGCGGATGCGCGGCGCCGACATCGTCGTCGCGACCCCCGGCCGCCTCCAGGATCTCGCGGAGCGCAAGGCCGTGTCGCTCGCGGAGATCGAGACGCTCATCCTCGACGAGGCCGACCGCATGCTCGACATGGGCTTCAAGCCCCAGGTCGAGCGGATCGTCCGCCGGCTGCCCGACCACCGGCAGACCATGCTCTTCTCGGCGACCCTCGACGGCGAGGTCGGCGAGCTCGCCCGTGCGTACACGCACGACGCGGCGCGCTTCGAGTCGACGCTCCCGCTCGACGCGGTCGACGAGGACGACGGCATCGTCGACCACGAGTTCGTCGCGGTCACGCAGTCCGACAAGCTCGACCGGCTCGTCGAGCTGCTCGAGGCCGACCGCGAGCTCGCGCTCGTCTTCGTCCGCACGAAGCGCGGCGCCGACCGGCTCGTCCAGCGGCTCGGCCAGCGCGGCGTCGCCGCGGCCGCGATGCACGGTGACATGCCGCAGCGCTCCCGCGAGCGCGCGCTCGAGCGGTTCCGCTCCGGCGCGGTCACGACGCTCGTCGCGACGGACGTCGCGGCGCGCGGCCTCGACCTCGAGTCGATCAGCCACGTCGTGAACTACGACCCGCCGGAGGACCACAAGGGCTACGTCCATCGCGTCGGCCGCACCGGCCGCGCGGGGCGGTCCGGCCGTGGCATCACGCTCGTCCTCCCCGAGCAGCAGACGGAGATGAGCCGCGTCGCCGCGATGGCCGGCCACCGTGAGACCTTCGAGGAGACGGGGATGCGCACCGCGCGCCCGAAGCTCGTCTACTCGAGCCGCAAGGGCCGCCGCTCGAAGTGGTAGTCCTTCGCGGGTGACCGACCTGCCGCTGACGGGCGGCTGCCTCTGCGGCGCCGTCCGCTTCGAGGTGACCGCGCCGCCTCTCTCCGCGGGCTACTGCCACTGCACGCGCTGCCGGCGCCGCACCGGGACCGCGGCGTCGGTGCAGGCGCAGCTCGCGCCCGGCTCGCTTCGTGTGCTCCAGGGCGGGGAGATCGTCGAGGCGTACAAGCCCGGCGACGGGTTCTGGAAGTGCTTCTGCTCCGCGTGCGGCGGCGCGCTCTGGAGTCGCAGCCCCGACGACCCCGACGTCGTCAGCGTCCGGCTCGGGACGTTCGACGAGGATCCCGGGATCCGGCCGTCGTACCGGCAGTTCGTCGCCTACGCGGCGCCGTGGGAGCCGATCCCGGACGACGGGTTGCCGCGCTTCGACGAGCGTCGGCCGGCGGACCTGCCCTAGCCGAGCTTCCGGCCGCTGCGGCGGAGGCGCTTCCACGCCCTCGGCAGCTTCGTCGCGGCGCGTTCGCGCCGCTCGCGCTCGCGCTCGACGATGCGGCCCGCCGCGAACGCGGTCTCGGTGCGCGCGTCGACGACGGCGAGCGCGCGGAGCCGGCGCTCGGCGACGACGGAGTCGTGGTGGTCGCCGAGGAGGTCCTGCAGCGCCTGCGCGTCCGCGAGGAAGCGGCGGCCCGCCTTCCCGCGCGGCCCGGCGAGCTCCGCCGTGTAGCGGGCGCGCTTCAGGACGATGCGGAGCTGGTGCAGCGCGTCCTCGCCGGGGTCGTCGCCGAGGCGGTCGACCGCCTCCGCGAGCCGCCGGAACTCACGGCGCGCGAGCCGCTCGACGGGAATCGCGTCGACGCCGTCCGCGAGCCGCGGCGGGAGCCGGAGCCGCGCGAGCACGCGCCGGTACTCGTCCGCGTCGAGCGCGTCGAGGAGCCGTCCGCGCAGCTCGTCGCGGTCGAGCTCGAGCCGCGCGACGATCGTCTCCGCGCCGCGGCGGTCGCCGGCGTCGTCGAACGCGTCGAGGTCGCCCCGCAGCCGCTCGACGAGCACGTCGAGGTCGCGCACCGGGCCGCCCGCCTCGCCGAGCCCGGCGAGCGGGCCGGCGACCGCGCGCCGCCACGCCGGATCGAGCTGGCGCCGCGCCGCGCGGAGGTAGACGCGTACGCGCCGCGCCGCGACGCGGTGCTTGTGGAGGTTCTCCGGGTCGCCGCCGAGCCGGACGCCCGGGTCGTGCGCGAGGAGCGCCGAGCGCTGCGCCTCGAGGAGCGCGCGGAGCCGCAGTGCGCCGGGGTCGTCGGTCGCCGGCGGCGCGGGGACGAGGTCCTTCCCGGCGACGACGCCCGCGATCAGCCGCGCGATCTCCGGCGGCGGCGCGAGCCCGCCGTTCCCCGGCTCCCACGCCTCGACCGACTCGCCGCGCGGGAGCGTCAGCCGCCAGACGACGCCCGCCTCGCCGGGGAGCCGCGACACCGTCATCCCGAGCTGCTCGAGGTCGCGGTCGGCCGTGTCGTAGTCGTGCGCGACGGCGAACTCCTGCTCGGCGCGCACCCAGTTCTCGTCCGGCGTCCCCGAGCCCGGCTCGTGCGAGATCGCGAACGCTCGCTCGCGAATGGCGTCTTCCGCGGGCCGCAGGGTCACGATGCATTCGTCCCACACCGGGCGCCCCTGCGCAAGTC
>DATJOZ010000080.1:0-48377 GCA_035506655.1 Gaiellaceae bacterium
GTCGAGCGCGACCACACCTCGCGCGGCTTCGCGGCGCTGCTCGCGCCGGTCCTCCGCGGCGTCGTCTACCCTCGGGCGACGTGAACACGTACGCCGACGTCTACCGCTACCGCGAGCTCTTCGGGAACCTCTTCCGCCGCGACCTGCAGGCGAAGTACCGCGGCTCGGCGCTCGGCGTCGTCTGGACGGTGGCGAACCCGCTGTTGCTCATGGGCGTGTACCTCCTCGTGTTCGGCGTCATCTGGAACTCGCCCTTCGCGCACGGAGGGCACTACGCGCTCTTCCTCCTCTCGGGCCTCGCGGTGTGGACGTTCGTCGCGGCCGCACTGCAGTCCGCGACGCGCTCGATGCTCGACAACGCGAACCTGATCCGGAAGACGCGCTTCCCGCGCCAGCTCGTGCCGCTCTCCGTCGTCGGCGCGCACGTCGTCGCGTTCGGCGCGATGCTCGTCCTCCTGCTCGTCGTGAACTTCATCGCGCTGCCGCGCGTCCGCTGGACCGAGTGGCTCGCGATCCCGCTCGCGGCGCTCCCGATCGCGTTCATCTCCGGCATCTCGCTCATGGCCGCGTCGCTGAACGCGATCTTCCGCGACGTCGAGTTCATCGTCGCCGCGCTGCTCGTCCCGTGGTTCTTCCTCACGCCCGTCATCTATCCGCTGACGGAGTTCGCGGCGCACCAGCACGTCGTCTGGGCGATCCACTGGCTGAACCCGCTGTCGCCGATCATCCAGTCGTTCCGCGCGGCGCTCTTCGAGGGCGAGTTGCCGCCGCTCGCAGACTTCGTCTACTCGGTGCTCGTCTCGCTCCTGTCGCTCGCGATCGGCGCGTGGGTCTTCAGCCGGGTGGACGACGAGATCGCGATCGAAGTCTGAGCACGAGACGGCCGTCGAACATCGACGGCTCGTCCCGCTCCGCCACGAACGCGGGCAGCCCTGCGACCTCCGCGTTCGGCTCGAGCGGCGGCAGGAGCGACGGGCAGACGAGCGGGTGCGGGAAGCGCGGGTGGCGGCCGCCGCCCGGCGTGTACGGCGCGAGCGCGGTGTCGCGCCGACGGAGCAGGCCGCGCTCCGGCTCGATCGCGCCGCCGACCGCGGAGTAGCCCTCCGCGTGGAGCGCGCGCGCGAGCTCGAGCCAGTCGTCCGCCGGCTCTGCGTCCTCGGGGAAGAACGTGCGCGCCGCCGACGCGTCGCGCGGCACGACGTCGACGGTCTCCTCGAGCGGCGCGTTGCCGAGCTCCGCGAGCCAGAACCGGTGCTCCTCGACGATGTCGACGGCGAGGCGGTAGCGGCCCGGCGGGATCGGGCTGCGGAGGACGAGCCGCTGCCGCAGCGTCTCGCCCGGCGCGACCGGGCGCTCGAACGGCGTGCGCCGGCCGTCCCAGACGATCGGGTTGCCGCGCTCGTCGAGCCAGTGGTACGCGAGGAAGAGGCCGTCCTGCGGGCCGCGCGTCCGCCACGTCGCCGAGCCGGCATTCTCGAGCTCGACGGTCGCCTCCAGCAGCGCGCCCGCCTCGACCTGCGGGCGCTCGAGCGCGTGCCAGCGGACGACGAGAGGGCCGGGCGGGCTCGGTTCCCGCTTCGGCACCGGCCGAGCCGACGCCTCCGCTCCTGGTTCGCCTCCGTCCGGCCTACGGCTCATGCCGGGCTAGTCTAGGCCGCGTGGAGCCTCTCCTCGTCCGGGCGGCGCGGCGCGAGCCGGTCGAGCGCACGCCGGTGTGGTTCATGCGGCAGGCCGGGCGTTCGCTGCCGGAGTACCGCGCGCTGCGCGAGCGCCACGGCTTCTTCGAGCTCGCGGGGACTCCTGAACTCTGCGCGGAGGTGACGCTGCAGCCGGTGCGCCGCCACGGCGTCGACGCCGCCGTGATGTTCGCGGACATCATGTCGCCCGTCGTCGGGATGGGCGTCGACGTGCGACTCGTCGAAGGCGTCGGCCCGGTGCTCGACGCGCCGGTCGCGACGCTCGCGGACGTCGAGGTGATGCGGGTCTCCGACGCGGAGGCGTGGGGCGGCGCGATCCTCGAGGCGGTGCGGATCGTGCGCGCCGAGCTCGACCCCGAGCGCGCGGTCGTCGGCTTCTGCGGCGGCCCGTTCACCGTCGCCGGCTATCTCGTCGAGGGGAGGCCGAGTCGTGACTTCGTGCGGACGAAGTCGCTGATGCTGAACGAGCCGGACGTGTGGCACGCGCTGATGGAGCGGCTCACGGATCAGTTCGCGCGCTACGTCGCCGCGCAGGCCGCCGCGGGCGCCGACGTGATCCAGCTCTTCGACTCGTGGGTCGGCGCGCTCTCTCCCTCGGACTACGTCGAATACGTCGCGCCGTACTCCGCGCGGATCCTCGCCGCGGTCGACGTGCCGACGATCCACTTCGGCACCGGCGCCTCGACGCCGCTCCTCGCGGAGCTCGTCGCGGCGGGCGGCGACGTGCTCGGCCTCGACTGGCGGGTCCCGATCGACGCCGGCTGGGAGGTCGCGGGCCCCGATCGCGGCGTCCAGGGCAACCTCGACCCGGCGCTCCTGCTCGGCCCGCGGGAGCGCGTCGAGGCGGGCGCGCTCGACGTCCTCGCCCGCGCAGGCGGCCGGCCCGGCCACATCTTCAACCTCGGCCACGGCGTGCTGCCGCAGACCGATCCCGACGCGCTCGGCCGGCTCGTCGAGCTCGTGCACGCGCGCGTCACCGCCGTCTAGGTCGTCGTCCCCGCGAGCTCCTTCTTCCCGGTGCCGTCCCCGGCCGGGACGTCGCCGAACTTCCGCCCGTACGTGTTCTCGTACTGGTCGAGCGTGAACGTCGAGAGGAACTTCGCGACGGCCTTCTTCCCGTTCGCGATCAGCATGTCCTGGTCGGCGGCGCTGAGGTTGAACTGCGTCGTGCCGACGTCGCCGGCGTCGACCGCGATCGTGCGGACGCGCGTCGAGTGCGACACGAAGCGCTTGTCCCACGCCTCCTGCGACGTGTGGAAGATGTCGAACCCGAAGCGGACCGCCCAGGGTGCGTGCGAGACCGCCTTGTTCAGCCCGGCGCCCACGCCCTTTCCGCCCGTGAGCGTGAAGCCGAACGTCGGCCGCTTCAGCGGCTGGTTCGGCGTGTCGACGTCGAACAGCCACACGGGGAAGTTCGACAGCGTGCCGCCGTCGACGATCACCGAGAGCTGCAGCTTCTGCTCCGCGGCGGTGAGCTCGCGGAAGCTCGCGGCCTTCCCGTTCGCGCCGAGCGCCTTGTTCGCCGCGTCGACGTCGAGCCGGTCGTTCGCGCCGGGCACGAGCCCGTCGGTGTCGCCGAGGTCCTGCACGAACACGCGGTCCCGCACGAGCACGACGGGCTCGAAGAAGTACGGGATCGACATGCTCATCCGCGCGGCCCGCGCGATCGGGAATGCGTCCGGGTCGATCGCGGCCGACTCGCCGGGGAGCCGGTAGCGCACGAGGTCGTTCGGGAGCACGAGCAGCGCGCGGTTCGTCACGTCGCATGCGATCAGCTTCAGCCGCCAGTCAGTGCCGTCCGCGTTCTTCGTCTTCTCGAAGGTCGCATGGTCGAGCTGGTCGTCGAACCAGGTGAGGAATGCGTTCCCGTGCGCGAGCCCGTGCTTGCGGAGCAGATTCACGCCGCCGCCGAGGTACTGGCCGCCCGGCGGGAAGTCCTGGAAGTCGCCGAACTTCGTCTTTCGCATCAGGTCGACCATCTGGTCGGCGTCGTGTCCGGTCGCGAGATAGCACGCGATGATCGCCCCGGCGCTCGCGCCGGCGACGTTCACCCACTTCTTCACCGGCTTGTCCGTGCTCTCCGCGAACCCGAGCAGCGCACCCGCCAGCCCGAGCCCCTTCACGCCTCCGCCGCGGAAGACGCCGTCAGCCTCGTCGATCCACATCGCGTTCGTTCGCCCCCTCGTTCGCATGACATCGGGGCCGCAGGATCCGGACCGTAGCGCGACCGGCGCGGCGCGACAAGGCTATGGTCACGCTGTGCCGCTGACGACTGTCGCGGAGGTCGTTGCCCGCATGGAGGAGATCGCGGCACCGCTGCCGCGTGGCGACGGCGTCGCATGCTTCACGCGGCTCTATCTCGCGGTGACGGAGGGCGTGCGGACCGATCTCGCCGCGGGCACGCAATTCCAGGACCCGCGGTTCCTCGAGCGGCTCGACGTCGTCTTCGCGGGGCTCTACTTCGACGCGCTCGACGCGTTCACGGCGCGCCCTGGGTCGGAGCCGCGCGCCTGGGCACCACTCTTCGACGCGCGCCGGGCGCCCGGGATCGCGCCGCTCCAGTTCGCCTTCGCCGGGATGAACGCGCACATCAACCGCGACCTGCCGGTCGCTCTCGTCACGGTGGCGCGCGAGCTCGGAATCGTCGTCGAGGACGGAACGCCTCAGCACACGGACTTCCTCTCGGTGAACGCGCAGCTCGCCGCGACCGAGGCGAAGGTCAAGCACGAGTACGTCACGGGCTGGCTGCGCCGAGTGGACCGGGTCGTCCACCGCTTCGACCGGATCGACGACGTGGTGGCGATGTGGGACGTCGAGCGTGCGCGCGACGCGGCGTGGACGAACGGCGAGGCGATGTGGGCGATCCGCGACAGCGCCGACCTGTCCGCCGCGTATCTCGACTCGCTCGACCGGATGGTCGGGTTCGCCGGCCGTGGGCTCCTCGTCCCGGCCGACACGTGGCTACAGAAGCTCGCGCGACTGTTGTAGCCTTCGTCCACCGGAAATCGCTTCTGCGGCGTAAGGGGGAGTTCGAGGTGGGCGAAGTTCTCCAGCCGCCGGCCGCGGAGCCGAAGAAGCACCCTGTTCGTGCGTTGAACGGGAAGTCGCACGACCCGTCGTTCGCCGAGCTCGTGTACTCGCACTTCTCGTGGTGGCGAGACTTCCGCGACGACGCGCGCGCGGAGGCCGAGTCCGCGTACCACGAGCTCCTGACGCGGTTCGAGCGTTCGCACGGGAAGCTCGTCCACTCGTTCTGGTGCTCGCACGTCGCGAGCGCCGTCGCCCTCACCGAGCAGAAGCCGCGCTATCCGTGGCAGCGCTCGACGGCGACATTCCACCGCGAGAGCGACTGGGCGACGCGCGCGCATCCGGAGATCACGTTGCAGCTGCACCGCTGCGACGACCTCGCCTTGCGCGCGCGGACGGTGCTGACCGGCGTGCGCCAGCGGATCTGCCTCCAGCTCGTCGCGCAGTGCGCCGGGCACCTGCTCGCGCTCGTCGACGGGAGCTCGCACAAGGCATCCGACGTCGACCTCGACAAGGCGCTCGAGACGGAGATCGCGGCGCTCGACGAGGCCGAGAAGTACTACCGCCAGGCCGCGAACGGCCAGGCGCAGATCGTCTATTTCACGGGCATGGTCTCGGTCGCGGCCGTGACGTCCGTGCTCGCGTTCCTGTTCCTCCAGGTCGAGTGGAAGAGCGGTGTCGCCGCGTTCGTCGCGGGCTCGGTGGGCGCGGTCGTCAGCGTGATCCAGCGCATCAACAACGGGTCGTTCGAGCTGAACTACGACGTCGGCCGGCCGTACGCGTTCTTCCTCGGCGGGTTGCGGCCGCTGATCGGCGGGGCGTTCGCGCTCGCGATCACGTTCGCCTTCACGAGCGGGATCCTCCATCTCCCGATCTCCGCGAGCGACCCTGCGGCGAACGACCGGCTTGCGATCCTCGTCGTGGGCTTCCTGGCCGGGTTCAGCGAGCGCTGGGCCCAGGACACGCTCACGACGGCGCTTCCGGCGGGGGAGACCGAGCAGCCGAAGCCGTAGCCTCCCGGTGAGCTACGGTGGGCGCCGTGAAGGCTGCGGTCGTCCTGATGGCCTACGGCTCTCCGGAGCGGCTCGTCGACGTGCCTGCCTACTACGCGGACATCCGCGGCGGCCGGCCGATCGCGCCGGAGAACCTCGCCGATCTCGTCGAGCGGTACCGCCGGCTCGGGATCGAGGAGTCGTCGCCGTTGAACGCGATCACCGAGGAGACGCGTGCGGCGCTCGAGCGGGAGCTCGAGGTTCCGGTCTTCACCGGGATGAAGCACTGGACGCCGCGAATCGCGGACGCGGCGGACGCGGCCGTCGCGTCGGGCGCGGGCGCCGTCGTCGGCCTCGTGCTCGCGCCCCACTATTCCGCGTTGTCGATCAAGGGCTATCGCGACCAGCTCGAGACGGCGCTCGCCGGGCGCGCGACGCTCGCGTTCGTCGACAGCTGGCACGACGAGCCCGGCTTCGTCGAGCTCCTCGCGGAGCGCGTGCGCGGGACGGACGCGCACGTCGTCTTCACGGCGCACTCGCTGCCGGCGCGGATCCTCGACATGGGCGACCCGTACAAGGAGCAACTGCTCGAGACCGCCGCGCTCGTCGCCGAGCGGGCGGGGCTCGGAGACCGGTGGAGCTTCTCGTTCCAGAGCGAGTCGCCGACAGGCGAGCCGTGGCTCGGGCCGGACATCCTCGACCACCTCGCCGCGCTCCGCGACGACGGCGTGCGCGACGTCCTCGTCTGCCCGGTCGGCTTCGTGTCCGACCATCTCGAGATCCGCTGGGACATCGACGTCGAGGCGCAGGAGAAGGCCGCAGAGCTCGGAATGCAGCTCGAGCGGATCGAGATGCCGAACTCCGACCCAGCCTTCGTGCGCACGCTCGCGGAAATCGTCCGGCGAGCCCTCCCGGTACCGTCACGGGCGTGAAGCCGGGCGGGATCCAGGTCGAGCGCGCCGCGCGCCGCTTCCGCGTGTACCCGCGCGAGCAGAGGACGCTGAAGGACGTGCTCTTCTCGCGCGGGCGCGTGCCGGGCGGCGTCGACGTGTGGGCGCTGCGCGACGTCTCGTTCTCGGTCGAGCCGGGCGGTGCCGTCGGGCTCGTCGGGCGGAACGGATCCGGGAAGACGACGCTGCTGCGGCTGCTGTCCGGGATCATCAAGCCGACGTCCGGGACGGTCGCCGTCGGCGGGCGCGTCGGCTCGCTGCTCGAGCTCGGCGCGGGCTTCCACCCCGACATGACCGGGCGCGAGAACGTCTATCTCAACGGCTCGATCCACGGGCTGCGCCGCGCGAGGATCCGCGAGAAGCTCGACGAGATCGTCGCGTTCGCAGGACTCGAGGACTTCATCGACCTGCCGGTGCGGACGTACTCCTCGGGGATGTACATGCGGCTCGGGTTCGCCGTCGCGGCGCACATCGAGGCGGACGTGCTGCTGCTCGACGAGGTGTTCGCGGTCGGCGACGAGGCGTTCCAGCGCAAGTGCTTCGGGAAGATCTTCGAGTTCAAGCAGCGCGGCGGGACGATCGTCTTCGTGTCGCACGACGCGTCGGCGGTCGAGCGGCTCTGCGACCGCGCGGTGCTGTTGAAGGACGGCGCCGTCGCGTTCGACGGGCCGACGCACGAGGCGATCGTCGAGTACCGGCGCCTGCTCGCCGGCGAGCGCAACCCGGAGGAGCGCGCTGCCGGGCTGAAGGAATGGGGCGGAGCCGTCGCGCGCGTCGACGCGGCGCGGCTCATCGGGCCGGACGGCGCCGAGCGGACGCAGGGGCTCCTCGCGGGCGAGTCGTTCGGGATCGCGGTCGACGTCTCCGCCGACCGGTCGCTGCCGGCGCCCCGGCTCGTCTGGGAGCTGCGCGACGACGCGGGGATCCTCGTCGCGTCGGGCGAGGCGTTCACGTCCGAGCTCGGCTGGGACGACTCGACGCGGCGGCTCTCCATGCGCTTCGACGCCGACCGGCCGCCGTTCTCCGACGGGCGTCTGCATCTCCGGGTCGACCTCACGGAGGCGGGCGGCGAGACGCAGTACCACTCGCTCGACGACGCGCTCGTCTTCGTCGTGTACCCCGCCGGCGACGAGCGTGGCCTCGTGCGGCTCGAGGGCCGCTGGTCGCGCGAGGACGTGCCGGCGGGGGAGAGGCTCGGGACGACGGCGTGAGCTCGCGGACCTGTCCCGACTGGCCGGAGCTGATGGAGATCGCGCCGGAGCTCCAGTTCAAGCACTACACCGTCGCGGAGGCCAGGCTCCCAGCGGACGCGCTGATGCACATCCCGGACGTGCTGCTCTCGGACGTGGCGATCTGCTGCGATCTCGACAAGAACGTCTTCTACGCGGCGCATACGGACGAGCGGGTCGCGGCCGCACTCCGCGAGAGCCACTGGTTCGAGGTCCGCGAGTGGATCGCGGCCGGCCGGCCCGGCGCCAATTACTGAGCGGGCTTGCGTGTGGCGTCGCCACCTGGCGTGGCGTGGCGTCGCCACCTTGGCCGCGCTGCACACGGCTAGTCTCTCGCTATGCCGACCCTGATCGTCCCGTTCGCCGGCGCAGCCGGAAAGACGCGTCTCGACGCGCCCGGTCCGGTGCGTCGCGAGATCTCGCTCGCGATGCTCGGGGACGTGCTCGAGGCGGCCGTGGCCGCCGGGGAGACGATCGTCGTCACGTCGGATCCGGACGGTGCGGCGCTCGCCCGGACGCTCGGCGCGTCGGTCGCGGACGACCCGGGCGGCGGGCAGGGCGCGGCTGTTGCCGCGGCGCTCGCGGGGGTCGACGGACGGGTCCTCGTCGTGAACGCCGACCTCCCCTGCGCGACGGCGACGGACATCTCTCGGCTCGCTGCCGTCGACGGCTTCGGGCTCGTCGAGGCGCGCGACGGGACGACGAACGCGCTCGCGCTTCCGGCCGCCGACGCGTTCGCGCCGCTCTACGGCGCCGGCAGCGCCGCGCGATTCCGTGCGCACGCGGCCAAACGCCGCCTCGACGTCGTCACGGTCCCGCTCGAGAACCTCGTCGACGACGTCGACACGCTCGACGATCTCCGCCGGCTCGCCGCGCGGCTCGGGCGACGCACGCGCGCCTGCCTCGAGCGGCAGTTGCAGGACGTGCCGGCGTGAAGGTGGTCGTCCTCTCCGGCGGCGTCGGCGGCGCGCGCTTCGCGCTCGGCGTCGTCGACGCGGTCGGCGCGGGGAAGGTCACCGTCGTCGGGAACGTCGGCGACGACGTCGAGGTGCTCGGGCTCCACATCTCGCCCGACCTCGACTCGATCCTCTATGCGCTCGCCGGGCTGAACGACGAGCAGCGCGGCTGGGGCCGAGCCGGGGAGACGTGGAACGCGCTCGACACCGTGCGCGCGCTCGACGGCGAGTCCTGGTTCGCGCTCGGCGACCGCGACCTCGGCGTCCATCTCGTCCGCACGGCCGCGCTCCGCGCGGGCGCGCCGCTTTCGGCCGTCACCTTCCGGCTCGCGTCCGTGCTCGGCGTCGGTGCGACGCTCGTCCCCGCGACGGACGACGAGCTGCGGACGTGGATCGACACGGCTGCAGGCTCATTCCCGTTTCAGGAGTGGTTCGTCGCGCGGGGGCACCGCGACGAGGTCGACGGCGTCCGCTTCGAAGGCGCGGCGTCGGCGGCTCCCGCGCCCGGCGTGCTCGAGGCGATCGACGCCGCCGACGTGCTCCTCGTCGCGCCGAGCAACCCGTACGTCTCGATCCAGCCGATCCTCGCCGTCGAGGCGATTCGCGACGCCGTCGCGCGCCGCCGCGTGCCGTGCGTCGCTGTGAGCCCGCTCATCGGCGGCCGCGCGGTGAAGGGACCGGCGGACCGCATGCTCGCGCGGCTCGCCGGCGGGACGGAGCCGCGCCACGTCGCCGCCTGCTACGCCGGCCTGATCGACGCGCTCGTCGTCGACGAGGCCGACGCCGACGCGCTCGACGGTCTCGACGGTGTCGAGCCGGTCGTGACGCGCACGCTCATGAGCGACGCCGACGCGCGCCGGCGGCTCGCCGAGGCCGCGCTCGGCGGAGTGGCCGCGTGAAGGTCGCCGTCGTCGGGGGCACGGGAGACTTCGGCCTCGCACTCGCGCAGCAGCTCGTCGCGGCCGGCGTCGAGGTCGTGATCGGCTCGCGTGACGCGGCCCGCGCGGAGGAGAAGGCCGCGGACGTCGGTGCCCGAGGCGCCGCCAACGAGGACGCAGTCCGTGGCGTCGACCTCGTCGTGCTCGCGACGAAGGCGGACGCTGCGCTCGCGACCGCGGAGAGCCTCGCCGCCGCGATCGGCACGACCCCGGTCCTGAGCGTCGCGAGTGAGCTGCGATTCACGAAGGAGGGCGTCTTCCCGACCGACGCCGACCGCTCGGTCGCCGAGAGGATGGCGGCGGTCCTCGACGCGCCCGTCGCCGCCGGGCTCCACTCGCTCGCCGCGTCGACGCTCGCCGGCGGGCGCGCCGAGGGCGACGCATTCGTCTGCGGCGACGATCCCGCCGCGAAGGAGCTCGCGCTCGAGCTCGCGTCGCAGGTCGTCACCGGCCACGCGCTCGACGCCGGGCCGCTCGCGAGCGCCCGCGCGCTCGAGGGGATGACGGCCGTGATCGTGAACCTCAACCGGCGCTACAAGGGCCACGCCGGGGTGCGCGTGACCGGGCTGCCGTGAGCGGCTTCAGCGCCTTCCCCGTCACCGGCATCCCGGAGCTCCGCGAGGGCGACGACCTCGCCGCGCTCATCGCGGAGCGCGCGGAGCTCGAGGACGGCGACGTCGTCGTCGTCGCGCAGAAGGCGATCTCGAAGGTCGAGGGCCGCGTCGTGCGCCTCGCCGACTACGAGCCGTCCGACCGTGCGCGCGAGATCGCCGGCGACGAGACCGACCCGCGCCGCATCGAGGCGATCCTCCACGAGGCCGCGCGGGTCGTGCGCGTCCGCCCGCCGCTCGTGATCTGCGAGACCCGCCACGGCTTCGTCTGCGCCTCCGCCGGAGTCGACGCGTCGAACACGCCCGGCCCGGGGACGCTCGTTCTCCTCCCGCTCGATCCGGACGCATCCGCGGCGCGCCTCCGCGACGACCTCCGCGACCGCACCGGCGCGGACGTCGGCGTGATCGTCGCCGACTCGTTCGGCCGCCCGTGGCGGCGCGGCACGACCGACGTCGCGCTCGGCGCCGCGGGAGTCTCCGTCGTCCACGACTTCATCGGACAGCGCGACGAGACCGGCTACGAGCTGCACGCGACGGTGATCGCCGTCGCGGACGAGGTCGCCGGTGCCGCGCAGCTCGTGATGGGGAAGCTCGACCGCGTCCCCGTCGCTGTGATCCGCGGGCTCGACCTCCGCGGCGACGGCACCGCGCAGGAGCTCGTCATCCCCGAGGAGCTCGACCTCTTCCGCTGATGGACGACGCGATCGCAGCCGCGAACGGCCTGCTCCGCGAGAAGGGCTACGCGGAGCGCGACCTCGCCGTGCATCCGGGCCCGCGCGGCAAGGCGCTCCTGAAGGGGAACAAGATCCTCAGCCCGCTGAGCGACGAGGCCGACGTCGTGCTCCGCGTCGTGCGCGAGCTCGTCCCCTCCGACACGGACCTCGGCGCGAAGATCCTCCGCCCCGCGGAGCTTCGCGCGCAGCTCGATCCGTAGCCGCCGCCCCGCCCCGCCCCGGATAATGGCGCCCATGGAGTCGACCGAAGAGCGCACGCGGGCGCTCGTTGAGGCCGGGATCGCGCTCAGCTCCGAGCTGTCGCTCGACGCCGTCCTCCAGAAGCTCGTCGAGACGGCCGCGACGCTGACCGGCGCGCGCTATGCCGCGCTCGGCGTTCTCGACCCGAGCGGCGGCCGCCTCGAGCGGTTCGTGACGACGGGCGTCGACGACCGGACGCGGAGCGAGATCGGCGATCTTCCGTCCGGCCGCGGAATCCTCGGCGTGCTGATCCGCGACGCGCACCCGCTCCGCCTCCACGACCTCGGGGACGACCCGCGCTCGGTCGGCTTCCCGCCCGGCCACCCGCCGATGCGCACGTTCCTCGGCGTCCCGGTCGCGCTGCGGGGCGTCGCCTACGGGAACCTCTACCTCACCGAGAAGACCGACGGTGCGGACTTCACGGAGGAGGACGAGGCCGCCGTCGTCATGCTCGGCTCGCAGGCCGCCGTCGCGATCGAGAACGCGCGCCTGTACGAGTCGGCGACGCGCTGGTCGGCGCAGCTCGAGTCGCTGAACGAGGTGATGAACGTCCTCGTCACCGAGTTCGACCTGGGCCGGCTGCTGCAGCTGATCGCGACGCGGCTGCGCGAGCTGCTCGGCGCGCGTGTCGTCACGATCGCGCTGCCGCACGCCTCGGCGGCGCGCATCGAGGTCGCGGCGGGCGCGGGCGCCGAGCCGCTCGTCGGCATGGTCGTCGCCGAACGGTCGAAGACGATGCGCGTTCTCGAGCGGATGCGCAGCGAGCGCGTCGACTCGGTCCTCGACGATCCGGAGATCGACCAGGAGTCGATGCGGCGGATCGGCGCACACACGTCGCTCTACGTCCCGCTCATCGTCCGCGGCACCGCGATGGGTGTCGTCGCCGCGCACGACAAGCAGGCGACCGACCCGCGCTTCAACGACGACGACCTTCGGATCGCCGAGATCTTCGCCGGCCGCGCCGCGGTCGCCGTCGAGCTGTCGCAGCGCGTGGCGCGCGACGCGCTCCGGCGCGTCGTCACCGCGCAGGAGCTCGAGCGCCGCCGCCTCGCGCGTGAGCTCCACGACGAGACCGGCCAGGCGCTCACCTCGATCCTCCTCGGCCTGCGGGCGGTCGAGGACGCGCGGGAGACGGACGAGCTCGGCGCGGCGATCGCGGGCGTCCGCGACCTCGTCCGCTCGACGCTCCTCGACGTCCGCCGCCTCGCCGTCGAGCTCCGCCCGAGCGTGCTCGACGACTTCGGCCTCGTCGCGGCGCTCGAACGTCTCACCGAGACGTTCGCGGAGCAGACGGGAATGGCCGTCCAGTTCGAGGAGCTCCTTCCGCCCGGCGAGCGGCTGCCGTCCGAGGTCGAGACCGCGCTCTACCGGATCGTCCAGGAGTCGCTGACGAACGTCGTCAAGCACGCGCAGGCGACGACGGTCAGCATCGTCCTCGCCCGCAAGGCGGACTCCGTGTCGCTCGTCGTCGAGGACGACGGCGTCGGGTTCGACCCGGGCAGTCCGAGGGAGGGCGGCATCGGCCTCGTCGGGATGCAGGAGCGCGTCGCGCTGCTCGGTGGACGGCTGTCGATAGAGTCGCACCCCGGAGCCGGCACGACCTTCCAGGCGGAGGTGCCACTGACGTGATTCGCGTTCTCATCGTCGACGACCACCAGCTCGTTCGCTCGGGCCTCCGGCTGCTGCTCGAGGCCGAGAAGGACATGACCGTGGACGACGAGGCGGGCAACGCGGCCGACGCGGTGCGGCTCGCGCGCCTCCACAAGCCGGACGTCGTCCTGCTCGACGTCGTGATGCCGGGCGGGAGCGGCCTCGACGCGGCTCCGGAGATCAAGGAGGCGGCGCCGAAGGCGCGCATCCTCGTCCTCTCGATGCAGGACGATCCGAGCTACGTCCGCCAGGCGTTCTCCGCCGGCGCGAGCGGGTACCTGCTCAAGGAGGCGGCGGACAACGAGCTCGTCGCCGCCGTGCGCGAGGTCGCCGGCGGCGGGAGCTACGTCCACCCGACGCTCGGCGCGCGGCTCGCCGCCGCCGAGGCCGAGGCACAGGCGCGCGCCGCCGCCGACCCGCTCTCCGAGCGCGAGCGCGAAGTGCTCCGGCTGCTCGCCCTCGGCCACACGAACCAGGAGATCGCGAAGATGCTCTTCATCTCCGTCCGCACGGCCGAGACGCACCGCGCGCACATCATGCAGAAGCTCCGTCTCTCGACCCGCGCCGAGCTCGTCCGGTACGCGCTCGACCATGGCCTCCTGGAGGAGGGCGAGGCAGAGTAGTTTCCCGTACGGCCGCTCCGACCGATCGCGGATTCGTCGGGGCCGCGGCGAGGCCACCATTCCTCCATGGAGAGCTATGCGGTTCTGTGGAGCGGGCCTGACGGGAAGGTCGTCGCCGGGAAGCTCGAGCTCAACTCGATCTGGCTCCGGTTCTCCGGCTCGAGCGGCGGGCGCCCGACCGTCCACGACCATCGGATTCCGTACGAAGAGATCGCGTCGGTGCACGTCGGCCACGGCGCCGAGCGGCTCGGCGGGAAGCCGGCGCTCGTCCTCGAGCTCGAGAGCGGCGGGACGGTCCGGATCGCGGCGTTCGGCGGCGTCGGCCAGCTGATCGAGCTCGCGGAGCAGTTGAGCGACATGCGTTCGGCGGGCTCCGCGGTATGAGCCGCGTTGCCGTCGTCGTCCCGCTCCGCCCCGGCGCGTACGAGACTGCGAAGGGGCTCGTCGAGAGCGGGCCGCCGTTCCGCCTCGAGGACACGCCGCTCGACGGCCACTGCGTCTACCTCACCGAGCACGAGGCGGTGTTCGTCTTCGAGGGCCCGGACGCGCGCACGATCGTCGAGCAGCTCGTCGGCGAGGCGTCGCTCTGGCAGGCCGCGAACGAGTGGCGCGCCTGCCTCGACGGCAAGCCGCGCGTCGCGGACACCGCGTTCGCCTGGCGGAAGGACACGCCGCCGCCCATTCACGTTCCCGGGTTGTAACCGCCCGGAGCCCGCTCGCCCTTCAGACTGTCGGTCGTCGTGCGCGTCCTCGTCGTCAACGCCGGCTCGAGCAGTCTGAAGCTCTCCGTCCTCGACGGCGACGCGCTCGTCGTCTCCCAGAACCTGAAGCTGACGCGCGGCCGCGCCGACGAGGACGAGGTTCGCGGCGCGCTCGCGCGCGCGGGCGGCATCGACGCGGTCGGGCACCGTGTCGTGCACGGCGGGGACGCATTCGTCGAGCCGGTGCGGATCGACGGCGAGGTGCTGCGGCGGCTCGACGCGCTCACCGACCTCGCGCCGCTCCACCAGCCGAAGTCGCTGCACGGCATCGAGCTCGTCGGGCGGCTGCTACCGGACACGCCGGCGGTCGCGTGCTTCGACACCGCGTTCCACGCGCGGATCCCGCCCGCCGCGTCGACGTACGCGCTGCCGGCCGAGTGGCGTGCGCGCTGGAACCTGCGCCGCTTCGGCTTCCACGGCCTCTCGCACGCATACGTCACGCGGCGCGTCGCCGAGCTCGCGGGCTGCGGCGCCGACGAGCTGCGGATCGTCAGCTGCCACCTCGGCGCCGGCGCGTCGCTCGCAGCGGTCGAGCGCGGCGTCTCCGTCGACACGACGATGGGCTTCACGCCGCTCGAGGGACTCGTGATGGCGACGCGCTCCGGCTCGGTCGATCCGGGTCTCGTCCTCTGGCTCGAGGAGCACGTCGGGATGCCGCCGTCCGAGCTCGCGTCGACGCTCGAGCACCGCTCCGGCCTGCTCGGGCTCACCGGCACCGCCGACATGCGCGCCGTGCTCGAAGCCGAAGCGGCGGGCGACGGGAACGCGCGGCTCGCGGTCGAGGTCTACGTCCACCGGCTGCGCCGCGAGATCGCCGGGATGGCGGCGGCGATGGACGGGCTCGACGCGATCGCGTTCACCGGCGGCGTCGGCGAGCGCGCGGCCGCGATCCGCGAGCGCGCCGCCGCCGATCTCGGCTTCCTCGGCGTCGAGCTCGACCTCGCCGCGAACGCCGCCGCCGAGCCGGACGCGGAGATCGGCCGCGCCGGCGCTCCCGTCCGGGCCTTCGTCGTCGAGGCCCGCGAGGATCTCCAGATCGCCCGCGAGGTCGCCGGCCTGCTCGATGCGGAAGACTCCCGGTCATGACCGCCCTCGCCGACGACGAGCTCCGGCTGATCGACGCGTACTGGCGCGCCGCGAACTACCTCTCCGTCGGCCAGATCTACCTCCTCGACAACCCGCTGCTGCGCGAGCCGCTTCAGGCGGAGCACGTGAAGCCGCGCCTCCTCGGCCACTGGGGGACGACGCCCGGCCTGAACTTCGTCTACGCGCACATGAACCGCGTGATCCGGAACTGGGACCTCGACGCGATCTACGTGATCGGCCCCGGGCACGGCGGGCCGGCGGCCGTCGCGAACGCGTATCTCGAGGGGACGTACACCGAGGTCTATCCCGAGATCACCGGCGACGAGGACGGCCTCCGGAAGCTGTTCCGCCAGTTCTCGTTCCCCGGCGGGATCCCGTCGCACGTCGCTCCGGAGACGCCCGGGTCGATCCACGAGGGCGGCGAGCTCGGCTACGCGCTCTCGCACGCGTACGGCGCCGCGTTCGACAACCCCGACCTCCTCGTCTGCTGCATCGTCGGCGACGGCGAGGCGGAGACCGGCCCGCTCGCGACGAGCTGGCACTCGAACAAGTTCCTCGACCCCTCCGTCGACGGCGCCGTGCTGCCGATCCTCCACCTCAACGGCTACAAGATCGCGAACCCGACCGTGCTGGCCCGGATCGGCGACGACGAGCTGACGAAGCTGCTCGAGGGCTACGGACACACCGTGCACTGGGTCGACGGCGAGGAGCCGGACGCCATGCACCGCCGCATGGCCGAGGTGCTCGACGCGGTCGTCGGCGAGATCGCCGCGATCCAGCGCGCCGCGCGCACGGACGGCGTGACGGAGCGGCCGCGCTGGCCGATGATCGTCCTTCGCACGCCGAAGGGCTGGACCGGCCCGAAGACGGTGGACGGCAAGCCGGTCGAGGGCACGTGGCGCTCGCACCAGGTGCCGCTCGCCGAGGTGCGGACGAACCCGGAGCATCTCGGGGAGCTCGAGACGTGGCTCCGGAGCTACCGCGCCGAGGAGCTGTTCGACGAGACGGGCGCGCTCGTCCCCGATCTCGCCACGCTCCCGCCGAAGAGCTACCGGCGGATGAGCGCGAACCCGCACGCGAACGGCGGCCTGCTCCTCCAGCCGCTCGCGCTGCCGGACTACCGCGACTACGCGGTCGAGGTCGCCGCGCCGGGCACGACGTTCGCCGAGGCGACGCGCGTTCTCGGCGGCTGGCTCCGCGACGTCGTGAAGCTGAACGAGTCGCGCTTCCGGATCTTCGGCCCGGACGAGACGGAGTCCAACCGGCTCGGCGCCGTCCTCGAGGCCACGGACCGCGCGTGGATGGCGGAGACGCTGCCGACGGACGAGCACCTCGCGCCGGCGGGCCGCGTGCTCGAGGTGCTGTCGGAGCACCAGTGCCAGGGCTGGCTCGAGGGGTACCTCCTCACCGGGAGGCACGGGCTCTTCAACTGCTACGAGGCGTTCATCCACATCATCGACTCGATGTTCAACCAGCATGCGAAATGGCTGAAGACGACGCGCGGCATCCCGTGGCGGCGCCCGATCGCGTCCTTGAACTACCTGCTGAGCTCGCATGTCTGGCGGCAGGACCACAACGGCTTCTCGCACCAGGATCCCGGCTTCATCGACCACGTCATGAACAAGAAGGCGGAGATCATCCGCGTCTACCTGCCGCCGGACGCGAACTGCCTCCTCTCCGTCGCCGACCACTGCCTGCGCAGCACGCACTACGTCAACGTGATCGTCGCGGGCAAGCAGCCCGCGCTCCAGTTCCTCTCGATGGACGACGCGATCGCGCACTGCACGCGCGGGATCGGCATCTGGGAGTGGGCGTCGAACGACGACGGCGAGGAGCCGGACGTCGTCATGGCCTGCTCCGGCGACGTCCCGACGCTCGAGACGCTCGCGGCGACGGCGATCCTGCGCGAGCGGCTGCCGTCGCTGAAGGTGCGCGTCGTCAACGTCGTCGACCTGATGCGCCTCCAGCCGGAGTCGGAGCACCCGCACGGGCTCTCCGACGCGGAGTTCGACTCGATCTTCACGACGAGCCGTCCGATCGTGTTCGCGTACCACGGCTACCCGTGGCTCATCCACCGGCTCACGTACCGGCGGGCGAATCACGAGAACCTGCACGTCCGCGGCTACAAGGAGGAGGGCACGACGACCACGCCCTTCGACATGGCGATGCGCAACGACCTCGACCGGTTCCACCTCGTGATCGACGCGATCGACCGGCTCCCCGAGATCGCCGAGCGCGGTGCGCACCTGCGGCAGGAGATGCAGGATGCGCGGCTCGCGGCGCGCGCGTACGCGTACGAGCACGGGGAGGACGACCCCGCCGTTGCCGGCTTCACCTGGCGCGCGTAACGGCGACGACGTACGCGGCCACCGCCTTCGCGTCTGCGGCGTTCGTCACGAGGCCCGTCGGCATGTTCTGCGGCGGGACGGCGAGCGAGCGCAGGACGATCGCAGCGCTCGGCTTCGTCGCGTCGAGATCCTTGCCGACCGTCCCGTGCGTCCCCGCGTCGCTCAGCGTGTGGCAGACGCCGCACCTGCGGACGAAGACGTCCCTGCCGTGCCGTTCCTGCGCCGTCAGGTCGACGCGGCTCCGCGTCGCGTCCGACCCGCCTCCGCCGCAGCCCGCCGCGATCGCGGCCAGACCTGCGGCCGCCGTGCACGCGACGAGGCGGGCCGTCACCCGTCGCGGCTGCCCGAGCCGCGCTCGAACAGGACGAGCACCGCGAGCTGCTCGTACGCGACGAAGCGGTGGTCGGCGCCGGCCTCGACGAACACCGCGTCGCCGATCTTCATCGGGACGTCCGTCCCCTCGACCTGGAGGATCCCCTCGCCCTCGAGGACGACGTAGATCTCGTCGTCCTCGTGCGGCTGCTGCTTGTCGGGCTCGGGCGCGACGAGCACGTAGACGCCGAGCTCGACGCCCGGGGACTCGTGCACGATCTCGTAGCCCCCGCCGGCGGCGCGGAGCTTCTCGACGACCGATGCGACGCCGAACGCGTGCATGCGCCGGACGCTATCCGACTCGACTAGACCTCCGTCGTCTCCATCACCTCGACCGACACGACGCCCGGGACGAGCGTCACGCGCCGGATCAGGAGGTCGCGCTCCTCGTCGCCCGCGAAGTGGCCGGCGAGCGTCACCTCGCCGCGGTTCACGGTCAGCTCGAAGTCCTCCGGGCGGAGCCAGAGCTCGCGGACGATCACGTCGTCGCGGATCTCCTTCGCGATCTCCTCGTCGGTGTGCACGAACGCGCGGACGAGGTCGGCGCGCGTGACGATGCCGACGAGCTCGCCCTGCTCGTTCACGACGGGGAGCCGGTTGACGCTCTTGTCGAGCATGATCGCGGCCGCGACGTCGACGCGCCGCGAGCCCTTCACCGTGATCGCGGGCGACGTCATCGCCTCGCCGGCGGTCGTCGCGGTCCGCTTCGCCGCCGCGCCGTTCGTCCGGTGGAGCATCCGGTCGATCCGGGTCGGCTGCTCGAAGCGCCGCTCCTTCTGGAGGATGTCGGCCTCGCTGACGACGCCGACCACGTGACGGCCGGTGTCGACGACGGGCAGCCCGGAGATTCCGCGCGCGGCGAGCAACCGCGCGACTTCCTTGATCGAGGTCTCCGGCGTCACCGTGAGCACCTCGCGTGTCATGACGTCTGCGATTCTCATCGTCGTCTCCTTTTTCACCAGGTCTTTGCCGTCGCGCGGCGGTGGGGCCGCGCGACCTTGACGCGCGCGTCGACGCAGACGCACCGGTCGGCGAGCGCAAGCACGGGGTTGAGGTCGAGCTCCGCGACCTCGGGGACGTCCTCCGCGAGCTTCGCGAGGCGGAGCAGGAGGTCGACGAGCGCGTCCTCGTCGGCCGGCGGCGCGCCGCGGAAGCCGGCGACGAGCCGGCCGGCCTTGCCGTCGCGCACGAGCTCGCGTGCGTCGAGGTCGGTCAGCGGCGCGAGCCGGAAGTGCGCCTGCCCGATCAGCTCGGCGAGGACGCCACCGGGCCCGAACGCGACGAGCGGGCCGAACACCGGGTCCTGCACCGCGCCGGCGAGGAGCTCCGCGCCTCCCGTCACCATCGGCTGGACGAGCACCGGCGCGCCGATCCGCACCGCGGCCGCCCGCACCTCGTCGTCGGTCGCGAGGTTCAGCGCGACGCCGCCGGACTCCGTCTTGTGCGCGCCGGCGGCGGCGCTCTTCACGACGACCGGGAGTCCGAGCTCGCGTGCCGCCGCGACCGCGTCGTCCACCGTCGCGGCGACGCGCTCCGGGACGACGGGCAGGCCGTACGCCTCGAGGAGCGCGCGCGTCTCGGCCGGCTCGAGCCACAGCTCGTCAGCGGCTCCGAGCGCGGCCGCGACGACGCGGTCGGCCGCCGCACGGTCGACGTCGAGATCGGGGGTCGTCCCGGAGGGCGTGCGCAGCCAGTCGCCGCGCTCCGCCGCACGGCCGAGCGCGCGCGCCGCGGCCTCCGGATAGGAGAAGGAAGGGACGTTCGCGACGCTTCGCAGCGAGGCGGGCGCGCCCTTCGCGCTGAGGAACGCGCAGAGCACGGTCTTCCCGCCGGCGTTCGCGGCCGCGCCGCTGATCGCAGCGCCGACCTCGTCCTCGTCGATGCCGACGGTCGGCACGAAGAGGACGATCACCGCGTCGATCCCCGGATCGGCGAGGACGATCGGGAGCACGTCCCGGAAGCTCTTCGCGTTCGCCGAGCCGAGCATGTCGATCGGGTTCGCGCTCGAGCCCTCGACCGGCATCACAGCGGCGAGCGCGCGCCGCGTCCCCTCGGCGAGCGACGGCAGCTCGAGCCGCGCGGCCTCGCACGCGTCGGCGCAGAGGATCCCGAGCCCGCCCGCGTTCGTCAGCAGCGCGACGCGCCGTCCACGCGGCACCGGCTGCGCGGAGAGGAGCGACGCGACGTCGACGAGCTCGTCGAGCGTGCGCGTGCGGATGACGCCCGCCTGGTGGAAGAGCGCGTCGACCGCGGTGTCGGAGCCGGCGAGCGCGGCGGTGTGCGAGCTCGCGGCCTTGATCCCCGCGCGCGTCGTCCCGCCTTTCACCGCGAGGATCGGCTTCGTGCGTGCGACGCGGCGCGCGATGCGCGCGAACGCACGCGGGTTGCCGAACGACTCGAGGTAGAGCAGGACGAGCTCCGTCGCGTCGTCGTCCTCCCACCACTCGAGCAGGTCGTTCGACGAGACGTCGGCCTTGTTCCCGATCGAGACGAACGCGGACAGCCCGAGCCCGCGCGCCTCCGCGCGCTCGAGCACCGCGAGGCCGAGCGCGCCGCTCTGCGACGAGAAGCCGATGTTCCCGGAGGGGAACGCGCGCGGTGCGAACGTCGCGTTCATCCGAACCGCCGCCGACGCGATGCCGAGGCAGTTCGGGCCGACGAGACGCGCACCGTGCTCGCGCACGAGCGCGATCAGCCGCTCCTGGCGCTCGCGGCCCTCGGCGCCGATCTCCGCGAAGCCCGCGGAGATGACGCAGAGCGCGCGGACGCCCGCCTCGAGCGCCTCCTGCGCCGCCCCGACGACGTGCTCGCCCGGGACGCAGATCACGGCGAGCTCGACCGCCTCCGGGATGTCCGCGACGCTCGTGTAGCCGTGCACTCCGGCGACCGGCTCGCCGTTCCGGTTGACCGGGTAGGCGGCGCCGGCGAAGTCGCCGTCGATCACGTTCCGGAAGAGCTCGCCGCCGATCGAGCCGCGCCGCGCCGACGCGCCGATCACGGCGACGCACGACGGCGCGAAGAACGGGCGCAGCGACGCGGTGACCGCGGTGTGGTCGCGCTCGGCGACGCGGTCGCGGTAGCGCTCGGTCGCCGCGATCGGGAAGCGGACCTCGATCGAGCCGCCCTCGAGCTCGCGGACGACGTCGAAGCCGGCGTCGCGGAACACGACGAGCATCGGGCGGTTGTCGGGCAGCACCTCGGCGACGAACTCCTCGATCCCGGCGGCGGCGGCGATCGCGACGAGGCGCTCGAGGAGCCGTGTGCCGATTCCGCGGCCCTGGTGCTCGTCGTCGACCGTGAACGCGACCTCGGCGGCGCGCCGGTTGCGCAGCCGCGCGTAGTTCGCGAGCGCGACGACGCGCCCCTCGAGCGTGCCGATCAGCGCGCCGCGCTCGTCCCAGTCCGGATCGAGGACGGGCTCGACGAGCTTCGGCCCGAGGTTGGGGAAGCCGTGGAAGCGGAGGTAGCGGCTCCGGTCGGAGAGCCGCTCGAAGAACGCGAGGACGTCGTCCGCGTCGGCGGTGAGCGGCGGCCGGAGCCGGAGCGTCGAGCCGTCGCGCAGAATCACGTCTTCGGGTGCATGAATAAGGGCGTCCACCGCACCTCCATCGTCGTCGTGGCCCCGGTCCGGGGCATCGTGGCAGGCGCCGAGGCGCTTCGCGGCTTTCCCGCACTAGGCTCCGCGCATGGACGAACGCGACCTCGACCCGGACCCGCTCCGGCAGTTCGGGCTCTGGCTCGAGGAGGCGCGGCCGGCCGTGCGGGCCGTCGAGGCGATGGCTCTCGCGACGGCGGGTGCCGACGGCGCACCCTCGGTGCGGATGGTGCTCCTGAAGGCGTTCGACGAGTCCGGGCTCGTCTTCTACTCGAACACGGACAGCCGGAAGGGCGACGAGCTCGCCGCGAACCCGCGGGCGGCGCTCCTCTTCCACTGGGACCCGCTCGGTCGCCAGGTGCGCGTCGAGGGCCGGGTCGAGCTCGTGCCGGACGCCGAGGCGGACGCGTACTTCGCGACGCGGCCGCGCGGCGCGCAGATCGCGGCGCACGCGTCGGCGCAGAGCCGGCCGCTCGAGGGTCGCGACGAGCTGGAGGCGCGCGTCGCGGAGGCGGAGCGCGCGTATGCCGGGGTCGACGTCCCGCGGCCGGCGGTCTGGGCGGGCTTCCGCGTCGTCCCGGAGGCGTGGGAGTTCTGGGAGCACCGCGACAGCCGCCTGCACGACCGCGTCCGCTACACCCGCGGCGCAGCCGGCTGGACGCGGACGCGGCTCGCGCCCTAGCGCCGCTCTTCCAGGCTCCGCTCGAGCTTCGCGAGGCGCGCGTCCCAGCGGCCGCCGACCTCGACCATCCACGCGACGGCGTCCTCGAGCGGCTCCGGCGTCAGCTCGTACCGCGTCTCGCGGCCCGCGCGGGTCGCACGGAGGAGGCCCGCGTCGGCGAGCGCCGAGAGCTGCTTCGCCACCGCCTGCCGCGTCACCGGCAGGTCGGCCGCGAGCTCCGTCGCCGTCGCCGTCCCGCGCGCCGCGACCGCCTCGACGAGCGAGCGGCGGCCGGGGTCGCCGAGCGCGGCGAAGACGTGATCTACGCGATCGCCGCGCACGCCATCGCGCGCAGCTCGAGCGCGGCGCCGAACGCCGGCGACGTCTCGACGACGTGGAGGACGGTTCCGCCCTCGACCTCCTCGAGCTCGAGCACGACCTCGCCGCCGTCGTCCCAGTCGAGGACGAGCCGCTCGCCCGGCTCCGCCTCGCGGACGGTCGCGCGCTGCTCCTCGCCGTCGCCCCAGCGGAAGACGCCGGTGCCGCCCGGGCGCGGATCGAGCTCGACCTCGGTCGCGAACCACTCCTCGAGCCGCTCCGGCTCCGTGAGCGCCTCCCACAGCTCCTCCGGCGACTCGGGGAAGACGATCTCGCGCTCGATCTCCACGGCAGCTCTCCTTTCGGGAACGCGCAACTGTTCGGTTGCGTATAGTATGCGCAACCAGCAAGTTGCACTTTAGCGGAAGGAGCAGCCGTGCAGCACCTCGTCCCGATGGTCGTCGAGTCCGACGGCCGCTACGAGCGCTCGTTCGACATCTTCTCGCGGCTCCTGCGCGAGCGGATCGTCTTCCTCGGCTCCGAGGTCGAGGCGCAGTCGGCGAACCTCATCGTCGCGCAGCTCCTCTTCCTCGAGGCGGAGGACCCGGACACGGACATCCGGATGTACGTGAACTCGCCGGGCGGCGACGCGTACGCCGGCCTCGCGATCTACGACGCGATGCAGTTCGTGAAGCCGGACGTGCAGACGTACTGCGTCGGGATGGCGATGTCGGCGGGCGCGATGATCCTCGCCGGCGGTGCGGCCGGGAAGCGATTCGTGCTCCCGAACTCGAAGGTGATGATCCACCAGGGCTCCGGCGGGACGCGCGGCACCCCGGCGGACATCCAGATCGCGGCGCGCGAGATCCTGTCGCTGACGCGGCGCTACGCCGAGGTGCTCGCGCGGCACTCGGGGCGCGACGTCGACGAGGTGATGGCCGACATCGACCGCGACCGGTTCCTCGGTCCCGAGGAGGCCGTCGAGTACGGGCTCGCGGACACGATCCTCGAGTCGCGGGAGGCCGCGCTGCAGGGGTAACCTCAGCCGCGTGGCCGTGACCGCCGACCTGCGCGCGGAGCTGCTCCGGCTGATCCCGGACGAGCGGCGCGTCGCGGACGGCGACTCGGTGCGCGACCAGCACGCGGGGGACTTCTCGTACCACCGGCCCGTCCGTCCCGACGTCGTCGTCTTCCCGGAGACGACCGCGGAGGTCGCGGCGGTGCTCGAGCTCGCCGACCGCGCCGGCGTGCCGGTCGTCCCGTACGGCGCGGGCACGAGCCTCGAGGGGCACGTGATCCCGCTGCGCGGCGGCATCACGCTCGACCTGACGCGGATGAGCCGGATCGTCGAGCTGTACGCCGACGACCTCGCGGTGACGGTGCAGCCCGGCGTGACGCGGCTCCAGCTCGCGGAGGCGGTCGGGCCGCGCGGGCTCTTCTTCCCCGTCGACCCGGGCGCGGACGCGACGCTCGGCGGGATGGCCGCGACGAACGCGAGCGGGACGACGACCGTCCGCTACGGCGGCATGCGCGCGCACGTGCTCGCGCTCGAGGTCGTGCTCGCAGGCGGTCGCGTCGTCCGAACGGGCACGCGCGCGGCGAAGACGTCCGCGGGCTACAACCTCACGAATCTCTTCGTCGGCTCCGAGGGGACGCTCGGCGTCATCACCGAGCTGACGCTGCGGCTCCACCCGATCCCGGACGTCTCGATCGTCGCGCGCGCGGCGTTCCCTTCGCTCGAGGACGCGTGCCGTGCGGCGGCGGCGATGATCGGCGCGGGCGTGCTCGTCACGCGCTGCGAGCTCATCGACGCGATGACGATCGGCGCGATCAACGCGTACAAGGGCACGGAGTTCCCGGAGACGCCGCACCTCTTCGTCGAGGTCGGCGGCACCGAGGCGAGCGCCGCGGCCGACATCGAGTCGGTGCGCGAGATCGCGGAGGACGAGGGCGCGACCGCGTTCCGGTCGGAGAGCGACCCGACCGCGCGGGCGCGGATGTGGGACGCGCGGCACAACGCGTTCCACGCGGCGCTCGCGACGGCGCCCGGCTCGCGTGCGATGACGACGGACGTCGCCGTGCCGGTGTCGGAGCTCGCGGCCGCGATGGAGCACGCGCGGACGACGCTCGACGCGTCCGGGCTCGTCGGCGGGATCGTCGGCCACGCGGGCGACGGGAACTTCCATCTCGCGTTCCTCCTCGACCCGGACGACGAGGAGTCGATCGCGCGCGCCGAGCGGCTGAACACCGCGATCGTCGAGGACGCGCTCGCGCGCGGCGGCACGTGCAGCGGCGAGCACGGCATCGGCTTCGGCAAGCTCGCGTACCTCGAGCGCGAGCACGGCGATCTGATCCCGCTGATGCGCGGGATCAAGGACCTGCTCGACCGGAACGGGATCCTCAACCCCGGGAAGGTGCTGCCCTAGCGCTGTCCCTCGGGGACGTGGCGCCTTTCTTAACGGTGCCTGGCACCGTCAAGGGGTTCCGAGCCGGCGCAGCGCCGCTTCCTCGCCGCGGCGCATCGTCCAGTTGTGGTTCGCGCGGAAGAGCGGGCGGAGGACCGGCGAGAGCTGCTTCACGCCGGCCTTGTTGACGGACGGGCGCCAGTCGAGCTGCACCCGTGTCCCGTCGCCGTCGGGCTCGAGGAGCCACGTGCCCGTGCCCTCGAAGTCGCCCTCGAGCCGCGAGTGGATCCGGTGCGGCCGGTCGACCTCGAGCGTCGTCAGCGAGAAGCGGAGCCGGTACGGGAGGAAGCCGCGCGCCTCCACCGTGACCTTCTTCCCCGGCGCCGGGTCGCCGCCGTCGCCGGTCGCCGCGACGAACACCTTGCTCCACCACTCCGGATACGCGAGCGGATGGCCGACGAGGTCGTAGACGCGCTCGACGTCGGCCGGGAGACGCCACTCGTCGAGGAAGTGGTACTCCGCGCTCACGCGACGGCCCGCTCGCGCAGCTCCTCGTCGAGCAGGCGGTAGCCGCGGTCGATCAGCTCGCGCTTCGCCTCGTCGCTCCACGGCTTCGGGTTGCGCAGCCCCGCCTCGAGGCTCACCGGGCCCGGGCCGGCCGCGACCGCGATGCGCGGCACGAGCCGGTCGGCGCCGAACGGGAAGCGCGCCGACGCGAACCGCTCGTCGACCGCCGCGGCGATCCGCTCGCCGCGCCGTCCACCTTCGCGCCGCACGATCGCCCGGACCTCCTCGCGCAGCGCGGCGAGCGCGGCGAGCGCCTGGTCCTTCTCGACCGCGGAGCGCTCCTCGAGCGCCGTGTTCTGCTGGACGGAGACGCGCATCAGCCGCACGATCATGTCACCCCAGTGGGCGGGCTCGCCGCGCGCGGCGCGCTCCTCCGCCTCGCGCAGCTCCGCGACGAGCGCGCGCACCGGGGGGACCTTCGGGAACCGCTCGAGCCGGCGGCGGAGTCGCGCGAGCCCGGTCGCCGGCAGCTTCGGATAGTTCGGGAGGTAGCGGAAGCTCACGATCAGCTCGACGCCCGCCTGGTCGTACGCGTGGCCGAGCGGGAAGTTGCGCACCCACGCGCCGTCGGTCGCGATCCGGTCGCCGACCGGCCGCGGGAGCACGATCGAGCTGATCGCGGCCGACGCGAGCACGGCCTGCGCGAAGATCTTCGGCGGGGTCGTCCGCGCGGAGTACGCGAGCTCGTACGCGCGCGGGCCGGTGTCGTGCGTGATCTCCGTCACGTCGGTGGCGCAGACGACGAGCTCGATCGGCGCCGTCGCGAGCTGCGCCGACATCTCCTCGAGGTCGCCGATCCGCTCGTCGACGGTCTCCGGGAGCCGGTAGTCGTGCGTCCCGAGCAGCGGCAGCCGCCACAGCGAGTGCGGACGGAAGACGTCGTTCGGCTGCAGCTCGAGCATGAACTCCTCGAGCTCGTCGAGCCGGTCGAGCGCGGCCATCGTCCCGCAGAGCGCACCCGCCGACGTCCCGTAGATCCAGCCGACCCGCGGCCAGAGCGCGCTCTCGCGCAGCCGCTTCAGGAAGCCGAGCTCCAGCAGGACGCCGTTGACGGCGCCGCCGGAGAGGACGACCGCGACGTCGGGTTCCATCGGTCTCATGGTACGTAGACACCGTGGATCCTGCGTACGCCGAGGAGGTGATCGAGGTCGCGGGCCGGCGGCTGTCGGTGCTGCGGCCGCCGAGCGCCGACGCGCTGATCGACGAGGAGGCGTTTGACGAGGACGAGTTCCTTCCGTACTGGGCCGAGCTCTGGCCGAGCGGCCTCGCGCTCGCGCGTGCGGTCGCGGCGCGCGACCTCCGAGGCGCGCGCGTGCTCGAGCTCGGCGCAGGGCTCGGGCTGCCGTCGCTCGCCGCGGCACTCGGCGGTGCGGACGTCCTCGCGACGGACTGGGCCGACGACGCGGTCGAGCTGCTACGCGCGAACGCGGAGCGGAACGGGGTCGAGTTGCGCGCCGCGGTCGTCCGCTGGGACGCGCCGGAGCCGCTCCTCGCCGACGCGCCGTGGACGCTCGTGGTCGGCGCGGACCTCCTGTACGAGCGGCGGAACGCGGACCAGCTGCTCGAGCTGCTGCCGCGGCTCGGCGGCGACGTGCTCCTCGCCGACCCGGGCCGGCCGTTCGCGCGCGGGTTCCTCGAGCGGGCGGCGACGCGCTGGGAGATCGCGACCGACACGGAGGGAACGATGGCGCTGCACCGGCTGCGGCTACGGTGAGCCGATGCTCGCCGCCCTCCTCGCCGCGGTCGCGCTCGCGGGCGCACCGGCGCCCGCGCCGCCGAAGCCGCACATCGTCTGGAAGCCGATCCCGTTCGGCGCCAAGCGCCTCGCGGAGACGGCCGTGTACGCGAAGAAGCACTACGGCACCGGCACGTACGTCCTCCACCCGCAGGCGATCGTCGAGCATGTCACCGCGACGCCGAGCTTCGCGTCGGTCTACGCGTACTTCGCCGCCGACGTGCCGGACCCCGAGCTGCACGTGCTGCCGGCGCCGTGCGCGCACTTCGTCATCGACACGGACGGGACGATCTACCAGCTCGTCCGCACGAACGTCATCTGCCGCCACACGGTCGGGCTGAACTGGGCGGCGATCGGGATCGAGCACGTCGGGCTCTCCGACGCGCAGGTGATGGGCGATGCCGCGCAAATGCGGTCGTCGCTCGCGCTCACGGCGTGGCTGATGTGGCGCTACGACATCCCGCTGCGCAACGTGATCGGCCACAATGAGAGCCTCACGAGCCCGCTGCACAAGGAGCTGTACGCGCCGTGGCGCTGCCAGACGCACGGCGACTGGCGGCACGCCGACATGGTCGTCTACCGCGCGAAGCTCGCCGCGCTCGCGAAGCGCGACGGGTTGCACGTCGGGCCGACGTTCGTCCCGAGACCGTCGCATTGCTGATCATCGCGCATCGCGGCGCGTCGGGCGAGCGGCCGGAGAACACGCTGCCCGCGTTCGAGCGCGCGATCGAGCTGCGCGCCGACGCGGTCGAGCTCGACGTCCGCGCCGACCGCGACGGCCGGCTCGTCGTCACGCACGACCCGCCGGTGCGCGGCGAGTCGTACGCGACGCTCGAGGAGGTGCTCGACCTCTGCCGCGGCCGCATCCCCGCGATGGTCGAGCTGAAGACGCCGCGCCGCTACCGCCGCTTCGACGTCGTGCGCCGCAGCGTGAAGCTCCTCGGGCCCGACGACGCGCTCGTCTGCTTCCAGCGCCAGCCGCTCGTCGAGGCTCGTGCGCTACGACCGGGTCTCCGAACGGTCCAGCACGTCGGCCTCGGCGTCTCGATCCGTGCCGCACACGACGCCTGGGCCGCCGGCTTCCGGGACGGTCGCGTCACGCGCCGCGGCATCGCCGCCGCCCGCGCGCTCGGGCTCGAGGCGCTCGTCTACACGGTGAACGAGCCGGCGCGGATGGTCGAGCTGGCCGCGCTCGGCGCGACCGGCATCTTCACTGACTATCCGGATCGGGCGCGTACGACTCTGGCTGGTCCGCCAGGCTGAGCAGCCGCGCGCTCTCCGGCGGGAACGTCGCCGTGACGCGCGTGCCGATCGCGAGGGTCTCCGCCCTCGCCGGCGGGACGTCCGCCGTCATCCCGCGCTCGCCGCTCGGGTCCTCGATGCGCACGCGCGTGGTCGAGCCGAGGAAGATGTGCGAGACGACCTCGCCGGTGACGGCGCCCTCGGGCGACTCGCCGTTCGCCGCCGGCTGGATGTCCACCGTCTCCGGACGCACGAGCAGGAGCACGCGCTCGCCGCGCGGGAGCCCTTCCGCCGCCTGCACGCGCAGCCGGTGCTCGCCGTAGTCGACGTAGCCGTCGTCGGCGACCGCGGACACGAGCCGGTTCATCGTCCCGATGAACTCGGCGACGAACGGCGTCGCGGGATTGCCGTACATCTCCGCAGGCGACGCGACCTGCTCGATCTTGCCGCCGTACATGACGGCGACCCGGTCGGAGATCGAGAGCGCCTCCTCCTGGTCGTGCGTCACGTAGATCGTCGTGATCCCGAGCTCGAGCTGGATGCGGCGGATCTCCTCGCGGAGCTGCACGCGCACCTTCGCGTCGAGCGCCGAGAGCGGCTCGTCGAGGAGCAGCACGCTCGGCTCGATCGCGAGCGCGCGCGCGAGTGCGACGCGCTGCTGCATGCCGCCGGAGAGCTGGTGCGGATACCGCTTGCCCGCGTGCCCGAGCCCGACGAGCTCGAGCAGCTCGGCGATCCGCTTGCGCCGGTCCGCCTTCGGCTGCTTCCGGATCCGCAGCCCGTACTCGACGTTCTGCTCCGCGGTCATGTTCGGGAAGAGGCTGTACGCCTGGAAGACCATCCCCATGTCGCGCTTGTTGGGCGCGACGCGCGTGAGGTCTTTCCCGTCGACGAGGATCTGCCCCGAGTCGGGCTGGTCGAAGCCTGCGACGAGGCGCAGCGCGGTCGTCTTGCCGCAGCCGCTCGGGCCGAGGAGCGAGACGAACTCCGCCGTGTCGAGCGAGAGATTGATGCCCTGCAGCGCGGTGACGGCGCCGAACGACCGCCACAGCTCCCGGAGCTCGACGTGCGCCGCCATCAGCGCCCGATCCCCACGCGCACGGTGCGCTGCCCGCCGCGCCGGCCGATCAGCAGGATCGAGAGCATCGCGAGCCACGTGATCCCGAAGCTCAGAAGCGTCGCGGCGGCCGCCGGGTACGCCTCGTCCTGGTTGATCTGCTGCAGGTACGTCGGGAACGTGTGGAACGTCGCGAGGCTCGCGATCGTGAACTCGCCCATCACGATCGCGAGCGTGAGAAAGGCTCCGCTGAGGGCCGCAACACGGATGTTCGGAAGGATCACACGTCCGAGCGTCGTGCGCCAGGTCGCACCGAGGTTCTGCGACGCCTCGGTCAGCGTGTGGACGTCGATCGAACGGAAGCCGGCGTCGAGCGAGAAGTAGATGTACGGGAACGCGAGAATGACGTACGCGCCGACGAGGAAGAGGTCGGGCTTGCCGAGGAACCAGAACGGCGCGTGAAGCGTGTCCTTGTAGAACTTCAGCAGGCCGACGACGAGGATGATCGGCGGGATCACGAAGGGAACGAGCGCCATGAAGCCGATCAGCGGCCGGAGGCGCGGCAGCTTCAGGTGCACCCAGTAGATCGTCGGCACGAACAGCACGAGGCCGATCACGATCGTCTCCAGCGCGAGCCGGAACGAGAGCTTGATCGTCGTCCAGAAGTTCGGGTCGTGGATGATGAACCCGTACGAGCCGAAGCTGCAGCACTTGCCGCTCTGCAGCCCTCTGAGGCTGAAGAGGAACGTCGCGAGCAGCGGGATCAGGAAGTACAGCGCGCCGAGGACGAGCCACACGACGGCCGACGGCGCGATCCGGTCCTTCTTCACTTCGCCCACCTCGACGCCCGGCGCTGCAGCGGGATGTAGAAGATCATCATCGCCGCGAGCACGACGAACATGCCGAACGCGAGCGCCTGGCCCTCGTGCGGGTTCGAGAGGACGTTGCCCGAGAGGTCGTCGCCGATCACGATCGGCACGAGCGGCAGGCCCGTCCCGCTCGTCAGCGCGTAGGCCGTCGCGTACGCCGCGAACGCGTTCCCGAACAGGAGGACGAACGCGCCGAGGATGGACGGCATCAGCACGGGGACGCCGATGTGGCGCCAGTACTGCCAGCGGCTCGCGCCGAGGTTCGACGACGCCTCGCTCCATTCCGCCTTCAGGCCGTCGATCGCCGGTGCGATCACGAGGATCATCAGCGGGACCTGGAAGTAGAGGTACACGATCTCGACGCCGTGCGGCGACCAGATCGCGAAGCCGTGCTGGTAGATGTTGATGCCGAAGACGTTCTCGATCAGCTGCGTGACGATGCCGATCGTCCCGATCGTCGCGATGAACGCGAACGCGAGCGGGATGCCGCCGAAGTTCGCCGCGACGCCGGAGAACGTGCCGAACGCGGAACGGATCCACCCGGGCGTCCCCTTGCGGATCGCGGCGTACGCGATCGCGAGCCCGAACAGCGCGCCCCAGAACGCGGTGATCGCGCTGAGCTTGATGCTCGCCCAGAACGAGTCGCGGAGGTTCGCCGTCCGCAGGATGTCGAGCACGTTCGTCGTCGTGAACGCGCCGTGGTCGTTCTTGAACGCGCCGATCATCACCATGGCGGCGGGAAAGATCAGGAACATGCAGGCGTAGGCGAAGAACGGGATCACGCCCAGCCAGGCGAGAGAGCGGCGCCTCCGGCCGGGCCTGGGGCCCGGCCGGAGAGCTACCGCTTCGGGTGCCGCGAGCTCGGTCAGCTGCCGACCTTCTGCGGCCACTGCTGCTTGATCAACGCGGCGCCCGCGTTGATCTGTGCGAGGCTCGCGAACTTCGGCTTCGCATTGAGCCAGCTCGCCGGGAACTTCGACGAGACCGACTTCGGGATCGTCTTCCGGGCGATGAGGTCCTGGAACCGCGCCGGATGTGCGTAGCCCTGGAGGTAGAGGATCTGACCCTGGTCGGAGTAGATGAACTCCTCCCACAGCCGCGCCGCGTTCGGATGCGGGGCGGTCGCGTTGACGGCCTGGCAGTAGTAGCCGCCGTACTGGCCGTCGGTCGGGAGGACGACCTTCCAGCTCGCGGACGGGAACTGCGTCACGTACGCGAAGTTGTTGTAGTCCCAGTCGATCGAGATCGGCGTCTGGCCGGACGCGACCGTCTGCGGGGTCGTCTGCACGGGGATGAAGTTGCCGACCGACTTGCACTTCTGGAACCAGTCGACGCCCGGGCTGACGTTCGAGAGCGAGCCGCCGTTCGCGAGTGCCGCTGCGAACACGCCTGCGATCGCCGAGTTCGAGGTCAGCGGGCTGCCGTTCAGCGCCACCTTGTTCTTGTACTCCGGCTTGAGCAGGTCGGCGAACGACTTCGGCGGCGTGCTCACGAGGTTGGCGTTGTAGCCGATCGTGATCGAGCCCCAGTAGTCGCCCATCCAGTAGCCGCGCGTGTCCTTCATTGCCCGCGGGATCGTCGAGTAGTTGCTGTTGAAGTACTTCGCGTAGAGGCCCTGCGTGGCGCCGGTGACCGCGTAGGACGGGCCGACGTCGACGACGTCCGGAGCACGGGGATCGCCCTTCAGCGAGACGATCGCCTGGTTCTCCTGGGCGGAGCTGCCGTCGGGGTTGTCACTCGTGATCGGGATGCCGTACTTCTTCGTGAAGCCGGAGATGATCGCGCCGTAGTTCGCCCAGTCGGGCGGGAGCGCGATGACGTTGAGGTGGCCTTCCTTCTTCGCCGCCGCGATGAGTGCGGGCAGCGTCGCCGCGGTGGTCTTGAGCGGCGGTGCCGCCGCAGCGGTCGTGATCTTCCGTCCGGACGCCAGAGCCGAGCCGGCTCCGCCGAGGATCGTCAGGCCCGCGGCGGCGGCGATGCTGCGCTTCAGCATCTGCGAGCGGCTGATGTCCTCCTCCTCCAGCTTGCGCCAGAACTCGACCTCTTGCTCGTCGTAGTCCTCCACAACCCCTCCTTGTCGGAATGTGAACGAGTGGTAGCGAAGCACGTCTAGGCCGTCGGTTCAATGGGGAACCCAGGCCTGTTACCGGTCGTTAACCAGATCTCCTTCGCGGTAGGCTCGGGGCCGATGACCCCCTTCGACGGCGACGGCGTCTGGCTCCGGTGTGCGCTTCACGCCCATACCACCAACTCCGACGGCGAATTGGCCCCGGAGTTGCTCGTCCGGCACTACGAATGGGCCGGCTACGACGTCCTGGCGATCACCGACCACTGGGTCCGGACCGACGAGCGGTCGACCCGGAGGCTCCTCGTGATCCCGTCCACGGAGCTGAACGCGACCTGCGGCGGGCCGGAGCACGACGCCCACGTCCTCGCGCTCGGGGTCGCGGCCGACCCCGAGATCCCGGAGGGCGAGTTCGCGCCGATCCAGGACGTCGTGCGCTGGATCGCGGCGAACGGCGGCGTCCCGTACATCGCGCACACGTATTGGAGCGGACTGCGAACCGACCAGTGGGAGGCGACGGAGGGCCTCGTCGGGCTCGAGGTCTGGAACTCGGGCTGCGAGCTCGAGCTCGGCCGCGGCGACGCGTCGATCCACTGGGACGAGGCGCTCGAGGCGGGCCGGCTCCTCTACGGGATCGCCGCGGACGACTCGCACCACCCCGGCTACGACAGCGGCTTCGCATGGACGATGGTGCGCGCGGCCGAGAAGACGCAGGAGGCCGTGCTCGAGGCGCTGCGGACGGGCTCGTTCTACGGCTCGACCGGGCCGGAGATCCACGCGGTCGACGTGACAGACGACGACGTGGTCGTCCGGTGCTCCCCGGCGGCGAGCGTGACGCTCTACACGAGCCGGATGCGCGGCGCGCGGGCGAACGCGGGCCGGCTCGGCTATCCCCACAACTCCCGGATCCTCGAGCGCGACGCTGCCGGGCTCATCACCGCCTGCCGGCTCGAGCGGCCGTGGAACCAGCCCTACGGCCGCGTCGAGGTCGCCGACGCGGACGGCAGGCGCGCTTGGACGAATCCGCTTTGGATCGCCTAGCGTCGGTCGAGCAGCTCGCCTCCCGCCGTTTCGACGTGCTCGTGATCGGCGGCGGCATCGTCGGCGCCGGCATCGCGGAGGCGGCGGCCGCGCACGGGCTCGCCGTCGCGCTCGTCGACAAGGGCGACTTCGGCGGCGCGACGTCGAGCGCCTCGTCGAAGCTGATCCACGGCGGGCTCCGCTACCTCCGGCTCGGCGACGTCGGCCTCGTGAAGGAGGCGCACCGCGAGCGGCGGATCCTGATGAGCCTCGTCGCGCCGCACCTCGTCCGCGTGCTCCCGTTCCTCTTCCCGCTCTACGAGGACGGTCCGTACCGGCCGTGGTTCGTGCAGAGCGGGATCGCGGTCTACTCGACGCTCGCACGGGCGCGGCTCAACGGCCTCGTCGCCGTCGACCGCGCGCGGCGGATGGTGCCGCAGCTGCGCGCCGACCGGCTCCGCTCGTGCGCGCTCTACGCCGACGCGTGGACGAACGACGGCCGCCTGACGCTTGCGAACGTGCGCGGCGCGGCCGAGTCGGGCGCGACGGTCGTGAACTACGCGGAGGTCCTCGCGCTGCGCCCCGGCGAGGGCGCGGAGGTGGCGGTCGACGGTCGCGTCGTCGCCGTGCGCGCTGCGGGCGTCGTCAACGCGACCGGCCCGTGGGTCGACCACGTGCGGCGGCTCGAGGATCCGGGCGCGCGCGCGTCGATCCGGCTCAGCAAGGGCGTCCACGCGGTCGTCGACGCGGACGAGCACTGGGACGCCGCGCTCACGATCTCGCACGACAAGGTGCGCGTCAGCTTCGCCGTGCCGTGGGAGGGCGCGCTGCTCCTCGGCACGACGGACACGCTCTTCGACGGCGAGCCGGAGACCGTTTGCGTCACCGACGACGACGTGCGGCAGGTGCTCGACGAGGCGGCGGTCGCGGTCGAGCGGATCGGCCCCGTGCGCGCGACGTTCGCCGGGCTCCGGGTCCTTCCCGGCGGCGACGGCTCGACCGCGAGTGCGAAGCGCGAGACCGTGTACTCGACGGGGCCGTCCGGCATGGTCAGCGTGGCGGGCGGGAAGCTGACGACATACCGGCAGATCGCGCTCGAGGCGCTCCACGAGCTCGGCGTCCGCGGGCTGTCGGCGAAGCCGCGCCCGCTCCCGGGCGCGACCGGGCTCGACCGGATCGCGTGGCCCGCGGAGCTCGACACCGCGACGCGGCGGCACCTGCTCCATCTCTACGGCTCGCTGGCGGTCGACGTGCTCGCGCCGGCCGCGGACGACCCGTCGCTGCTCGAGCCGCTCGTCGCGGGCCGCCCGGACCTCCGCGCGCAGGACGCGTACGCGCGGGCACACGAGTGGGCGCTCACGGACGAGGACGTGCTGCGCCGCCGCACGACGGCGTGGCTCGCGGCTGCGCCGGCCGTCGCCTAGGCGGTCGCGTCGAGCAGGTCGCGGATCGCGGACTTCGGGTCGTCCACGATCGGCGCGCCGTGGTCGAGGCAGAGGATCGCGAACGGCAGGTCGAGGAGCTTCTCGACGCTGCGCCGCGTCTCGTCCGGGTCCTCGTGGAACTCCGGCGGGACGAACGCGAGGTCGCGGTCGCCGTCGTTCAGCAGCAGGTCGGAGCAGAAGAGCACGCCGGGATCGCGCTCGAGGAGGAACGAGTAGTGCGCCTGCTCCGGCCCGGGCGTGCGGAACGCGAGCAGCGCGCCCGGGAGCACGTCGCCCTCGGCGTAGCGCACGTCGGGCTCCTCGTCGCCGGCGCGCGCGTCCTCCGGCAGCCACACCTCGATCCCGAGCTCGTCGCGGTAGCGCCACGACGAGCGCTGGTGCGTCGTCGCCGTCAGCACGATCGCAACGGGAGGCGGCAGCGCCAGCGGCTCGAGCCGCACCGGGTCGACGAGCACGCAGCCGTCACCGGCGGCGACCGCGTGGGAGCTCGAGATCGCGCCGCCGATCGCGGAGTTCGAGATCCGCCAGTGCCAGAGCCCCGGCGCGACCTCCTCGGCGTGATCGGCGATCTCTGCGGGCTCGCTCATGTGCGCATCCTTGCATTGCCGGGCGCCGCGTCGTAGCGTCCCGGTTGTCGTCAGACGGCCGGTGTCTGCGGTGCTCCGGCCATGGACTAGGGGGAGCACCGTGAGCAATCACTTCACCACCGCCGGGAAGCGGTACCGCGAGGGCACCAGCTTCCCGGGCTTCGGCGCGCTCGACGTCGACGTCTCGGCGCCGACGACGATCGACCAGATCGCGCCCGCATTCCTGCCGGACGGGACGACGCAGCGTGGGTTCCTGTTCTGGGACACCGGCCGGCGCATCACGAACCTGCGGCACGTGCGCTGGACGTTCAACCACCTGCCGGACTGGACGAACTGGAACGCGACGGCGTGGTACGGCGTCGGCGGCAACGGGCCGCCGCAGCCGCTCGTCGGGCTCGACGCGTACTGGGTCGGCCAGGGGACGCTCGATCCGACGCCGATCGACGGGCCGGGCTCGAGCTTCGTCAACGGGCCGGGCGCCGGCAACACGGCGTGGCCGTGGATGGGGAACGACCACGAGGTGCGCACGCAGTGGGGGCCGGCGACGATCCGCGCGCTCGACCACCTGCGCCGCAGCGTCAGCGACCCGCAGCTCGACTTCTCGTCGCTCATGACGCTCATCTTCGGCGGCGACGACAGCTCGGTCTTCAACGAGAACGACGACGGTCTCGGCTCGTCCGGCGGCGTCGTGACGGGCATCGCGGCGACGACCGCGCAGACGCTCTCGTTCGCGCAGAACGCGGGCGCGACCGTCATGGCCGGGTACGTGCAGCCGGTCGCGAGCAAGGTGAAGTTCCCGGACTCGCTGATCGAGCTCATCGACGAGGCGGTGCTGAACCATCTCGTCTTCACGAACGTCGACCCGTCGCCGGACGATCTCGTGCGGCTGAAGCTCATCGTCGAGTCGATCGACCTCGTGCGCGGCGAGCGCGTGAGCGAGGACGTCTTCTCCGGGCTCGTCGACGCCGCACGCGGCATGTCGAAGGCCGAGCTGACGCGGACGATCGCCGGCACGAAGGCGACGCTCGCGCGCGGCGAGGCAGCGCTGAAGTCGCTGCAGGCGATCCAGGCGAAGGCCCCGACGAAGGTCGTCTCCGCACCGGTGCGCACGCTCGGCACCGGACAGAAGGCCGCGGCGAAGCGGAAGACGGCGGCGAAGTCGAAGACGGCCGCGACGAAGCGCAAGACCGCGACGAAGCGCAAGACGTCGACGCGCAAGCGGTAGCACCGAGATGAGGAGCCGCCGCGTCCTCCTGGTCGGGTACGAGGACCAGGACAACCTGGGCATCCGCTACCTGTCGAGCAGGTTGCTCGCGGACGGGCACGAGACCCGGATCGTCGCGTTCGGCAACGATCCGGGCCCGCTCCTCGCGACGATCGAGGAGTGGGAGCCCGACGTCGTCGGCTTCTCGCTCATCTTCCAGTACATGGTCCCGGAGTTCGGGGCGGTGATCCGCGCGCTGCGCGGCGCGGGCGTCGACGCGCACTTCACGATCGGCGGCCACTACGCGTCGTTCTCGCCGGAGGAGCTCCTGCGACAGATCCCGGAGCTCGACTCCGTGGTCCGCTTCGAGGGCGAGGAGACGCTCGCCGAGGTCGTCGCGACGCTCGACACCGGCGCGTGGCGGGACGTCGACGGGATCGCGTGGCTCGACGGCGGCGCGGCCGTCGTCAACCCGCCGCGGCTCGGCGGCTCGCCGATCGACGAGCTGCCGGAGCCGGACCGCCGCGACGTCGACTACCGCGCGCAGGACCTGCCGACCGCGTCGGTGCTCGCGTCGCGCGGCTGCCCGTGGAAGTGCTCGTTCTGCTCGATCATCACGTTCTACGAGGCGAACGGGACGAAGGGCCGCCGTCGTCGCGACCCGCTGAAGGTCGTCGACGAGCTCGAGGGCCTCGTGCGCGGGCGCGGCGTGCGGCTCGTCCTCTTCCAGGACGACGACTTCCTCGCCGGCGGCCCGGCCGCGCGCCGCTGGGCGGTGCAGGTCGCGGACGAGATCGTCGCGCGCGGGCTGCACGAGGAGATGCGCTTCAAGCTGTCGTGCCGCTCCGACGAGCTACGGCCGGAGCTGCTCGAGCCGCTGATCGAGGCGGGTCTCTGCCACGTCTACCTCGGCGTCGAGTCCGGCGATCCCGACAGTCTCGTCTCGCTGAACAAGCTGCTCGAGGTCGATGCGCACATCAACGCGGGGAAGATCCTGCGCGAGCTCGACCTGACGTTCGACTTCGGCTTCATGCTCCTCGAGCCGTGGTCGACGATGGGGAGCGCGCGCGGCAACGCGATGTTCCTCCGCGACTTCACCGCGGACGGCTGGGTCGTCGCCGGCTTTTGCCGCACGCTGCCGTACGTCGGCACGCCGATGGAGCAGCGGCTGCGCGAGGAGGGCAGGCTCGTCGGCCCGGCGCTCGACGCGGAGTACCGCTTCCTCGACCCGCGCGTCGATCTGCTCTGGGACTTCTGCCTGATGGCGTTCGAGGGACGGAACTACGGCAGGAACGCGACGTGGAACCTGCTGCGCGGGCTCCTCTTCGACACGCACCTCGACCTGCCGGGCCGCGAGCGCGACCCCGGGCGTCACACGGCGGCGCGCGCGCTCGTCCGCGCGTCGAACGGCGTCATGATCGACGTCCTCGAGGCCGCGCTCGACCTGATCGAGGACGGCGACGCGACGACGGTCGACGATCCGGAGCTGCTCGAGCTCGCCCGCCTCGCCCGCCGCGAGGACACGCTGATCCGCCGCGAGCTCGCGACGATGATGCTCGAGGGCCGCCGCGAGTCGATGTACGAGGCGCTGTTCCGCTAGCCGAACGCCGGATCGGCGTCGGGGTCGGCCGCGATCAGCGCCTCGAGCACCTCTTCGGTGCACGTGTCGCACAGCGTGCGTCCGAAGTAGCGGGTCCGGCCACGGAAGATCACGAAGCGGAGGTCGCCCTCCGCACCGGCACCGCACTTCTCGCACGCGTCGGCGCGCGGAGAGGCGTCATAGGGGAAGTCGGGGAGCTCGCTCATGGCCCGAGTGTAGGCGCACGACGCGACGAGGGGGGCCTATCCGGCCCCCCTCGAGACGCTCACGCCGATCCTCGCGTGCTAGCTGCAGCCGGTGTTCGTCCCGCAGTCGCGGCACGTGTAGCACGAGCCGGTCCGCACCATGCGGCCGCCGCAGCGGGCGCACTCGACGGCGTCCTCCCAGCTGTTGAAGAGCGCCGTCTGGCCGGGCGGCGGGGCTTCCGCCGGGTCGGCCGGGGCGGCGGTGCCGCCGCTCGCGTAGCGGTCGGCGAGCATCGCCTTCACCTCGGGCGAGAGGATGCCGGCCTCCTCCTGCTGCTCCGGCGTCAGGAACTTCTTGCCGAACCAGCGGAAGATGTAGTCGACGATCGACTTCGCGACGCGGATGTCGGCGTCGTTCGTCATCCCGCTCGGCTCGAAGCGCATGTGCGAGAGCTTCGAGACGTACACCTCCGGCGGCACGCCGTACTGGAGGCCCATCGACACTGCGAGGCAGAGCGAGTTCATCAGCCCGGCCATCGTCGTGCCGTCCTTCGCGATGTCGACGAAGATGTCGCCGGGGCTGCCGTCGTCGTAGAGGCCGACGTGGATGTAGCCCTCGTGGTCGCCGACCTGGAACTTGCGTCCGACCTCGGTGCGGTCGAGCGGCAGGCGCTTGCGCTCGCGGATCGGGACCGGCGGCAGCGCAGCGGCGCCTTCCTTGCCGGTCGACAGCGGCTGCGCGACCTTGCAGTTGTCGCGGTAGATCGCGATCGCCTTCACGCCGAGGCGCCATGCGTCGACGTAGAGGCTCATCACGTCCTCGACCGTGACCTCCTCCGGCATGTTCACCGTCTTCGAGATCGCGCCGGAGATGAACGGCTGCACCGCGCCCATCATCTTCACGTGGCCGAGGTAGTGGATCGCGCGGTCGCCGACGGCGCAGTCGAACACGGGGTAGTGCTCCGTCTTGACGTACGGCGCGCCGACGATGCTGTTCCGCTCGTCGATGAACGCGACCGTCTCCTCGACCTCGCGCGGCGCGTAGCCGAGCTTCTCGAGCGCCATCGGGACGGTCTTGTTCACGATCGTGATCTCGCCGCCGCCGACGAGCTTCTTCGACTTCACGAGCGAGAAGTCGGGCTCCACGCCGGTCGTGTCGCAGTCCATCATGAAGCTGATCGTCCCGGTCGGCGCGAGCACCGTCGCCTGCGCGTTGCGGTAGCCGTGGATCTCGCCGATGTTCAGCGCGTCGTCCCACGCCTGCCGGCACGCGGTGAGCAGGTCGGACGGGACGGACGCGGAGTGCTCGATGTTCCCGACCGCGGCGCGGTGCTTCGCGATCACGCCGATCATCGGCGCGCGGTTCAGCGCGTAGCCGGCGAACGGGCCCATCCGCGCCGCGATCTCCGCCGACTTGCGGTAGGCGCGGCCGGTCATGAGCGCGGTGATCGCCGCCGAATATGCGCGGCCCTCGTCCGAGTCGTACGGGAGCCCGCGCGCCATCAGGAGCGCGCCGAGGTTCGCGTAGCCGAGGCCGAGCTGACGGAACGCCTTCGCGTTCCGCTCGATCTCGGGCGTCGGATACGACGAGTAGCCGACGAGGATCTCCTGCGCGAGGAACACGACGTCGCACGCGTGCTCGAACGCCTCGACGTCGAGCTCGCCGTCCTCGCGGCGGAACTTCATCAGGTTCAGCGACGCGAGATTGCACGCCGAGTCGTCGATCGACATGTACTCCGAGCACGGGTTCGACGCGTTGATGCGGCCCGTGTTCGGCAGCGTGTGCCACGAGTTGATCGTCGTGTCGTACTGGACGCCCGGGTCGGCGCACTCCCACGCCGCGGCCGCGATCTGGCGGAGCAGGTCGCGCGCGTCGACGGTGTCGAGCACCGCGCCGTCGGTGCGGGCGGTGAGGTTGAACTCGCGGCCCTCGGTCGCCGCCTCCATGAACGCGTCGCTGACGCGGACGGAGTTGTTCGCGTTCTGGTACTGGATCGACGCCCAGTCGGGGCTGTCGAGCGACATGTCGTAGCCGGCCTGCTCGAGGACGCGCGCCTTCCGCTCCTCCTTGGCCTTGCACCAGATGAACTCCTCGACGTCCGGATGGTCGACGTCGAGCACGACCATCTTCGCGGCGCGCCGCGTCTTGCCGCCGGACTTGATCGTGCCGGCGGACGCGTCGGCGCCGCGCATGAACGAGACGGGGCCCGACGCGTGTCCGCCCTTCGACAGCTGCTCCTTCGAGGAGCGGAGCTTCGAGAGGTTGACGCCGGAGCCCGAGCCGCCGCGGAAGATGACGCCCTCGCGGCGGATCCAGTCGAGGATCGCCTCCATCGAGTCGTCGATCGAGAGGATGAAGCACGCCGAGCACTGCGGCTTCTCCTCGAAACCGACGTTGAACCACACCGGGCTGTTGAACGAGGCGTACTGGTTGACGAGGATCGCCTTCAGCTCGGCCTCGAACGTGTCGGCCTCCTCGTCGTCGGCGAAGTAGCCGCCCTGCTTGCCCCACGCGACGGCGGTGTCGACGACGCGGCCGACCATCTGCTTCACGCTCGACTCGCGCTCGGGCGAGCTGAGCCTTCCGCGGAAGTACTTCTGCGCGACGATGTTCGTCGCGGTCTGCGACCAGAAGCGCGGGAACTCGACGCCGCGCTGCTCGAAGGCGGGGCCGTTGCGGCCCGGGATGACGGCGTCGCGGATCTCCCACTCGATCTCGTCGAACGGGTCGCGGCCCGGGATCGTGAAGTAGCGCCGGACGCCGAGCCTCGCCTCCTCGTCCATGACGGAGTTCACGACCTCCGCGGTCGTCTGATCGGTGGTTGTGTGCTCGACGCTCGCCATGCTGACCCTCCGAATTTTAGTTGCGACGATCCGGGCTACCGCGGGCGCGAGGCCTTGCGCGGGACCGCGCAATGTAGAACGCGCGTCGGATGGCAGCGCGGCGGCCCGGCGGGGCTAGCGGGGCTTCGGCGGAGCCTGCCGCGGGCCCGTCGCCGGCGCCGTCGCGGGGGTCATCTTGCGCGCCTGGAAGCGCCTGGCGATCCAGGTTCCGGCGCCCGCGAGGAGCAGGAGGCCGGCGAGCGCGCCGAGCACGAGCAGGGGCAGCGGGACGGACTGCGCGTTCCCCGGGCCGAGGTCGTTGAAGAGGCTGTTGATCGGGCCGCCGGAGCTCGACGAGGAGGAGCCGCCGGAGCTCGACGACGAGGAGCCGCCCGAGGAGCCGCCGGAGGTGCCGCCGCCGCCGCCGCTCGAGCTCGAGCCGCCGCCGTCGCCGCGCTGGGTGAGGATCGCAGCGAGGAGCGCGCGGTGGATGTCGTCGATCGCGCTCGAGTACGCCTGGACGTCCGAGTACGCGTTCAGGTGCTGGATCGCCTGCGTGTAGCAGGGGATCGGATAGAGCCCGGTGAGGTTCGGCTGGTGTGCGAGCCAGTCGTTGACGACGTCCTTCCAGCAGGTGTTCGTCGGGGTCTGCGCGGCGGCGGGAGCGGCGGCGGCGGAGCCCGCGGCGGCGAGCGCGACGATGCTCGCGGCGACGACGAGGAACGCCCTCGCCGGGCGCCGGCGCCGTGTGCTCTTGCGGGTCCTCAGTCTCGTCGTCCTCATCTCCCGATACCGAACCGGACCGCGCGACTGCGCGCGTGCGACTGGATCGTTCCCAGTCTCCCGGACGGCGTTGGTCCCGCGGTTATGCCCCTGTAAGGCATTTGTGAACCGGCCGTCCGCCGGGTTTTGTCAATGCTAGCGTCATCGACGGTGCACGCTGCGGCGGAACGGATCGGAGGCCCGGGCCTCGCGTTCGCCGCGGTGGCCGCCGCGGCCGCCTTCTGCGCCCTCTTCTTCTCCGGCGGCTTCGCGGACGGGCCGCTGACCTGGATCGGCGCCCTCGTCCTCGGGCTCGCTGCGGTCATGGCGGCCGCCGCGGCGTTCGGCGTGACGCCCGCGCCGGCCCTCGACCGGGCGGTCGTGACGTTCGTCGCATGCCTGCTCGGACTCGCGGTCTGGATGGGGGTCACGACGACGTGGTCGCTCTCGCCGGACCTGACCTGGGGGTACACGAACCGGATGCTCGTCTACGCGGCGTTTGCGCTCGTCGGGGTGCAGCTCGCGGCGATCCTGCCGCGGCCCGCGGTGCAGGTCGCGCGCGCCGCTGCGGTGCTGCTCGCGCTCGTGCTCGGCTGGGCGCTGCTCGCGAAGTGCGTCCCGGCGCTCTACGGCGACTACGGCCGCGTCGCGCGGCTGCGCGCGCCGGTCGGCTACTGGAACGAGCTCGCGCTGCTCGCGGACGTCGCGGTTCCCGTCGGGCTGTGGATCGCCGCGCCGCGCCGGCGCGCGGCGGGCGTGCGCGCCGCGGGCGTCGTGCTCCTCTACGCCGCGGTCGTCACGGTGCTGCTCACGTACTCGCGCTTCGGCGTCGCGCTCGCGGTCGCCGCCGCTGCGGCATGGGTCGTGCTCGAGCGCGACCGCGTCGAGAGCCTCGTCGCGTCGGCGGTCGCGGCGGTCGCCGGCGCCGCGGCGTTCGGGGTCGCGCTCGCGCTCGACGGGATCACGAAGGACGGGCAGTCGCACGCGACGCGCGTCCACGACGGCCGGCTCTTCGGGCTCGCGCTGCTCGGGCTCGGCGCCGCCGCGTTCGCCGTCGCGCTGGCGCTCGCGCGTGCGGAGACGCGGCGGCCGCTCTCCGACGCGCGGCGCGCGCGTGTCGAGCGGATCGCCGTCATCGTCGCGCTCGTCGCCGTTCTCGCGGGCGTCGCCGCGAGCGCGGCGTTCGCGGGCCGGCTCTGGCACGAGTTCACGAATCCCGTCTCGTCGCAGATCTCCTCGACGCCCGGCCGTGTCACGAGCCTCAACTCGAGCAACCGCTGGCGCTGGTGGACGGAGGAGTGGTCCGCGTTCACGGGCCATCCGCTCGGCGGCACCGGCGCAGGGACGTTCCAGCTCACCGACCTCCGCCTGCGCGCGAGCCCGCTGACGACGGAGGAGCCGCACAACACGCCGCTCCAGCTCCTCGGCGAGACGGGGATCGTCGGCTTCCTGCTCTACGTCGGCGCGGCCGTCGCGGCCGCCGTCGGGATCGTGCGCGCGCGCCGCGGGGCGACCGGCGCCGAGCGCGCCGCGGTCACGGCGCTCGCCGTCGCGCTCGCGGCGTTCCTCGTCCACACCGTCGTCGACATGGACTGGAACTACGTCGCGACCGTCGGGCCGCTACTCCTCGTCGCGGGCGCGCTCGTCGGTCGGCCCGCCGCGGAGCCCGCCCGCGCGCGGCATCCGCTCGTCGCAACGGGCGCGGTGCTCGTCGCGGTCGCGTGCGCGTATTCGCTTGCCGCACCGTGGCTCTCGGCGCGCACGCTCGCGAACGCGACGACGATCGCCGACTTCAAGCGCGCGCACACGTACAACCCGCTCTCGACGTTCGTCCTCTCCGACTGGGCCGCGCTCGAGGACGCCTCGGGGAACGTCCGACGCGCGGCGGAGCTCTACCGCCAGGAGGTCGCGCTCGAGCCCCAGAACGGGAGCACCTGGTGGGACCTCGGCTCCTTCTACTGGGAGCACGGCGCGTCCGCGCTCGCGTACCACGCGTTCGCCAACGCCTACAAGTACGACAGCCAGGGCCCTGCGGGGAAGCCGTGCGGCCTGCTCGACCAGGCGCGGCACACGGTGCTCGGCGTGTGGCCGCCTAGCTGCCCCCGAGGATCACCACGAGCTTCGACCCCCTGAGCTGCGCCGTGCGCATCCCGTCCACCGGCGCGACGAGGCCGATGTGCGCGTCGTGCGCGAGCCGGCGCGCCTCGGGGTGGAAGCCGGGCCTGAAGAGGATCATCGAGCGGGAGTAGTCGTGGTACGGCGCGTTCGTCGCCGCGGGGACGCGGTAGCCGAGCGCGCGGATCCGGGACGCCTCCGCGGCGGCGGCGCCGCTGATCCCGTTGCCGTTCAGGACGAGGACGGCGACGCGGGCGCGCGGCCAGATCGGGTGCGCGGGCGGCGCCGAGTGGGTCGCGACCGTCGCGGCGGCGCGCCACGCGGGCGAAGCGGCGACCTTCGTCTTCGCCGCGGGCGCGGCCGCGTGCGCGGCGGGCCGCACGAGGTGCGCGGCGCGCGTCCCGCCGATCAGCGCGAGGGCGACGAGCTCCGCCGCCGCGATCGCCCCGACGACGATCGTCGCGGTCCGCCAGGGAAACGAGCGGGAGGTGATGAACGGGGCGTGCTCCACGGCCCGAACCGTTTCGGCGCCCCGCCGCGCGCTCCTTCTACGCGGCGATCCAGGCCCAGGTCTCGGCGAGGCCCTCGGCGAGCGAGTGTGCCGGGCGCCAGCCGAGCTCGCGCGCGGCGAGCGACGGGTCGAGGACGCTCCGCTGCAGCTCGCCGAGCCGCGCCTCCGCGTGCTCCGGGTCGCGGTCGACGCCGCTCGCGGCGCGGATCGCCGCGTAGAGCTCGAGCACGGACGTCTCGACGCCGGTGCCGACGTTGAAGACGCCGCCGTCGTGCGCGAGCGCGGCGAGCGTCGCGTCGACGACGTCGCCGGCGAAGACGTAGTCGCGCGTCTGCGAGCCGTCGCCGTAGATCCGCGGCGTCCCGCCGTCGCGCAGCAGCCCCATGAAGATCGCGACGACGCCGGCCTCGCCGTGCGGCTCCTGCCGCGGCCCGTAGACGTTGCCGAGCCGGAGCGTCACGTGCCCCGTCCCGTAGAGCCTGTTGTACGTCGCGAGGTACTCCTCGCCCGCGAGCTTCGACGTCCCGTACGGCGCGAGCGGCTCCATCGGCGTCGTCTCCGGGGCCGGCCCGCCGCACTCGCCGTAGCCCGCGCCGCCCGACGACGCGAACACGACCTTCGCGCCGTGCCGCCGCGCCGCCTCGAGGATCCGCACCGTCCCGATCACGTTCACCGACGCGTCGAGCGCCGGCTGCTCGACGGACACGCGCACGTCCGCCTGCGCCGCGAAGTGGACGACCGCCTCCGGCCGGACCGCGTCGAACACCGCGTCCGGGTCGCGGATGTCGGCGACGTGGAGCTCGACCCCGGCCCCGACGTTCTCCCGCTTTCCCTTCGAGAGGTCGTCGAGGACGTGCACCTCGTCGCCCCGCGCCGCGAGCGCGTCGGCGACGTGCGAGCCGATGAAGCCGGCGCCTCCGGTGACGATCGCGCGCATCGGCCTCGTATCCTAGGCCGGGATGGCAGGGCTCCTGGTCGCGATCGAGGGGATCGACGGCTCCGGCAAGGGGACGCAGGCCGCGCACCTCGCCGACGCCGCGCGCGCCGCCGGCTACGCGGTCGCGTCGTTCAGCTTCCCGCGCTACGACGGCAACCCCTTCAGCGACGCGATCGAGCGCTACCTGAACGGCGAGCTCGGCGGGCTCGACGAGGTGCACCCGGAGCTCGCCGCGCTGCTCTACGCGTGCGACCGGCTGCACGCACGGCCGGAGCTCGTCGCCGCGCTCGACGGGTCGGATCTCGTGATCTGCGACCGCTACGTGGCGTCGAACCTCGCGCACCAGGGCGCGAAGCTCGACGGCGAGGCGCGCGAGCGCGTGATCGAGTGGCTGCTCGCGGTCGAGTACGGCGAGTTCGCGCTCCCGCGGCCGGATCTCGTCGTGCTGTTCGACGCGCCGGCCGCGCTCGCGCGCGAGCTCGTCGCGCGGAAGGGCGCACGCGGCTACACGACGCTGGAGGCGGACATCCACGAGTCCGACACCGCGCACGGCGACGCGTCGCGCGAGGTCTACCTCGGCCTCGCGCGGAAGGACGGCTGGCGGGTCGTCGCGACCGCCGGCGACGACGGTGCGGCGCGCGACGTCGGCGAGATCGCGGCGGAGGTCTGGTCGGTCGTCGAGCCGCTCCTCCGGAGCCGCGCATGATCCGCTTCGAGGTCGTGCTCGAGCAGCACGAGGCGAAGCGCCTGCTCTCGGCGGCGCTCGCCGAAGGGCCGCGCCACGCCTATCTCCTGCACGGGCCGCCCGGCGTCGGGAAGCGGCCGCTCGCGCTGCTCTTCGCGGCGGAGCTGCTCGGCGACCATGCGCGCGTCGAGCGGCGAACGCACCCGGACCTCTACGTGCTCGAGCCCGTCGGCGACCAGATTCGCATCGACGACATCCGCGAGCTGCGCCGCGACCTCCACATGCGCCCGTTCGAGGCGTCGCGCCGCGTCTACATCGTCTTCGCGGCGGACACGATGAACGAGGACGCCGCCGACGCGCTGCTGAAGGACCTCGAGGAGCCGCCGCCCTACGCGGTGATCCTCCTCATCGCGGACGACCTCGGCCCGCTGCCGGAGACGATCCGCTCGCGCTGCCAGCTCGTCCCGTTCCGGCGGCTGTCCGAGCGCGCGGTGCACGACGCGGTGCGCGTGCGCGCGCCCGAGCTCGCGGAGGACGAGGTGACGACGATCGCGCGCGTCGCCGGCGGACGGCTCGACCGCGCGGAGCGGCTGCTCGACTCGGCGGCCGCGCGCCGCCGCGAGACGCTGCTCGGCGTCGCGCGCTCGGTCTACCTCGACCCGGCCTTCGACGCGCACGAGGCGGCGCAGCTCCTCCTCGAGGGAATCGCGGAGCGCGGCGCGGAGGCGAAGGAGAAGGCGGAGGAGACGGTCGAGGTGCTCGAGCTGACGGGGCGCGAGGCCGAGCAGCGCGTGCGCCGCTCGCAGCGCGGCGCCGAGCGCGACGAGCTGCTCGCGACGCTCGAGGAGCTCGAGTGGTGGTACCGCGACCTCGTCGTCGTCGCGGCCGGGGCGGAGTCCGCGGTCGTGCACGTCGACCGCCGCGACGACCTGCGCGAGGACGCGACGCGCGAGCGCTCGCTCGGCGCCGAGCGCGCGTGCGAGATCGTCCGCGCGGCGTGGCGCGAGGCCGAGGAGCTGCAGCTCTCCGTCCCGCTCGCGCTCGAGGCGCTCCTCGTCCGTCTGCGCCGCGAGCTCGCCGGACGCGTCCTCTCGGGCGCTTGACGTACCCCTGCCGGGGGAGGAAGGTGTCCCTCAACCGGGTAAATCCCCGGTAAATCCGCCCGCGCAGGGTTGCCCCCGGGGGGAAACCTCGCGCAAGATGTGACGGCTGGCTCGGGCGGGGCCAGCTTCCGTCTTCGCAGGGGAAGATCATTTGGCCGCAGTTCCGTCCACAGGTCGTGCCGACCAGGCCGATCGGGTAGCCGCTCCCGAGGCCGACGCGACGCGTGCGCTCTACGAGCGCTACGCGAATCAGATCTTCGGCTACTGCCTGCACCAGCTCGGCTCGCGCGAGGAGGCGGAGGACGCCGTCCAGAGCACGTTCCTGAACGCGTTCCGCGGGCTCCGGCGCGGCGTCGTGCCGGAGCTGGAGTCGGCCTGGCTGTTCAAGATCGCGCACAACGTCTGCCTGTCGAGGCGCCGCTCGTCGTGGCGCCGCGGGCGGATCGAGTCGCCCGCCGACTTCGACCTCGTCGAGGAGCTCGCGCCCGCGCCGCAGCGCCGCGCCGACGAGCTGATCGGTCTGCAGGACGTCCTCGAGACGATGCCGGAGAACCAGCGCCGCGCGATCTTGCTGCGCGAGTGGCAGGGGCTCTCGTACCGCGAGATCGCCGACGAGCTCGACCTCTCGCAGGCCGCCGTCGAGACGCTGATCTTCCGCGCGCGCCGCTCGCT
>DATJOZ010000081.1:0-6348 GCA_035506655.1 Gaiellaceae bacterium
TCCTCGACGCGGATGCGCGGCAGGAGTCCCGCGACGACGATGACGAGCGCGGCCGCGGCGCCGAGCCAGCTTCCGATCGCGAGCCCGAAACCGGCGATCATCACTGCGAGACCGGTGTACGACGGGTGCCGCAACACGCGATACGGGCCGCGGCGCACGATCGTCTGGCCCGGTTCGATCGTCACCTCGCGGCGGAAGTAGCGGCCGAGGCTCACGATCGACCAGTCGCGAAGGCCGGCCCCCGCGAGTGCGATCGCGAGTCCGAGCCCGAACGTCCACCACGTGTCGGCGCCGCCGCGGAGACCCGGCGACTTCGCGATCACGATCGCCGCGCCGATCGCGAGGTACGCGGAGAGCGCGACGACGAGCTTCGTCCCGCGGTCCTGTTGCACCGCGCCGTCGCGGTTGCGGCCGAACACGCGGCGCCCGCCGCGGGTCTGGCCGACGTACGAGGCGAGCAGCTCGCCGGCGACCACGAGGATCGCCGCCGCCGCGAGGAGCACGTGCGCGATCCGGTCGTCCACCAGCATGGCGGGAGACTACGCCTGCAAAGATCGGATCAACAGGCAGCCCCGATGAAGGAGATCACATGGCGACCAAGGCCGACTTCACGCAGGACGAATGGGACGCGATGGAACACGGGCTCGCGGGCGCGGGGTTCCTCGTCGCGATGAGCGACCGCGGGTTCTTCGACAACTTCAAGGAGGCGAGCGCGCTCGCGAAGCACCTGAGCGCCGCGCACGAGAAGAGCGACAGTGCGCTCGTCCGCGAGATCGCCTCCGGCCACGGCCGGCCGTTCGGCGCGACCGCGTCGCCCGAGGAGGCGAAGGAGGCGACCGTCGCCGCGTTGACGACGGCCGTCGCGGCGCTCGAGGCGAAGTCGCCCGACGACGTTCCCGCGTACAAGGCTGCCGTCCTCGACGTCGCGCAGTCGGTCGCGGAGGCGGCGAAGGGCGTCTCGGCGAACGAGAGCGACGCGATCGCGACGATCACTGCCGCGCTCGGCTAGCTCCGTACTAGGTACGGATGCGGCTCCCCGGGGCCGGGCAGACACTGTCGGTGAAACGACCCACGAGCAAGAGCAACGACACGGATCGAAGACTTGACAGAGGTCGTTTCGGGGGCCCGCAAGGGCCCCTCTTTTTGCGCTCGCGCCTAGCCGTTTCCCACGGCGCCGGACGCGCGGGCGCGGAGCACGGGCCGCACGGGGTCGTCGTTCTCGACGACGAGGTCCGCCGCGTCCAGCGGGTGCGCTTCCGCGAAGTACAGCCTCTGGCCGGGGATGTAGCGCGCCCGGTAGCGACGCTCGACCTCGTCGGGCGAGCCGGCGTCCCGCGCCGTCGCGCGGCGAACGATCTCGTCGAAGCCGGCGGACACGAACACGCGCAGGTCCCAGGCGTCCACGAGTTCGGGACGGAGGAGGAAGACGCCGTCGACGACGAGGACGTCGTCCTCCGACGCCTGCGCGATCGGCTCCGGCCGCGCGTCGTCGATCCGGAAGTCGAAGACCGCGACGCGGTATCCACGGTCACCGCCCGGCCCGAGCGGATCGAGCAGAGCGCTCCGAAACGCCGGGTAGTCGAACGAGTCCTCGTAGTAGCCCTCCGGCGAGTCCCGGCCGCGCCGGTGGCGTTCCGCGCGCGGGCGGTGGAAGCCGTCGATCGACGCACGGATCACCGTCCGGCCACGGCGGCGTAGTGCGACGGCGAGCTCGTCGGCGAGCGTCGTCTTGCCGGCCGCGTCGGGACCGTCGACCGCGACCCGAACGGGATGGGGACGCTGAACGGCGTCGACGATCTCGGCGAGCCGTTCGACGAGAGCCGCCCTCGGCGGGACGCCGCCCGTCACGGGGTGCCGGCTTCGAGCGATTCCGCGAGGAGCGTCGAGACGTCGGCGACCCGAAGCTCCGCGCCGGTCTCGCGCATGCCGTCGTCGAGCATCACGGTGCAGAACGGCCACGCGACGGCGAGGGTCTCCGCGCCCGTCGCCGCGGCACGCCGAGCATCTGCTCCACGTCGTCGGCGCCCTGCGCGTTCGAGTGGAACTCGATGCTGACGCGAAGGAAGTCCGGAGTCTCGGCCGGGCTCGTGACGATCGGTGCCGAGAGGTCGACCAGGCGCGGCATGCCGCCGATCGTAAACGGACACGAGCCGAAGGAGATGCGCATGGCGACGAAGGCCGACCTTCCCGCCGACAGGCAGGTCATCCTCGACGTCGCGCCCGGCGAGAGCAACGCGATCGAGGTGATTCGCGCAGCGCTCGGCTAGGCGCCGACCACCCAGACCTTGCCGGCCGCGACGGTGAGGCCGCGTGGGGTCCCGTGCAGCGGGATGCCTTGCGCGACGTCGCCCGTTGCCGGGTCGATACGGATCAGTCGCTCTGTCGAGCCGGTCGCCGCCCAGACCGCGCCGAGACCTGCTGTGACGGCGAGCGGATGGCCCGGAACGGGGATCGTGCGCAGGACGGTGTTCGTCGCCGGATCGATCTCGACCACCGCGTCGCGACTGGGAACCGTCACCCACACCGACCCGTATCCGGTCGTCACTGCAGCCGGCGTTCCCGGGAGCCGGATCTGAGCGGCCGTCCTCCCCGTCGCGAGGTCGACGCGGACGACGACTCCGTCGCCCGGCCCTCGCGACACGGCGCACCAGACGCTCCCGAAGCCCGACACCGCGCCGATCCCCGGTCCTGGAAGCGGGCTGCGCGCGACGACGCGTCCCGTTCCGTCGTCGATCTCGAGCAGCTCGGGCTCGCCGCTGCTCGTGAGCCAGATGTGCCCGCCGCCCGAGGTGACCGTGAGGAAGTCCGTGCTGCTCCGATCGGACGCCGGAAGCGGGAAATGCGCGATCGTGCAGCACACACCCGTCGCCAGGCGAGTGACCGTGCTCGTCCCGCTGTCGACCAGCCAGACGTCATCCCCGAGCCGGGCGATCGATGTGACGGTCGAAGTGGTGTCGGACGCCACCGCCAGGCTCGGCTCGATCACCTCTCGGCTCTGGGGATCGATCTCGGTCAGCGTTCCGCCACCCGTGTTCGAGACCCAGACGAAGCCGCGCACGACGGCGATCCCGGCCGGGCGGGCGCCGACCGGGACGCGCCCGATGACGCGGGCGGCCGACGGGTCGACGACGGCGACGTCGTCGGGCGGCACCGCCGCCGACGCGGACCCGCTGGTCGTGCGGAAGACCGCGAATGCCACGGCGGCCGCCGCGAGCACGACGAGTGCACCGACGACCACGAACCGCGGCCCGACGCGCGCGCCGGGCGTCGCCACTCCATGCGGCGCGGTCGCGTCGAGCTCCGACTCCTGCCGGAGGATCGCCTGCTCGAGCCGGCCGAGCTCCGGGCCGGGCTCGATGCCCAGCTCGTCGACGAGGATCCTGCGCCCGTCGCGGTACACCTCGAGCGCGGCCGCCTGCTGCCCGCTGCGGTAGAGGGCGAGCATCAGCTGCGCGCGGAGATGCTCGTCGAGCGGACGCTCGCGCACGAGACCCTCGAGCTCGTCGACGATCTCCGCGTGGCGACCGAGCGCGAGGCCGGCCTCGACCCGGCCGCGCGCGGCGCGCAGGCGCAGGCCTTCGAGCCGGCGGATCGCGTCGTCGACGAACGGAGGGTCGTCGAGGTCCCGCAACGGCTCGCCCCGCCACTCCGCGAGCGCTCCGTCGAACTGCTCGAGAGCCGCCGAATAGTCCTCGTTTCGCAGCGCCTCGCGACCGGCGTCCACCGCGCGCGAGAAGCGGTCGACGTCGAACTCGTCGCGCGCTACGCGAAGCTCGTACCCGCGCCCGCGCGTGACGAGCGAGTCGTCGGGCAGCACGCGCCGCAGCCGCATTACGCAGTTCTGGACGATCTTCGACGCGCTCGGCGGCGGCTCGGGCCAGAGCGCGTCGACCATCGCGCGCGCCTGCACCGCCTCGTTCGCGTTGAGCAGCAGAAGGACCAGCACCGCCCGCTGGGTCCGGGGACCGAGATCGACCGCCTCGCCGTCGCGGACGACCTCGAGCGAGCCGAGGACGCGGTAGTCGATCATCGACCTCGACTGAACGTACCACCGGCCCGGCACCGGCAACAGGCGCGGTTACCGCGCAGTTACCGGCGCGGCGGAGCGATTGACCGGCGCGAGACCCGGTGGTGAGCGTTTCGTGAACGTCGCGGCGCACCCTGCGGGACGTGAGCTCATCGAGACGCCTACTCGCGGCGACGGTCGCCGTCGCAGTTCTCGGCTGTGTCGCCGGCGCGCTGGTCGCCGTCCGCCCGGCGGCGGGCGTCCCGCGGCGCGCGCCGCACGCGTCGGCGTGGCCGGCACTCCGGACGGCCGGCCCGTTCCTCATCGCGAGCATCGACGGAAAGACGCGCGGCCGCTGGGGCGCGGCCTGGGACAGCCTCTACCCGTTCCACCAGAGCGTCGTCTCGCGGACGGCGTTCGTCCGGTGCGAGTCGGCGACGCCGTTCTCGGCGCCGCTGCGGTCGATGCACGTCGTCGGCGTCCGGCGCGCAGACGTCCGCGTCCCGGGGCTTGCTCATGCGGTGCCCGGCGTGGCCGTGACCGTGCACGTCGAGCTCGCCTGGTTCAAGCCGACCGACCCGCTGGTCGCCACGTACACGTTCCATCTCGTCCCGGTGGACGGGCACTGGACCTGGCTGCTCTCGAAGGCGCGCTATCGCCTCTACATGCGCGGGCCGTGCGGCGCCGGCCCGGCCGAGTGAACGTCTAGCTCTCGAGTGCTTCCACGAGCAGGGTCGAGACGTCGGCGACGCGAAGCTCCGCGCCGGCCTCGCGCATGCCGTCGTCGAGCATCACGGTGCAGAACGGGCACGCGACGGCGAGGGTCTCCGCCCCGGTCTCGGCCGCCTCGCGCGCGCGCTCGACGTTGATCGGGCGGCCGCGCTCCTCCATCCACATGTGCGCGCCGCCGGCTCCGCAGCAGAACGTCTGCTTGCCGCTCCGCTTCATCTCGACCGGCTGCCCGATCACGTTCAGGAGCTTCCGCGGCTCGATGCGCACGTCGTTGTGGCGCGCGAGGTAGCAGGAGTCGTGGTACGTGATCTTCTCGGCGCCGGGCTTCGTCTCGAGGCGGCCCGAGTCGACGAGCTCGGCGAGGAGCTCGGTGTGGTGCAGCACCTCGTAGCGGCCGCCGAAGTCCGCGTACTCGTTCGCGAGCGTGTTGAAGCAGTGCGGACAGCTCGCGACGATCTTCGTCACGCCCTGGTCGTTCAGCGTCACGACGTTCTGCTCCGCGAACGTCTGGAAGACGTACTCGTTCCCCATCCGGCGCGCCGGGTCGCCGGTGCACGATTCGCGCGGGCCGAGGATCGCGAAGTCGACGCCGGCCTTCCGGAGGAGCTTCGCCGTCGACTCGGCGGACGCGCGGGCGCGCTCGTCGAACGACGCGGCGCAGCCGACCCAGTACAGGACCTCCGGCGCCGGGTCGCCGGGCTCGAGCACGCGGACGCCGAGCTCCTCCGCCCACGCTGCGCGGTCGGTCTGCGGCTTGCCCCACGGGTTCGACGAACGCTCGACGTCGCGCAGCATCGGCTCCGCCTCCGCCGGGAACTGCGCGTCGACCATCACGCGGTTGCGACGCAGGTCGACGATGTGGTCGACGTGCTCGATCGAGACGGGGCACGCCTCGACGCACGCGCCGCACGTGACGCAGTCCCAGATCATGTCCTCGGGGACGCCGTTGCCGACGATCGGCGCGTCGCTCTGCGCGAAGACCTGGTCGCGGACACCCATGATCAAGAGCTTCGGCGACAGGATCTTCCCCGTCGCGTACGCGGGGCACGCGTCCTGGCAGCGTCCGCACTCGGTGCACGAGAACGCGTCGATCACCTCTTTCCGGGTCAGGTCGGCGATCGTCGCGACGCCGAAGCGGAGCTCGTCGTCCGGGACGTCGAACCGCAGCGGCTCGAGCCGGCCGCGCGCGCCGGTGCGCGCGAGCCAGACGTTCACCGCGGCGGTCGCGATGTGGAGGTGCTTCGAGTACGGCAGGTAGACGAGGAAGCCGAGGATCACGCAGAGGTGCGCCCAGACGAAGATCCGCTCGGCGACGGTCGACGACGGGAAGACCTGCGCGAGCGCGTTCGAGAGGAACGACCAGTGCGCGGGCCATTCGTTCCGGCCGGACGCGATCGCGGCGGCGTGCCAGCAGAGGAGCGTGAGCACGACGCCGGCGATCAGCACGAGGATCACGTACGCCTCGGCGCGGTGCGAGCCGGCGAACCGCTGCGGGTTGACGAAGGCGCGGACCGCGGCGGCGGTGGCGACTCCTGCGAACACGAGGATCACGAAGAGGTCGACGAGCAGCATGTACCAGCCCTGGTGTCCGAGCCACGGCAGCGTCGCGT
>DATJOZ010000082.1:0-17083 GCA_035506655.1 Gaiellaceae bacterium
CTCAAGGACTTTGAGCGGAACGAGTTCGAGCGCGTCTTCGAGGTCTGCGACGAGCTCGCCCCGATCGCGAAGCGGCGGCGGAACGTCGACCTGCTCGCCGAGAAGACGCTGCTGACGGCCTTCTACCAGCCGTCGACGCGCACGCGGATGTCGACGGAGGCGGCGATGCACCGGCTCGGCGGCCACGTGCTCGGGTTCTCCGACGCGAAGATGACGCGCGCCGGCGACTTCTACCAGGAGTCGATGAAGGACACGATCCACATGCTCGAGTTCTACGCCGACGTGATCGCGATGCGGCACTTCGAGCAGGGCGCGCCCGCCGAGGCCGCCCACTGGTCGTCGGTGCCGGTGATCAACTGCGGCGACGGCTGGGGCGAGCACCCGACGCAGGTCCTCACCGACCTGTACACGATCAAGGGCGAGCTCGGGACGCTCGACGGGATCACCTACCTCCTCGTCGGCGACATGCGCATGCGGACGATGCACTCGATCCTCTACGCGCTCTCGCAGTTCGACGCGAAGGCGTACGTCGTCGGCCCGCCCGACATGTCGCTCCTGCCGGAGTTCAAGGAGGAGCTCGACGCGCTGAACGTGATGTACGAGGAGGCGCCTTCGACCGAGGCAGTGATCGGCGAGTGCGACGTGATCTACATGGAGCCGGTCGTCCAGGCCGACTACACGCAGTCGCGCGTCGAGCGCGACGACGGCACCCTCGGCCTGACGCCGCCCGAGTACACCGTCACGCGCACGATGATGCGCGACAAGGCGAAGTCGAGCTCGATCATCCTCCACAGCCTGCCGCGGATGGACGAGCTGCCGCTCGACGTCGACGCGACGCGCCACCAGCGCTACTGGGTCGAGGCGTTCAACGGCGTCGTCATGCGCATGGCCCTGCTCTCTCTCGTGCTGGGGGCAATGGAGTAACGGAAGGAGTCGCGATGGACCTCACGCTCAACGGTGCGCCCGTCTCCGTCGAACCGCGGGAGGACGAGAGCCTGCTCGAGGTGCTGCGGGAACGGTTCGGCTGCACGTCCGTGAAGGACGGCTGCGCGCCGGAGGGGTCCTGCGGCGCCTGCACGGTCATGGTCGACGGGCGCGCCGTCGTCTCGTGCGCGCAGAAGGCGTCGCGCGTCGAGGGCAAGAGCGTCGTCACGCAGGAGGGCCTCTCCGAGGACGTGCGGCGGCGCTGGGCGGAGTGCTTCGTCGCGGCGGGCGCGTCGCAGTGCGGGTACTGCTCGCCGGGCGTCGTGATGAAGGCCGAGGCGCTGCTCGGGAAGAACCCGGAGCCGACGCGCGACGAGATCGAGCGCGCGCTGCTCGGGAACCTCTGCCGCTGCACCGGCTACGTGAAGATCGTCGACGCGATCGAGCTCGCCGCCGGCGTGCGGCGCGGGGAGCCGCTCCCCGAGGTCGACCGGAGCGGGCGGGTCGGGTCGCGGACGGCGCGCTACCGCGGCGTCGAGCTCGCGCTCGGAGACGAGCCGTTCGTCGGCGACATGAAGGCGCCGGGGATGCTCCACGGCGCGCTGCGGTTCTCCGACCATCCGCGTGCCGTCGTGCGTTCGCTCGACACGTCGCGCGCGGCTGCGCATCCGGGCGTCGTCGCGGTGCTCACCGCGGACGACGTTCCCGGCAACCGGACGCAGGGGCCGCTCACGAAGGACTGGCGCCAGCTCGTCGCGGTCGGCGAGACGACGTCGTACGTCGGCGACGTGCTCGCCGTCGTCGTCGCGGAGACGCGCCGCGCGGCGCGCGAGGCCGCAGAGCTCGTCGACGTCGACTACGAGGTGCTCGAGCCGGTGACGGACCCGTTCGACGCGCTCGCGGACGGCGCGCCGACGCTCCAGCCGAACGGCAACGTCCTCTCCGTCTCGCGCGTGCAGCGCGGCGACGTCGACGCGGCGCTCGCGGCGTCGGCGCACGTCGCGAGCGGCTCCTACCGGACGCAGGTGATCGAGCACGCGTTTCTCGAGCCCGAGGCGTGCTTCGTCACGCCGGCGAACGGCGGCCCGATGAAGGTGTGGTCGCAGGGCCAGGGGATCTGGGACGACCGGCTGCAGATCGCGTCCTTCCTCGGCGTCCCCGAGGAGCAGGTCGTCGTGACGCAGGTCTCGACCGGCGGCGCGTTCGGCGCGAAGGAGGACCTGAACGTCCAGGCGCACGCCGCGCTCGCCGCGACGAAGACGGGCCGCCCGGTGCTCGTGACGCTCTCGCGGAAGGAGAGCCTCCGCTTCCACTCCAAGCGCCACCCGATGTGGCTCGAGTACACCGTCGGCTGCGACGAGGACGGGAAGCTCACCGCGCTCCGCGCGCGGATCGTCGGCGACACGGGCGCGTACGCGTCGGTCGGCGACAAGGTGCTCGAGCGCGCCGCGGGCCACGCCTGCAGCGCGTACGCCGTCCCGGCGGTCGACGTCGAGGCGACGGCCGTCTACACGAACAACCCGCCGAACGGCGCGATGCGCGGCTTCGGCGTCAACCAGTCCAACTTCGCCGTCGAGGGCATCCTCGACGTCCTCGCCGAGAAGGTCGGGATCGACCCCTGGGAGATCCGCTGGCGGAACGCACTCGAGGAGGGCGCGCGGTTCGGCACCGGCCAGAAGCTCGGGCCGGGCGTCGGGCTGAAGAAGACGCTGCTCGCGGTCAAGGACGCGTATCGCAACGCGCGCTACGCGGGCATCGCGTGCGGCGTGAAGAACACCGGCATCGGCAACGGCGTCCCGGAGTTCGGCCGCGTCGTCCTCCGCGTCGGCGAGGACGGCGGCGTCAGGCTCTTCCACTCGTGGACCGAGATGGGCCAGGGCGTCGACACGGTCCTGATGCAGATCGCGTGCGAGGAGCTCGGCCTGCCGCCGGAGCGGATCACGGTCGCGGTCGACACCGAGCGCGACCTCGAGACCGGACAGACGACCGCGTCGCGGTCGACGGTGCTCGGCGGCCGCGCGGTGATCGAGGCGGCCGGGAAGCTGAAGGCCGCGCTCGACGGCGCGACGCTCGAGTCGCTCGCCGGACAGGAGTTCCGCGGCGAGATCACCGTCGACTACACGACGACGAACGACCCGTCGATCGCGGAGCCGGTCACGCACATGGCGTACGCGTGGTGCACGCAGGTCGTGATCCTCGACGACGACGGCGCGATCGAGAAGGTCGTCGCGGCGCACGACGTCGGCCGGGCGATCAACCCGACGCTCGTCGAGGGCCAGATCGAGGGCGGGCTCCACATGGGCCTCGGCCACGCGCTGTCGGAGGAGTTCGTCTGCGAGGGCGGCGTGCCGGTGACGGACACGCTGAAGTCGCTCCACATCATCCCGCCCACCGGCATGCCGCCGGTCGAGTGCATCCTCGTCGAGGAGCCGCAGCCGGAGGGCCCGTACGGGGCGAAGGGGATCGGCGAGGCGGCGCTCGTGCCGACCGCGTCCGCCGTCGCCGGCGCGCTGTACGCGTTCGACGGGATCCGGCGGACGACGCTGCCGATGAAGGACTCCCCCGCGGCGGTCGCGGCCGTCCCCCGGCTCGTGAGCAGGCGCGGATGACCGAGATCCTGGCGGGCGGCACGCTCGTGACGTCGCTCGACCCGGCGTCGGTCGAGCGGCGCGACCTCGTCGTCGACGGCGGACGCATCGCGGCGGAGGGCTCGGGCACGCGGCGCGACTGCTCCGGCTGCCTCGTCGTGCCCGGGAACGTCTGCGCGCACACGCACCTCTACTCGGCGCTCGCGCGCGGGATGCCGTTCGCGCTCGAGCCGCCGACGAACTTCCTCGAGATCCTCCAGCGCGTCTGGTGGCGGCTCGACCGCGCGCTCGACGAGGAGTCGGTGCGCGCATCCGCGCTCGTCGGCGGGATGGAGGCGCTCCTCACCGGGACGACGACGCTCGTCGACCACCACGCGTCGCCGAACGCGATCGACGGCTCGCTCGACATCATGGCCGACGCGCTCGCGCAGCTCGGCGTGCGCTCGGTGCTCTGCTACGAGACGAGCGACCGCGACGGGCCGGAGCGGGCGCTCGCCGGCGTCGCGGAGAACCGCCGCTTCCTCGCGCGCGTCCGCGACGAGCGGCCGCCGCTCGCGCGCGGGCTGGTCGGCGCGCACGCGTCGTTCACGCTCGGCGACGAGACGCTCGCGGCGTGCACCGAGGTCTCGAGGGAGTTCGGCGTCGGCCTGCACGTCCACGCCGCGGAGGACGACGTCGACGAGCGCGACGCGGTGGCACGCGACGGCGTGCGCGTCGTCGAACGGCTCGACCTCGCCGGCGCGCTGAACGAGGGGACGCTGCTCGCGCACGGCGTCCACCTCGACGAGGCGGAGGCGGCGACGGTCGCCGAGGCGGGCGCCACCGTCGCGCACAACGCGCGGTCGAACATGAACAACGGCGTCGGCCGGCCGAGCGCCTCGGTCCTCGCCGGCCGGGTCGCGCTCGGCACCGACGGGATCGGCTCCGACATGTTCGAGGAGTCGCGCGCCGCGTTCTTCCGGCTGCGCGAGGACGACCTCGGCCACGGCGGCGACTGGGCGCTCGACCGGCTCGGCGAGAGCGCGCGCCTCGCGGGCCGCGCGTTCGACGAGCCGCTGCTCGGGACGCTCGCGCCGGGCGCGCCCGCCGACCTCGTCGTCCTCGACTACGACGCCCCCGCCCCGCTCCACGACGGGAACCTCGCGGGCCACTGGATCTTCGGCCTCTCGTCGCGCTACGTCCGCGACGTGATGGTCGCGGGCGAGTGGGTCGTCCTCGACCGCGAGCTCGTCCGCGCCGACCGCCGGCAGCTCGTCGCCGACGCGCTCGTCGCCGCCGAGCTCTTGTGGGCCCGCCTCTCCGAGCTTCCCGCGCATCCCTACGAGCCCGAAGGAGCCCTTCGATGAACCGCGTCGCGCTCTATCTCCAGGACAAGCACCCGATCCGCGAGGGCATGGAGTACGCGGTGCTCGCGGAGAAGGCGGGGTTCGAGGCCGTGTGGCAGGCCGAGAGCCGCCTCGTGCGGGAGGCGACGGTGCCGATGGCGGCGTTCGCCGCGGTGACCGAGCGGATCGGGATCGGTGCCGGCGTCGTCAACACGTGGACGCGCAACGTCGGGTTGCTGGCCGCGACGTTCTCGACGCTCGACGACCTCGCGCCCGGCCGCATCAGCCTCGGCATCGGGGCGTGGTGGGAGCCGCTCGCGTCGAAGGTCGGCGTGAACCGCCGCAAGCCGCTCACGTGCATGCGCGAGACCGTCGAGGCGACGCGCCGCCTGCTCGCGATGGAGCGCGTGACGTACCACGGCGAGTTCGTGAACCTCGACGACGTCGAGATCGACATCGTCCACGGCGACCGCTCGCCGAAGAAGGTGCCGATCTACGTCGGCGCGACCGGGATGAAGATGATGGAGGTCGCGGGAGAGATCGGCGACGGCGTCCTGCTCAACTACCTCGTCGGCCCCGCGTACAACAAGGACGCGATGGCGGCGCTCGCCGTCGGCGCCGCGCGCGCCGGCCGCACCGTCGAGGACATCGACCGGCCGCAGCTCGTCGTCTGCTCGCTCGACCCGGACCGCTCGGTCGCACTCGATCGCGCGCGCGAGCTCGTGACGCAGTACCTCGGCCAGCAGCCGCACATCATGAAGGCGAGCGGCGTCGACGAGGCGCTGCTCGAGGAGATCGGCAAGGTCCTCACGTGGCCGGCGACGCCGGAGCAGATCGAGAAGGCGATGGCGCTCGTCCCCGACGACGTCGTCCAGCTGATCACGGCGTCGGGCACCGCGGACGAGTGCCGCGCGAAGGTGCAGCAGTACATCGACAACGGCTGCACGTGCCCGGTCCTCTACCCGCTCGGCGACGACGTGCCCGCGATGATCGACGCGTTCGCGACGGTGGCCGCCTGATGGAGGTGCTGCTCCCGCGGTCGCTCGACGAGGCGCTGGAGCTGAAGGCCGCGCATCCCGACGCGGTGCCCGTCGCCGGCGGGACCGACCTCATGGTCGCCGTGAACTTCGGGCGCACGCGGCCGCCCGCGCTGCTCGATCTGTCCCGGGTCTCCGAGCTCAAGACGTGGAACGCGGACAACGGCCGCGTCCACCTCGGCGCCGGCGTGACGTTCGCGCGGATCGAGCGGGAGCTCAAGGCGTTCCGGCCGCTCGCCGAGGCGTCGCGCTCCGTCGGCTCGCCGCAGATCCGGAACCGCGCGACGATCGGCGGCAACCTCGGCACCGCGTCGCCGGCGGGCGACGGGCTGCTCCCGCTCGCCGCGTACGACGCGGACGTCGTCGTCGCGTCGCGCGGCGGGCTCCGCAGCGAGCCGTGGCACACGTTCTTTCTCGCGCCGAAGCGGACGACGCTCGCGCCGGACGAGCTCATCGCCGGCGTCGAGTGGAACCGCGTCGACGGGCCGGGCTCGTTCTCGAAGATCGGCACCCGCAACGCGATGGTGATCGCGATCGCGGGACTCTGTCTTCAGCTCGACGCGGCGTCGCGCTCGGTCCGCGTCGCGCTCGGCTCCGTCGGGCCGACGATCCTCCGCGCGCCGGAGGCGGAGGCGTTCGCCGCGACGACGATCACGTGGGACGAGCCGGACCGCCCGCTCGACGACGCGTCCGTCGCGGAGTTCGGCGAGCTGACGGCCCGCGCCGCGACGCCGATCGACGACCTGCGCGGCACCGCCGCCTACCGCCGCCACGCCGTCGCCGTCCTCGCGCGCCGCGCGCTGCGCTGGTGCGTCTCGGACTGGAGCGCCGCATGGTGATCCGGACGACGGTGAACGGCGTCGAGCACGAGGTCGACGTCTGGGAAGGGTCGAGCCTGCTCGCGCTGCTGCGCGACGAGCTGCTCCTCGCCGGGTCGAAGAACGCGTGCGAGCAGGGCGAATGCGGGTCGTGCTCGGTCTGGCTCGACGGCGAGGTCGTCTGCTCGTGCCTCGTGCCGGCGTCGCAGGCCGACGGCGCGACCGTGCGCACGGTCGAGGCGCTGTCGAACGGCGGCGCGCTCCACGCGGTGCAGGACGCATTCCTCGCCGCGGGCGCCGTGCAGTGCGGCTTCTGCACGCCGGGGATGGTCGTCGCCGCCGCCGACCTGCTCGAGCGCGACCCCGATCCGTCCGACGAGGCGATCCGCGAGGCGCTCGCGGGCAACCTCTGCCGCTGCACCGGCTACCAGAAGATCCTCGATGCCGTGCACGCCGCGGCGGGAGCGCTGGCGTGAGCGTCACGACGCCGATCCGCGGCGTGATCGGCGAGAGCGCGCGCCGCGTGGAGGGGATCCCGAAGGTCACCGGCGCGTTCGCGTTCGGGAGCGACCTCCACGCCGAGGGCATGCTCTGGGGCGCGACCGTCCGCTCGCCGCACGCGTCGGCACGGATCGTCTCGGTCGACGTCTCGGCCGCGGCGCGGATGGACGGCGTCGCCGCGGTGCTCACCGCCGCCGACGTCCCGGGGCGGAAGACCTTCGGGCTCGAGTTCTGCGACCAGCCGGTGATCGCCGGGGACGTGATCCGCTTCGCGGGCGAGCCGGTCGCGATCGTCGCGGCCGAGCACCCGGAGCAGGCGCGCGCGGCCGCCGCGGCCGTGGTCGTCGAGTACGAGCCGCTCCCGGTCGTCTCCGACATGGAGCAGGCGCTCGCGCCCGGCGCGCCGCAGGTGCACGAGTTCGGGAACGTCCTCCGCCACGTCCACATCGTCCGCGGCGACCTCGAGGCGTCCGGCGCGGAGGTCTGGGTCGACGGCTACTACGAGACGGGCATGCAGGACCAGGCGGCGCTCGGCCCCGAGGCCGGGCTCGCGGTGCCGGCCGCCGACGGCGGCATCGACCTCCACGTGGTCACGCAGTGGCTCCACGTCGACCGGCAGCAGATCGCGCCGTGCCTCGACCTGCCCGAGGAGAAGGTGCGGATCACGCTCGCCGGCGTCGGCGGCGCGTTCGGCTCGCGCGAGGACATCCACATGCAGCTGCACGCGTGCATGCTCGCGCTCCGCACCGGCCGCCCGGTGAAGATGTCGTACGGCCGCGAGGAGTCGTTCCACGGCCACGTGCACCGGCACCCGTCGCGGATCTGGATCCGCTACGGCGCGACGCGCGAGGGGCGCCTCGTCGCCGCGGACGTGCGGCTGCTGCTCGACGGCGGCGCGTACGCGTCGTCGTCCCCCGCGGTGATCGCGAACGCGTCGACGTTCGCCGCGGGCCCTTACGAGGTCGCGAACGTCCGCGTCGAGGGCACCGTCGTCTACTCGAACAACCCGCCGTGCGGCGCGATGCGCGGCTTCGGCGCGCCGCAGGTCTGCTTCGCGTACGAGTCGGCGATGGACGAGCTCGCCGCCGCGCTCGACATCGACCCGGTCGAGCTGCGCCGGCTCAACGCCGTGCGCACCGGCTCCGTCCTGCCGACCGGCCAGGTGCTCACGGGCCCTGCACCGGCGCGCGAGGTGCTCGAGCGCTGCGCGGCGATCCCGATGCCGGACGAGGAGCCCGCGCTCGGACGCGACCCGATCGGCTATCCGGGCGGCGCCGGCAACGTCAGCCGCGGCGAGTCGCTGCGGCGCGGCGTCGGCTACGCGCTCGGGTTCAAGAACGTCGCGTACAGCGAAGGCTTCGACGACGCGGCCGAGGCGACGATCACCGTCACGCCGGCGCCGGACGGCCTCGCCGCGACGATCCGCACCGCCGCCGTCGACTACGGCCAGGGTCTCTACACCGTCTGCGCGCAGATCGTCCGCACCGAGCTCGGCATCGACGACGTGACGCTCGAGCCCGCGACGACGATGCGGAACGAGTCCGCCGGCTCGACGTCGGCGTCGCGGCAGTCGACGATGACCGGCGGCGCGGTCCTCATGGCCTGCCGCGAGCTGAAGCCGCTCCTCGACGGGCTCGACGCGCCCGTCTCGCGCACCTGCACCTACCACCACCGCGCGACGACCGGCCTCGACGAGAACGGCCAGGGCGACCCGCACGTGAGCTTCTCGTTCGCGGCGGAGCGCGCGGTCGTCGAGGTCGACGAGGAGCTCGGCCTCGTCCGCGTCGTCCAGATCGCCGCCGCGCAGGACGCGGGCCGCGTGATCAACCCGCAGGGCGCGTCGGGGCAGGTCGAGGGCGGCACGGCGATGGGGATCGGCCTCGCGCTGATGGAGGAGATCCAGCTCGAGGACGGCGTCATTCGCAACGCGTCGTTCACCGACTACCTGATCCCGACGATCCTCGACGCGCCGCCGGTCGTGACGGAGTTCGTCGAGCACCCGGAGCCGGACGCGCCGTACGGGCTGAAGGGGATCGGCGAGCTCGGCACCGTCGTCGCGACGCCGGCCGTCGTCGCCGCGCTGCGCGACGCGCTCGGCCGCCCGCTGAACCGCGCGCCGGTGACGCCCGACGACCTCGTCGGCCTCCGCGCGCCCGCGACCAGCGACGGCCCTCCCCCGGTCCCCGACGTGCCCGGCCAGCAGGCGATCCCGGAGTACCTCGGTCTCGGTCTCGGACAGCAGGAACTCATGAAAAGGAGAGACGAATGAGCAGCACGACGGGCGTCGACCGCGCAACCCTCACCGGCCGCGACTACATCGAGACGCTGGACTGGACGGTCGACGAGCTGAACGAGGTCGTCGCCGTCGCGAACGAGCTGAAGGCGCAGCGGAAGCGCGGCGAGCCGCACCGGCTGCTCCCGGACAAGACGCTGTACATGCTGTTCCTCGACAAGTCGACGCGCACACGCAACGCGTTCGAGACGGGGATGACGCAGCTCGGCGGCCACGCGATCTTCCTCGACGCCGACAAGACGCAGGTCTCGCACGGCGAGACGCCGCACGACACCGCGCGGACGCTCTCCGGCTACGGCGAGGGGATCGCGATCCGCCACGACCTCGCGCCGTACGAGGGCAACGCGTGGATGCGCGCGATCGCCGAGGCCGCGGACATCCCCGTGATCAACCTCCAGTGCGACGTCGACCACCCGACGCAGACGATCGCCGACCTGATGACGATCCGCGAGCACCGCGGCGACGACCTTCGCGGGCTGAAGGTCGCGATGACGTGGGCGTACGCGCCCTCGTACGCGCGGCCGCTGTCCGTTCCGCAGGGCGTCGCGACGCTGTTCCCGCGCTTCGGGATGGATGTCGTCCTCGCACACCCGCCGGGGTTCGACCTGATGCCCGAGGTGCTCGAGCGCGCGCAGGCGGCCGCGAAGGAGGCGGGCACGTCGCTCACGTTCGCAGACTCGATGGAGGAGGCGTTCGAGGGCGCGGACGTCGTCTACCCGAAGTCGTGGGGGAAGCTCGAGGCGTTCACCGACGAGGGGAAGGCGCTCGCGGAGTCCGGCGCGCACGCGGACTGGATCTGCGACGAGCGCAAGATCGCGCTCGCGTCGCCGGACGTCCTCTACATGCACTGCCTCCCCGCCGACCGCGGCCGCGAGGTGACGGACGCGGTGATGGACGGGCCGCACTCCGTGATCTGGGACGAGGCCGAGAACCGCATGCACACCGGCAAGGCGCTGATGGCGCTGACGATGGGCGGCTTCGGTGGCTCGTAGGCGGGCGGTCGTCGCGATCGGCGGCAACTCGCTGATCAAGGACCGCGAGCACCAGTCCGTCCGCGACCAGTACATCGCGGCCGGCGAGACGTGCTGGCACATCGCGTCGATGATCCAGGACGGCTGGGACGTCGCGATCGGCCACGGCAACGGCCCGCAGGTCGGCTTCATCCTGCGGCGCTCGGAGCTCGCGTCGCACGAGCTGCACGAGGTGCCGCTCGACGTGTGCGGCGCCGACAGCCAGGGCGCGATCGGCTACGCACTCGTCCAGAACCTCGAGAACGACTTCCAGCGGCTCGGCATCGACCGGCACGCGGTCGCGGTCGTCACGCAGATGGAGGTCGCCGCGGACGACCCCGCGTTCGAGGCGCCGTCGAAGCCGATCGGCTCGTTCATGGACGAGCACGAGGCGATGCGCCGCCGCGACGAGGAGGGCTGGGCGGTGCGCGAGGACGCGGGCCGCGGCTGGCGGCGCGTCGTCGCGTCGCCGATGCCGCTCCGGATCGTCGAGGAGGACGCTGTCCGCTCGCTGCTCGAGTCCGGCTTCGTCGTCGTCACCGTCGGCGGCGGCGGGATCCCGGTCGTCAGGGACGCGGACGGGAACCTCACCGGCGTCGCGGCCGTGATCGACAAGGACCTCGCGAGCTCGCTGCTCGCGACGGTGATCGGCGCGGAGCTGTTCGTGATCACGACCGCGGTCGAGAAGGTCGCGCTGCGCTTCGGGCAGCCGGACGAGACGCCGCTCGACCGGCTGACGCTCGCGGAGGCGAAGGGCTACCTCGAGGAGGGCGGCCACTTCGCCGAGGGCAGCATGGCGCCGAAGATCCGCGCCGTCGTCGGCTTCCTCGAGCGCGGCGGCGCGACGGCGATCGTCACCGACCCGGAGAACGTCGAGCGCGCCCTCGCCGGCGAGACGGGGACGACGATCGTCGCGGGCTAAGCCGGCTTGCCGCCGGCCATCAGGAGGCCGATCTCGGTGACGTTCGTCGGGTCGGCGGCCTCGGTCAGGCCGCCCTCGTACATGACGAGGACGCGGTCGTTCAGCGCCAGGATCTCGTCGAGGTCCTCGCTGATCAGCAGCACGCCGGCGCCTTCCTCGGCGGCCTCCATCAGGTAGCTGTGCACCTGCTCGACGGCGGCGACGTCGAGGCCGCGCGTCGGCGACGCCGCGATCAGCACGCTCGGGTGCGCGGAGAACTCGCGCGAGATCACGACCTTCTGCAGGTTCCCGCCCGAGAGCTCGTCCGTCTCCTGCTCCGGTCCGGACGACTTGATCCCGAAGGTGCGAATCGCCTCGACGGCCTTGTCGCGCATCATCCGCAGCCGGAGGAACGGGCCGACCGACTCGCTGCGGAACGACTTCAGCGAGAGGTTCATCGAGATCGGCAGCGTCGGCGAGACCCCGGTGCCGAGCCGGTCCTCGGGCACGTAGCCGATCCCGGCCTGGAACGCTGTACGCGCATCGCCCGTGTGCACCGCGTGCCCCTTGACGCGAACCGTCCCCTTCGTGCACGGCCGCAGCCCCGCGATCGCCTCGGCGAGCTCGCGCTGGCCGTTCCCCGACACGCCGGCGATCGCCGCGATCTCGCCCGCGTGCAGCGTCAGCGACACGCCCTTCACCGCGACCGTGCCGCGGTCGCCGTCCGCCCAGAGATCCTCGACCTCGAGCACGGGCGCCGCGTCCGTGTGCGCGTGGCCCTCGCGCCTCACGACGACGATCTCACGGCCGACCATCAGCTCGGCGAGCGACTGCGGCGTCGCGTCCGCGGTCCGCACCGTCGCGATCGCCTTGCCGGCGCGCAGCACGGTGACCCGGTCGGACACCGCCATCACCTCGTGCAGCTTGTGCGAGATGAAGATGACGGTCCGCCCCTCCTCCGCCATCTTCCGAACCGTGACGAAGAGCGTGTCCGCCTCGTCCGGCGTCAGCACCGCGGTCGGCTCGTCGAGGATCAGGATGCGCGCCTCCTGGTAGAGCGCCTTCAGGATCTCGACGCGCTGCTGCTCGCCGACGGAGAGCTGCCAGATCCGTGCACGGGGGTCGATCTCGAGCCCGTAGCGCTCGCCGAGCCCGCGCACCTGCTCCGCGATCGCGCCGGGGTCGATGCGGAAGTTGCGGCCGGCGCCCCGGCGGTCGCCGAGCACGAGGTTCTCCGCGACCGTGAAGCGCGGGACGAGCCGGAAGTGCTGGTGCACCATCCCGACGCCCGCGTCGATCGCCTCGCGCGGCGACGCGAACTCGACCGGCTCGCCGTAGAGCGCGATCCGTCCCTCGTCCGGCCGGTAGAGGCCGGTGAGGATGTGCGAGAGCGTCGTCTTCCCGGCGCCGTTCTCGCCGAGGAGCGCGTGCACCTCGCCCGGCGCCGCCTCGAAGTCGACGTGGTCGTTCGCGACGATGCCCGGGAACCGCTTCGTCACGCCCCGCATCGAGACGGCGGGCGTCTGCGGCTGCGCCTGCGGCTGCGCGGCGGCGCTCATCAGCGCTCCTCCCGGACGTACGCGTTCCCGAGCGCGGCCGGCGCGCCGAGCCGGCTGCGGGCCGTCCCCGACGAGACGACGACCAGCACGACGATCGTCATCACGTACGGCAGCGCGTTCGTCCAGAGCACGGTCGGCCCGAGGTGGATGTCGCGCGCCTGGAGCTGCGGCGCGAGCGCCTGGAGCGCGCCGAAGAAGTACGCGCCGACGAGGCAGAGCTCCGGCCGCCAGAACGCGAAGATGACGAGCGCGATCGCGATCCAGCCCGCGCCGCCCGTGATCCCGTCCACCCACTGCGGCGTGATCGCGAGCGTGACCGTCGCGCCCGCGATCCCGGCGAGCGCGCCGCCGAGGAGCGTGTGCGCGTAGCGGTACCGCGTCACGTTGATCCCCATCGAGTCCGCGGCCGCCGGCGACTCGCCGACCGCGCGCACGTTCAGGCCGGGCCGCGTGCGCGAGAGGTAGAGCCAGATCACGACGACGAGCACCCACGACGCGTAGACGAGGACGTTCTGGCCGAAGACGATCGGCCCGACGACCGGCCAGTTCTGCATGCTCTGCGGGAACACCGCGTTGAACGTGTGCGAGGCCGGCGAGTCCGCGAGGTTGAGGTCGTTCCCGAGGTACGACGAGAGCCCGACCGCGCCCGCGAAGATCGTCAGCGCGAGGCCGGAGACGATCTGGCTCGCCCGCAGCGTGATCACGAGAAACGCGTGGATCGACGCGAGGACCGCGCCGATGATCGCCGCGACGACGATCGCCGCGAAGAGGACGACTGCGGTGTTCGAGTGGACGCGCTGCACCGTCCAGAAGCCCATCACGGCGCCGACGAGCATCATCCCCTCGACCCCGAGGTTCAGCACGCCCGACCGCTCCGCGAGCAGCTCGCCGAGCGACGCGAAGAGGAGCGGCGTTCCGTACGCGATCCCGGACGCGATGAGGACGACGAGGAGCGAGTTGTTCACGACGCCGCCTCGGCCGCGCGCTTCGGCACGCGCCGGTGGATCCGCACGCGATGGCGGACGAGCACCTCGCCGCCGAGCGCGCAGAACAGGATGATCCCCTGCAGGACGCCGACGAGGCCGGCGGGGAAGCCCGGCCCCTGGAGCGTGTTCCCGGCGTTCTCGAGCCCGCCGATGAGGAACGCGACGAGAAGCGTCGCAAACGGGTTGTAGCGCGCGAGCGCCGCGACGACGATGCCCGTGTAGCCGTAGCCGAGCTTCTGGAGCCCGTTCGGGTCGCCGTCGAGGGCGTGCGCGAAGTCGCCGACCTGGCTCGCGCCGCCGATGCCCGCGATGCCGCCCGAGATCGCCATCACCGCGAGGATCTTCCGGCGGACGCGCACGCCGGAGTAGCGCGCGGCACGGTCCGAGTCGCCGAGCACGCGCGCCTCGAACCCGAACCGCGTCCGCGAGTACAGGAGCCACAGCAGTACCGCGACGACCACCGCGATCAGCGCGCCGAGCGGGATCACGACGCCGCCCTGGACGTCGATCGTCCAGGTGGGCCACTGCGCGACGTCCGGGAGTGCCTTCCCGGTCGGGAACACCGTCGCGTTGAACCCCTTCGTCTGGCGCCAGTACGACTGGCTCTCGAAGATGAGGTACGTGAGGATGAGACCGGCGACGTAGTTCAGGAGCAGCGACGTGAGGATCTCGCTCGTCCGGAAGAACGCGCGGAGCACTCCCGGGATCGATCCCCACAGTGCGCCGCCGACGATCCCGGCGGCGACCATCGCGAAGATCACGGTCGCGGACGAGCTGATGCGGCCGCCGAGGAAGAGCCCGGCCGCGGAGCCGAAGATCGCGCCCATGTACATCTGGCCCTCGGCGCCGATGTTGTAGAGCTTCATCCGGAAGGCCGCCGCCGCGGCGAGGCCGGTGAACGCGAGCGGCGTCGCCGACACGAGCGTCTGGGTCAGCGCGCCCGTCTGGATGAAGCCGGCGTTGAAGAGCTGGCGATACGTCGGCAGCGGCTCGACGCCGGTCGCGAGCAGCACGATCCCGGCGATCACGAACGCGACGACGACCGAGCCGACGGGCACGGCGACGGAGAGCCACCATGGCTGGCTCAGCCGCCGCTCAAAGGTGAGGCGCATCGCGTCCCGTCATCGCAGGAGAGCCGGAGAGGGGCGCCGCGCGGCGCCCCTCTCGATCCGGCCGCTAGCCCTTGGCGCTGCCGATCACGCCCTTCACGAGCCAGTTCATCCCGTAGAGGCTGTTCGTGCCGCCCTGCAAGACCTGCATCTTGACGCCGGCCTTGACGCGCAGCTTCCCGCTCTGGTCGTAGAGCGGGCCGGTGAACTCGTAGAACGAGCCGCTCTTGATCTTCTGCGCGTACGACGCGATCTTCGCCTTCGTCGCGGCGGACACGCCCGGCCCGTACGGCGCGAGCGAGGTGAAGCCGTCGTTCATGTTGCCGTAGTAGAACTCCGACTTCCACTTGCCGGCCATCGCGAGCTTCGTCTCCTTCAGCATGTACAGGCCCCAGTTGTAGACCGCGGCCGTCAGCCAGGACTTCGGCGCGAACGTCATCGAGTTCGAGTCGTAGCCGACCCACGGAATGCTCTTCGACTCCGCGTACTGGCCGGTTGCGGGCGAGTCGACGTTCTGGCCGAGGGCGTCAGCACCCGCGGCGACGAGGCCCTGCGCCGCCTTCTTCTCCTTCGCCGGGTCGAACCACGAGTTCGTCCAGATCAGGCGAACCGTCGCGCCCGGGTGCGTCAGCTGCGCGCCGAGCGTGAACGCGTTCGCGTGCCGGATCACCTCGGGGATCGGGAACGCGACGACGTAGCCGAGCTTGCCCGTCTTCGACGCCGCCCCGGCCGCCATCCCGGAGAGGAAGATCGTGTCCTCGCCGGCACCGAAGTACTCGCCGAGGTTCTTCGAGAGGTCGGTTCCGGTCGCCTGCTCGAAGATGATGTTCGGGTACTTCGCGGCGAGCTGCTTCGTGACCATGCCGTACGAGGTCGCCCAGATCATCTTGTAGCCCTGCGCCGCAAGGCCGGCGACCGTCTGGTTGAACTGCGCGCCGACGGCGATGTTCTCCTTGTAGGTGAACTGGACCTTGCTGCCCAGCTGCTTCTGCACGTACTGCATGCCGTCGTAGTGCGCCTGCGACCAGCCGCCGTCGTTGTGCGGGCCGACGAGGATCACCGCGGCCTTGAACGGGGTCGCGCCTTTCTTCGCCGTGCCGCCCATCGTCGCGCTCGCGAACGCCAGCGCGAGGACGCCGGCCGCCGCGAGCAACACGAGGGCCACTCTGCTCCTTCTCATCGGTTCCTCCTCGGGGGTGCGTCGCCGGAGGGCGGGGTCTCTGAACCGCCACCCCCGTTTCTACAGACCTCGGGGCCGGGGTACAACCCGGAACGCCCGGAGGAGGGGCGCGGGGTTCTACCGAGGACGCTAAAAGCCGAGAAGCCGGACTTCCTCGCGCCGCTCCCGGGCGAAGAAGTGGATCCCGTCGACGAACCGGACCCAGTTGCAGCGGGTGCACATGACGAGCGAGTGCGTCCGCGCGCTGTCGGCGAGGAAGCGGACGCCGCGGAGGAGGTCGCCGTTCGAGACGCCGGTCGCGGCGACGATCACCTCGCCGGGCGCGAGGTCCTCCGTCCGGAAGATCCGCCCGTAGTCGTCGATCCCCATCGCCCGGAGCTCGTCGATCTCGCCGCGGGAGGTGGGCCAGAACTGCGCCTGGAGCTCGCCGCCGAGGCAGCGAAGCGCGGCCGCGGAGAGCACGGCCTGGCGCGTGCCGCCGATCCCGACCGCAAGGTGGTCGTTCGTGCCGCGGATCGCGGCGGAGATCGACGCGGTGACGTCGCCGTCCTGGATCAGCTTGATGCGCGCGCCGGAGCCGCGGATCTCCTCGATCAGGTCGTGGTGGCGCGGGCGGTCGAGGACGATCGTCGTCAGGTCGTTGACGCCGCGGCCGAACGCCTCGGCGATCGCGCGGATGTTGTCGCCGACCGGCCGCGTGAGGTCGATCGCGCCGCGGGCGCGCGGGCCGACGGCCATCTTCCGCATGTACATGTCCGGCAGGGTCAGGAACTTGCCCGGCTCGCCGACGGCGATCATCGACATCGCGCCGTTGCCGCCGCGCGCGACGACGCCGCGGCCCTCGAGCGCGTC
>DATJOZ010000083.1:0-2631 GCA_035506655.1 Gaiellaceae bacterium
GTAGTCGAGGAGCCCGGCGTTGTCGCCTGCCTGGACGGTGTAGTCGAAGGTGAGCGTCGATGTCCCGGAGCCGCTCGCGTACGTCGCCGAGCGGGCCGGCGTGGTGTCGAGCGCGAGCGTCGGCGTGCCGGTGACGGTGACGGGCTCGCTGAAGGCGACGGTGACGTGGATCGTCTGGCCGGCGTTGTAGGAGCCGTTGGCGGTGGTCGCCGACACGTTGGTGACGGTCGGCGCGGTGGTGTCGATGACGAGGTTCTTGTTGGCCGACAGCGAGCCGGCGGCGCCCGGGGAGGCGAGGGTGAGGTCGGCGTCGTTGGTCGCGGCGTCCTGGATCGTGCCGCCGTTGAGCGTCAGCGACGTGGTTGCGGCGTAGTCGAGGGTGGCGGCGTTGTCGCCTGCCTGGATGGTGTAGTCGAACGTGAGCGTCGAGGTGCCGGAGCCGCTCGCGTAGGTCGCGCTCTCGGCCGGGGTCGTGTTGAGGGCGAGCTTGGGCGAGCCGGTGACGGTGACGGGCTCGTCGAAGGCGACCTGGACGTGGATCGTCGCTCCCGTGTTGTAGGAGCCGTCCGGGTTGGAGGCGGTGACGTTGGTGACGGTCGGCGCGGTGGTGTCGACGACGAGGTTCTTGTTCGCGCCGAGCGAGCCTGCGCCACCCGGAGCGGGGAGGGTGAGGCCGGCGTCGTTGGTGGCGGCGTCGCGGATCGTCCCGCCGTTCAGCGTCAGCGACGTGGTCGCGGCGTAGTCGAGGTCGGCGCTCGTGTCGCCGGCCTGCACGGTGTAGTCGAACGTCAGCGTGCTCGTACCCGAGCCGGACGCATAGATCGCCGAGCGCGCCGGAGTCGTGTCGAGCGCGAGCTTCGGCGAGCCGGTGACGGTGACCGGCTCGCTGAACCCGACCTGGACGTGGATCACCGAGCCGGCGCTGTAGGAGCCGTCGGTGTTCGACGCGGTCACGTTCGTGACCGTCGGTGCGATCGTGTCGATCACGATGCTCTTGTTGGCCGAGAGCGAGCCGGCCGTGCCCGGCGTCGCGAGCGTCCGGTCGGCGTCGTTCGTCGCCGCGTCCCGGATCGTGCCGCCGTTCAGCGTCAGCGCGCCGGTGCCGGTGTAGTCGAGGCCGCCGCTGTTGTCGCCGGCCTGGACGAGGTAGTCGAAGGTCAGCGTCGAGGTGCCGCTGCCGCCGGCGTAGATCGCATCCTCGCCCGGGCTCGTGTTGAGCGCCAGCTCGGGCGACCCCGTCACGATGACCGGCTCCGTGAAGACGACCTGGACGTGGATCGTCGTGCCGGTGGTGTACGAGCCGTTCGGGTTCGACGAGGTGACGTTCGCGACCGTCGGCGCGGCCGTGTCGATCGTGATGCTCTTGTTGTCGGAGAGCGAGCCGGCGGCGCCCGGGGTCGCGAGCGTGAGCGTCGCGTCGTTCGTCGCGGCGTCGCGGATCGTGCCGCCGTTCAGCGTCAGCGACGTCGTCGCCGCGTAGTCGAGCAACGCGGACGTGTCGCCCGCCTGGACGGTGTAGTCGAACGTGAGCGTCGAGGTTCCGCCGCCGGAGGCGTACGTCGCGGACTCCGCCGGGCTCGTGTTGAGCGCGAGCGTCGGCGAGCCGGTGACGGTGACGGGCTCGCTGAAGTCGACGGTGACGTGGATCGTCGCGCCCGCGTTGTAGGAGCCATTCGCGTTCGTCGCGGAGACGCTCGTCACCGTCGGCGCCGTCGTGTCGATGACGATGCTCTTGTTCGCGCCGAGCGAGCCCGCGCCGCCCGGCGCCGGCAGCGTCAGCGTCGCGTTGTTGGCCGCCGCGTCGCGGATCGTGCCGCCGTTGAGCGTCAGCGCGGTCGTGGCCGTGTAGTCGAGGTCGGCGCTCGTGTCGCCGGCCTGCACCGTGTAGTCGAAGGTCAGCGTGCTCGTGCCGCTGCCGCCGGCGTACGTCGCGTCCTCGCCGGTGTTCAGCGCGAGCTTCGGCGTTCCGGTGACGGTGACGGGCTCGCTGAAGGCGATCGTGACGTGGATCGTCGTACCGGCGTTGTAGGAGCCGTTCGCGTTCGTCGCCGAGACGCTCGAGACCGTCGGCGCGGTCGTGTCGATCGCGATGCTCTTGTTCGCTGAGAGCGAGCCGGCGGCGCCGGGCGAGGCGAGCGTGAGCGTGGCGTCGTTCGACGCGACGTCCTGGATCGTGCCGCCGTTCAGCGTGAGGGAGTTGGTCGCCGCGTAGTCGAGCGTGGCGGCGGTGTCGCCGGCCTGGACGGTGTAGTCGAAGGTGAGCGTGCTCGTGCCGGACCCGCTCGCATACGTCGCGCTCTCCGCCGGCGTCGTGTTCAGCGCGAGCTTCGGCGAGCCGGTGACGTCGACCGGCTCGGTGAAGTCGACCGTGACGTGGATCGTCTGGCCGGCCTTGTAGGCGCCGTTCGCGTTCGTCGCCGAGACGTCGGTGACCGCCGGTGCGGTGGTGTCGATGACGATGTTCTTGTTGGCGCCGAGCGAGCCGGCCGCGCCGGGCGAGGCGAGCGTCAGGTCGGCGTCGTTCGTCGCGGCGTCCTGGATCGTGCCGCCGTTCAGGGTCAGCGACGTCGTCGCCGTGTAGTCGAGGTCGGCGCTCGTGTCGCCGGCCTGGACGGTGTAGTCGAACGTGAG
>DATJOZ010000084.1:0-37054 GCA_035506655.1 Gaiellaceae bacterium
CCCGTTGCGCTCGAACGCGGTGCACACGATCACGCGCGAGAACACCGGCCCGAACATCGGCCACCGGCTTCCGATCGTCCACTGGGAGTTCGTCCAGGACTGGGACGGGCTCGACGTGAAGTGCGTGCCGAAGGGCTCCGGGTCGGAGAACATGAGCTTCCTCAAGATGTGCGTCCCCGCCGACGGCGTGAAGGGGATCAAGCAGTTCGTGCTCGAGTCGATCGTCGGCGCCGGCGGCAAGCCGTGCCCGCCCGGGATCGTCGGCGTCGGGATCGGCGGCTCGGCCGACTACGCGATGTACCTCGCGAAGGAGGCGATCGCGCGCCCGATCGGCACGCGCAACGCCGATCCGGTCGTCGCGCAGCTCGAGGACGAGCTGTTCGGCCTCCTGAACGAGACCGGCATCGGCCCGATGGGGCTCGGCGGCGACGTCACCGTCCTCAACTGCCACATCGAGCACGCGGACACGCACATGACGCTCAACCCCGTCGCCGTGAACTACCAGTGCTGGGCCGCGCGCCGCGCGACCGCGCACATCGCCGCCGACGGCACCACCGACTTCGACAGGGAGGCATGAGGGTGGCCACGCACGAGGTGACGTTCCCGATCACCGACCCGGCCGAGATCCTGAAGCTCCGCGCCGGCGACGAGGTGGTCGTGCAGGGCCACATCATCGGGATCCGCGACCGCACGCAGATCCGGATCTTCGACCAGGGCGTCGAGCCGCCGATGGACCTCCGCGGCGCGTTTCTCCTGCATACGGCGCCGAATGTCCGGAAGGTCGGCGAGGGCCGCTACGAGAAGATCTGCATCGGCACGACGACCTCGGCGCGCATGGTGCGCTTCACCGAGCCGCTCGGCGCGCAGTACGGCGTGCGCGCGATCTGCGGCAAGGGCGGGTTCCCCGACGAGGCGATCGAGCCGATGCGCGCGCACGGGATGGTCTACTTCGCGATCGTCGGCGGCGCGGCGGCGCTCGAGACCACGCAGATCGAGGAGATCGAGGAGGTCGCGTGGGAGGAGCTCATGCCCGAGTGCCTCTGGCGCTTCCGGGTCAAGGACTTCGGCCCGCTCACGGTCGGCATCGACGCGCACGGCAACTCGCTCTACCACGACGTCCAGGCTGCGGCCACGAAGAAGCTGGAGGAGCTCTATGCCAGGCTTTAACGACGGATTCCTCGACCTGCCTCAGCGCCCCGGCAAGCCGCGCAGCGAGGGCCTGACGCACGTCATGGACAAGGGCATGAACATCCGCGAGATCGAGGGGATGTTCGACGTCGGCGGCGAGTTCGTCGACATCGTGAAGTTCGGCTGGGGCACGAGCTACGTCACGAACAACCTCGAGAAGAAGATTGCGCTGTACCGCTCGTTCGAGACGCCGGTCGTCTGCGGCGGCACGCTCTTCGAGGTCGTCTACGCGCGCGATCGCATCGACGAGTTCAAGGCGTGGCTCACCGAGCACCGGTTCTCGCACGTCGAGATCTCGGACGGGACGATCGACATCCCGCGCGACCGGAAGCTCGAGCTGATCTCGGAGTTCGCCGAGGACTTCGTCGTTCTCTCCGAGGTCGGCTCGAAGGATCCCGACGTCGTCTTCGCGCCGTACCAGTGGGTGCAGTGGATCAAGGAAGAGAAGGACGCCGGCGCGTGGAAGGTGATCACCGAGGCGCGCGAGGGCGGCACCGCCGGGATCTTCCGCAAGGACGGCGACATGCGCACCGGCCTCATCGACGAGATCGCGCACGAGATCGCGCTCGCCGACCTCATCTTCGAGGCGCCGACGAAGTCGAGCCAGGCGTGGTTCGTGAAGCACTTCGGTCCGAACGTGAACCTCGGCAACATCCCGCCCGAGGAGATCATCCCGCTCGAGACGCTCCGCCTCGGGCTGCGCGGCGACACGCTGAAGGAGGTGCTCCTTGGCGACAGCGAGCCTGCGCCTGCCGGCTGACGTCGAGTCGCTGTCGGCGGAGCAGATCCTCGCGCTGCTGCTCGAGGAGCTCCCCGGACGCGTCGCGCTCGCGTGCTCCTTCCAAAAAGAGGAGACGGTGCTGCTCGACATGCTGTTCGCGCTCGAGCCGAAGGCGCGCGTCTTCGCGATCGACACGCACCATCTCTTCCCCGAGACGTACGCGTACTGGCGCGAGGTCGAGCAGCGGTACGGGACGACGTTCGAGGTCTTCGCCGGCCCGCCGGTCGAGGACGGGCTCTGGGAGACGAGGCCGGACCTCTACCTCTCGATCGCGAAGGTCGCGCCGCTCGTCACCGCGCTCGGCGAGCTCGACGCGTGGATCACCGGCATCCGCCGGGACCAGTCGCCGACGCGCGCGGACGCGCCGAAGCTCGGCTGGGATGCGCAGCACGAGCTCTGGAAGGCGAACCCGCTCGCCGACTGGACGGACGAGCGCTGCTGGTCGTACATCCGCGAGCGCGAGCTGCCGTACAACCCGCTGCACGACCGCGGCTACGAGTCGATCGGCGACGTCCACTCGACGCGTCCCGGCAAGGGACGCGAGGGCCGCTGGGCCGGGACCGACCGGGTCGAGTGCGGCATCCACACCGTCTCCTCGGCCGAGGTCGCTCGGTGACCGGCTGCGTGATCTGGTTCACGGGGCTCTCGGCGGCGGGGAAGACGACGATCGCGAACATGGTCGCGCCGGAGCTCGAGCGGCGCGGGCATCTCGTCGACGTCCTCGACGGCGACGTCGTCCGCACGCACCTCTCGAAGGGGCTCGGGTACTCGAAGGAGGACCGCGACATCAACATCGCGCGCATCGCGTGGGTCGCGTCGCGGCTCGCGCGCGCCGGCGCGACGGTCGTCGTCTCCGCGATCTCGCCGTACGAGGAGATGCGCCGCCACGCGCGCTCGCTCGTCGAGTCGCACGCGCCGTTCGTCGAGATCCACGTCGCGACGCCGCTCGAGGAGTGTGCGCGGCGCGACCCGAAGGGCCTCTACGCGCAGGCGTTCGCCGGCGAGCTCGACGACTTCACCGGCGTCTCGGCGCCGTACGAGGAGCCGAGCGACCCGGAGCTGCGGCTCGAGACGACGGGCCGCACGCCGGCCGAGTCGGCGGAGGTCGTGCTCGAGCTGCTCGCCGCGCTGAACGTGCTGGAACGAGAGCACGCGCGATGAGCGCGACGGCAGGCACGCTCACGCATCTCGACGAGCTCGAGGCCGAGGCGGTCCACATCTTCCGCGAGGTCGCGGCGGAGCTCGAGCGGCCGGTGCTGCTCTTCTCGGGGGGCAAGGACTCGATCGTCCTCCTGCGACTGGCGGAGAAAGCCTTCAGGCCGGGGAGGTTCCCCTTCCCGGTCATGCACGTCGACACGGGCCACAACTTCCCCGAGGTGATGGAGTTCCGCGACCGCCGCGTCGCGGAGCTCGGCGAGCGGCTCGTCGTCGCGTCGGTGCAGGAGTCGATCGACAGGGGCCGCGTCGTCGAGGAGACCGGGCCGCGCGCGTCGCGGAACCGGCTGCAGACGACGACGCTCCTCGACGCGATCGAGGAGCACGGGTTCGACGCGGCGATCGGCGGCGCGCGACGCGACGAGGAGCGCAGCCGCGCGAAGGAGCGGATCTTCTCGTTCCGCGACGACTTCGGCCAGTGGAACCCGCGCGCGCAGCGGCCCGAGCTCTGGAACCTCTACAACGCGCGCGTCCGGAAGGGCGAGCACGTCCGCGTGTTCCCGATCTCGAACTGGACGGAGCTCGATGTATGGCAGTACGTCGCGCGCGAGAGCCTCGAGCTGCCGTCGATCTACTTCGCGCACGAGCGCGAGGTGTTCCGGCGCGACGGGATGCTCTACGCGGTGTCGCCTTACCTCCAGCAGCAGGAGGGCGAGGAGGGGTTCGTCGCGTCGGTGCGGTTCCGCACCGTCGGCGACATGTCGTGCACCGGCGGCGTGCTCTCGGAGGCGCGGACGATCGAGTCCGTCGTGAGCGAGATCGCGTCGACGAACGTCACCGAGCGCGGCGAGACGCGTGCGGACGACCGGTTCAGCGAGGCGGCGATGGAGGACAGGAAGCGCGTTGGTTACTTCTGAGTTTCAGCAGGCGGAGCTGCTTCGCCTCGTCACGTGCGGCTCCGTCGACGACGGCAAGTCGACGCTGATCGGCCGGCTGCTCTACGACACGAAGCAGATCTTCGTCGACCAGCTCGAGCACATCGAGGAGACGTCGCGCCGCCGCGGCGACGCGTACGTCAACCTCGCGCTGCTGACGGACGGCCTGCGCGCCGAGCGGGAGCAGGGGATCACGATCGACGTCGCGTACCGCTCGTTCGTGACGCCGCGCCGCCGCTTCCAGCTCGCCGACGCGCCGGGTCACGTGCAGTACACGCGGAACATGGTCACGGGCGCGTCGACGGCCGACCTCGCGGTCATCCTCGTCGACGCGCGGCTCGGCGTCGTCGAGCAGACGCGCCGCCACGCGTACGTCGTCGGGATGCTGCGCGTCCCGCGCGCCGTCGTCGCGGTGAACAAGATGGACCTCGTCGACTGGTCGCAGGACCGCTTCGACGAGATCGTGCGCGACCTTGCTGAGCTCGGGCTGCCGGACCTCACGGTGATCCCGGTGTCGGCGCTGCAGGGCGACAACGTCGTCGACGCGTCGGAGCAGATGCCGTGGTACGCGGGGCCGACGCTGCTCGAGCATCTCGAGACGGTGGAGATCGCGGCCGACCGCGACCTCGACGTCCGCCGCTTCCCGGTGCAGTGGGTGATCCGGCCGATGTCGGACGAGTACCACGACTTCCGCGGCTACGCGGGCCAGGTCGCGGGCGGCGTGTGGCGTGCGGGCGACGAGGTGGTCGTCCTGCCGTCGGGGCTGCGGACGCGCGTCGAGTCGGTCGAGAGCTCGGACGGCGCGCTCGATTCCGCAGGCCCGCTCGAGTCGGTGACGATCCGCCTCGCGGACGACGTCGACGTGTCGCGCGGCGACATGCTCGCGGATCCCACCGCGCCGCCGGTCGTCGCGCGCGAGCTCGAGGCCCGCGTCTGCTGGATGAGCGAGCGCCCGCTGACGCCGCGCACGAAGCTCGCCGTGAAGCAGACGACGCGCTCGGTGCGCGCCTCCGTCGACGAGCTCGTCTCCGTCGTCGACATCCACGCGCTCGCCGACGCGCCGGCGCCGGAGCAGCTCGAGCTGAACGACATCGCGGTCGTGCGCCTGCGCCTCTCCGAGCCGCTTGCCGTCGACCCGTACGCGCGCAACCGCGCAACCGGTGCGTTCATCCTCATGGACGAGGCGACGAACGAGACCGTCGGCGCGGGAATGGTCATCTCCGCGTCATGACCTGGCAGTTCACGCTCACGGGTCTCCTGCTCGGCGCCGTCGTCGGGCTTACCGGGATGGGCGGCGGCTCGCTGATGACGCCGATCCTCGTGATCGTCTTCGGCTTCAAGCCGACGTACGCCGTCGGCACGGACATCTTCCACGGCGCGATCTTCAAGTCGTTCGGCGCCGCGAGGCACCGCCGGCTCGGCACCGTGCACATGCGGCTGGCGCTCTGGATGTTCCTCGGCTCGGGGCCGATGTCGCTCCTCGGCGTCGCCGCGTCGAACTGGATCAACAACACGTACTCGAACTCGCAGACGATCGAGAGCTACCTCATCGGCGGCGCGCTCGTCTTCGGCGGGCTCGGGTTCCTCTCGAAGTCGTTCATCAAGCGGGGCATCCAGCCGAGCAACGCGCCGTTTCTGCTCGAGAACCGGGACAAGATCATCGCCGTCACGATCGGCGCGATCTTCGGCTTCGTCGTCGGCCTCACCTCGGTCGGCAGCGGCACGTTCTTCGGGCTCGTGATGGTGCTCGTGTACCCGCTGACGATGGCGAAGATCGTCGGGACGGACATCTTCCACGCGGCGGCGCTGCTCTGGGTCGCCGGCATCGGCCACCTCGTGAGCGGGAACGTCGACCTCCACGCGACCGCCTGGCTCCTCCTCGGCTCGATCCCCGGGATCCTGATCTCGAGCCGCTTCACGCCGAAGCTCCCCGACGTCGCGCTGCGGATCGGGCTCGGGACGATCCTGATGCTGAGCGGGCTGAAGCTCCTGAACGTGCCGAAATCGAGCTGGATCCTCGTCGCCGGACTGTCGGCGCTCGCGTTCGGGCTCGCGGTGATCGGCGTGCGGTCCTGGCTCGGCCGTCCGCGCGCGCAGGCCGAGCCGAAGTCCGCCTAGGCGCCTCGACGCCCGGCGTACAATCGCCGAACTTTGCAGCGGATTCTCTCGACGGCGGTTCTCCTCGGCCTGCTCATCGCCACGGCCGCCGCGTTCGCCGTCACCGAGAAGCTGAAGCTCGAGAAGAGCCCGATCTACGGGACGCTCGTCACCCAGCGCTTCGGGCCGACGTGCCGCTGCGCGACGAGTCACGCCTTCATCAGCGTGAAGCTGCGCCGCCGCGACACGGTGACGGTGACGATCCTCACCGCGGGGAAACGGCCCGTGCGGACGCTCGTCTCCGGCCTTCCGTTGCCGCGGGGCCGCCACGTCTTCCGCTGGGACGGGCGCACCGACACGGGCGAGCTCGCACCGGACGGGACCTACCTCGCGCAGATCCACCTCGCCGACCGCCACACGACGATCGTCCTCCCGAACAAGATCGTCCTCGACACGGTGCCGCCGGAGATCGTCGCGTCGCCGAACCGGCCGGCGTTCTCGCCGGACGGCGACCACCAGGCCGACGCGGTCGTCATCCACTACACGCTGAGCGAGGACGGCCACGTCGACGTGTACCTCCACGGGCGGCGGATCATCCGCGGCCGGAACCAGGGGCGGACGGGCGCCGTGACCTGGGACGGCCGGGTCGACGCGCACCTGCATCCGCCGGGGCCGGTGACACTCGTCGTCGGCGGCGTCGACCTCGCGGGGAACCGGACGCCGGTCGTGCGTCGCGCCGAGGTGCGCGTCACGATCCGCTACATCACGCTCGCGAACCGGCGGATCGTCGCGTCCGCCGGGCGGCGCTTCGAGATCGGCGTCTCCACCGACGCGACGCACTACCGCTGGCAGCTCGGGCAGCGGAAGGGCGTCGCGCACGGGCCGGTGCTGCGGCTGCTCGCGCCGACGACGCGCGGCCGGTACACACTCACCGTCTCGACGCACGGCCACGTCGACCGGGCGGCGGTGTTCGTCCGGTGATGGATCTCGCGCGCATCGGCGGCCCCGTCGCGTGCATCGGGCTCGCGATCCTCGTCGTCGCGCCGCGGCGGCGCGACCGGATCGCCGGGTTCGCGTTCGCCGCGCTCGGCGCCTGTCTCCTGTCGGCGTCGTTCTCGCCCGCGCGGCCCGGGCGCGTCGTGCTCGAGATCGTCGTCGCGCTCGCGATCGGCGTCGCGCTCGCGTTCCTGTTCCGGCGCTTCCCGTGGCTCCTCCCCCTCGCCGCGCTCGCGACCGTCGCGATCCGCGTCGGCGCGCTGAGCCACCAGCTCCTCGTGCCGCTCTACCTCGTGATCCTCGGCGGGGCGATCCTGCTCGGCTGGGAGCTCGTCCGCGGCGACGAGCGGAGCCGCGAGCTCGGCATCGTCGCGCTGCCGCTCGCGCTGTACGTCGCCTGGACGGGGCTGTCGCTCGCGTGGAGCGGCGACGTGCACGAGGGCACGATCGAGATCATCGCGTTCTACGTCCCGTTCACCGTCCTCGCCGTCACGATCGCGCGGCTGCCGTGGTACGGGCTCGGCGTGCGCGCCCTCTACGTCGAGGTCGCGCTGATGGCGCTCATCTTCGCGGGCGTCGGCCTCTACCAGTACCGGACGCGCAACCTGTTCGAGAACCCGAAGGTGATCACGGCGAACGCGTACACGCCGTTCTTCCGCGTCAACTCGGTGTTCTGGGATCCGTCGATCTACGGACGGTTCCTCGTGATCGCGATCATCCCGAGCGCCGTGCTGATCGTGCGCGGCACGTCGCTGAAGCTCGCGTGGGCCGCGTTCGCCGCGATCGCGGTGACATGGGTCGGGCTCCTGATCTCGTACTCGCAGTCGAGCTTCGCCGCGCTGCTCCTCGCCGTCGTCGGCCTCGCGATCGTCGCGTGGCGGTGGTGGTCGCTCGCGGCGATCTTCCTCGTCGCGGTGCTGATCTCCGGGCTCGCCGTCGCGCAGCCGCAGGTGCGGCGGTCGATCGTCCACCACACGCACAGCGGGCTCAACGCCGCGACGAGCGGTCGCGCGAGCCTCGTCTCGAACGGGATCCGGATCGCGGCCGCGCACCCCGTGGTCGGGGTCGGGGTCGGGGGCTTCAAGCATGCATATGCCGAGCGCCGCCACCTCCGCGGGCAGGCGCCGAAGATCGCCGCGTCGCACAACGCCCCGGTCACGGTCGCGGCGGAGACCGGGTTCGTCGGGCTCGGGCTCATGGTCTGGCTCGCCTTCGCCGCGCTCCTCGTCGCCTTCCGGCGGATCGACCGGAGCTTCCTCGGCCGCGCCTCCCTCGCCTGCGGGCTCGCGCTAGCTGCGATCCTGTGCCATTCGCTCTTCTACAACGACTTCTTCGAGGACCCGATGACCTGGATGCTGCTCGGACTGATCGCCGTCGCCGCCGCCTCCGCCAAGGAGCCGGCGGCGTGATCGAGCAGTGGAAGACGGCGGTCGTCCTCGCGCCGCACACCGACGACGGCGAGTTCGGCTGCGGCGGGACGATGGCGCGGCTCGTCGAGGCCGGCTGCGACGTCCGCTACGTCGCGTTCTCGATCGCGACGCGCTCGCTCCCCGACGGCTTCCCGCCCGACACGCTCGCCCGCGAGGTGCGCGAGGCGACGGCGGAGCTCGGCATCCCCGAGGAGCGGCTGTCGGTCCACGACTTCGACGTCCGCACGTTCCCCGAGCATCGGCAGGACATCCTCGAGCTGCTCGTCGGGATCTGGGAGGACCTCCGGCCCGACGTCGTCTTCCAGCCGAGCCTCCACGACATCCACCAGGACCACCGGACGATCGCGGAGGAGGGCCTGCGCGCGTTCAAGCGCACGACGATCCTCGGCTACGAGATCCCGTGGAACAACTTCGAGTTCTCGTACCAGTGGTACGTCGCGCTCGAGGAGCGCCACGTCGGGCGGAAGATCGCGGCGCTCGGGCGCTACGCGTCGCAGCAGCACCGCCGCTACGCCGACCCGGAGTACGTCCGCAACCTCGCGCGGACGCACGGCATCAACGTGAACCGCGAGTACGCCGAGGTCTTCCAGGTGTACCGCGTGATCGCCTAGCCGCCGCCGCTGTCGCCGGCGACGACCGGCGAGACCGTCAGCGGGCGGCCGGGGCAGACGACGACCTGCGAGAGGAGCTCCGCGTGGTTCGTGTCGTTCGGCGGCGTCACGACGACCTTCGTCGACGTCGCGCACGTCGCGCCGTTCGCCTCCGTCCAGTCGAGCGAGTACGAGGCGGCGTCGCCCGGCTGGAGCACGACCGCCGCGGGCGTCCCGTCGCCGCGCGCGACGGTGTCGCGGAGGACGGTCCCCGACGCGTCGAGGAAGGCCATGCCGGGGAAGCCGTCGAGACTGCACGGCGCGTCCGTCGCGTTCGTGAGGACGTAGATCGTCGACCGGTGGCCCATCCCGGACGCGCCGTCCTTCGCCGAGACGGTGAGCCCGCCGGCGGAGCAGCGCGCGATCACCTGCTGCGTCGAGCCCTGCGTCACGATCGGCGCCGTCGTGGCGGCGGGCGGCGGCGCGGTCGTCGTGGCAGCCGGCGGCGTCCCGGGGGCGGACGTCTTCGTCCCGCCGCAGGCGGCCGCCAGCAGCGGGATCGCGAGGAGGAACGCGGCGCGTCGCATCGCGTCCAGTCTGCCCACGGCACCCGTCGTGTCAAGCAGGCTTGACACGTGCTCGGTGTCAAGCTAACTTGACACCAACGGATGAGGAACGACGTCAGAGAGCGGCGACAGGCGCGAGAGCTCTCCCAGGCGGAGCTCGCGCACGCCGTGCGCGTGTCGCGGCAGACGATCAACTCGATCGAGACGGGCCGGTACGTCCCGTCGCTGCCGCTCGCACTCGCCCTCGCCCGCTTCTTCGGCGTCAGCGTGGAGGAGATGTTCGATGGAGACGGAGATGACTAGGTCGAAGTGGTTCATCCCGGCGTTCGCCGGAGTGCTCGGGATCGTGATGCTCGCCGCGCTGTGGGTCGGCGGCGACCCGGTCGGCGGCGTGATCGCGCTCGCCGTCATGTGCGGCTTCGGCGGAGCCGTCCTCCTCGGCGGGCGGAGCGAGACCGTGCGCGGGCTGCGCGGCGACGGCCGCGACGAGCGGTTCCGGCAGATCGACGTCGCCGCGACCGCGATTGCGGGCACGGTGACGATCAGCGTGATCATCGTCGCGTTCGTCGTCGAGGTCGCGCGCGGCCACGACGGCACGCCGTACACGTGGCTCGGCGCGGTCGCCGGCCTCGCATACCTCGCCGCGGTGGTCGTCCTGCGCCTGCGCGGCTAGGCCTTCAGTCCCTGGATCGCGGCGATCAGCTCCTGGTGGCGCCGCTCCTCGTCGCTCGGCTCGGCGGGCTCTTCGCCCTTCGCGCGGCGCTTCTGGAGCGCGTCGACCGGCTTCACGATGAAGAAGAACACCGCGAACGCGATCGTGATGAACGTGATCGCGGCGGTGATGAAGGCGCCGTACGAGAACACCGAGTGGTGGATCGTGAACGTGAGCCCGCTGAAGTCCGACTTGCCGAAGATCGCGGCGATGATCGGCATCACGAGGTCCGTCACGAACGCGGCGACGAGCGCGGCGAACGCGGCGCCCATGACGAACGCGACGGCGAGCGTCACGAGGTTGCCTCGCACGAGGAAGTCCTTGAACTCCTTCAGCATCGATGCTCCTTCCGTTGTTCGGTTCCCGCTTGACACGGTTGGGACGGTGTGACAGATTGCCGTTTGCCAAGTCCCTGTGGGCCCTCGGGTTCACGGGGACTAGGCATTTTCGGGGGTCTTTTCGGCGCGGACGATGTAGCGGCCGTCGAGCCGCTCGACGTGCAGCGCGAGCCCGAAACAGTCGCTGAGCAGGGAGTTCGTGAGCACCGCGTCCGGCGTGCCAGCCGCGACGACGCGGCCGGCGCGGAGGAGCAGCGCGTGCGTCGTCGAGACCGGCAGCTCCTCGAGATGGTGCGTCGCGGTGATCGTCGCGAGGCCCGGGCGCGCGGCGGCGGCCCGCGCGAGCGCGTCGAGGAGGAGCTCGCGGCCCGGGAGGTCGAGCCCGCCGGCCGGCTCGTCGAGGACGAGGAGCGGCGCGTCGAGCATCAGCGCGCGGGCGAGGAGGATCCGTGCGCGCTCGCCCTCGGAGCACGTCCCGATCGCGCGGTCGGCGAGCCCGCCCGCGCCGACCTCGTCGAGGAGCCGGCGCGCGTGCGCCTCGTCGTCGGGCGCGAGCCGGTCGGCGAGCGTCGCCAGCGTCCCGGTCGCGCCGGAGAGGACGAGGTGGAGCGGCGTCCGCGCGGGCAGGACGGCGCGGCCGAACGCGGGCTCGACGAGGCCGATGCGCGCTCGGAGCTCGTGCACCGGCACGCGGCCCATGCGTCCGCCGAGGATCGTCGCCGTCCCCGAGCTCGGGTGGATCTGCGCGGACGCGAGCCGGAGCAGCGTCGTCTTCCCGGAGCCGTTCGGCCCGAGGATCGCCCAGTGCTCGCCGGCCCGCACCGTCCAGTCGACGCCGGCGAGGATCTCGCGGCCGGCCCGGCGGACCGTCGCGCCCTCGAGCTCGACGACCACCTAGAGCACGAGCTCGGCGACCGTCCGCAGCGCCTCGGGCTGCGGCGAGCCGACGATGAGCGTCGTCACCGGCGTCTCGCGCCACGCGGCGAGCCGGTCGCGGATCCGCTCCTTCGGGCCGACGAGCGCAACCGCGTCGACGAGCGCGTCCGGCACGGCGGCGATCGCCTCGCGCTGCTTTCCGGCGAGGTAGAGATCCTGGATCCGCGCCGCGTCCTCCTCCCAGCCGTAGCGGCAGACGAGCGCGTTGTAGAAGTTCTTCCCCTTCGCGCCCATCCCGCCGACGTAGAGCGCGAGGTACGGCTTCAGCGAGTCGCGGAGCGCCTGCACGTCGTCGCCGACGAGGACGTGCGCCGTCGCCGCGACCTCGAAGCCGTCGCGCGCGCCGGCGATGCTCGCGCCGAACGCGTCGTCGAAGCGCTCCGGGTCGACGAAGATCGGGAGCCAGCCGTCGGCGATCTCCGCGGCGAGGGCGACGTTCTTGGGGCCGATCGCGGCGAGGTAGATCGGGATGTCCGCGCGCAGCGGGCGGACCATGAGCTTCAGCGGCTTGCCGAGGCCGGTCGCGCCGGGGCCGTCGTACGGAATCCGGTACTGCTCGCCGTGGTGCTCGACCGTGTCGCGGCGGAGTGCCGCGCGGACGATCTCGACGTACTCGCGCGTCTTGCCGAGCGGCTTGCCCCACGGCTGGCCGTGCCAGCCTTCGACGACCTGCGGGCCGGACGTCCCGAGCCCGAGGATGAAGCGGCCGCCCGACATGAGGTCGAGCGTCGCGGCGGTCATCGCCGTGTTCGCCGGCGTCCGCCCGGGGATCTGCATGATCGCCGAGCCGACCTTGATCGTGGTCGTGGACGCGGCGAGCCACGCGAGGACGGTCACGGCGTCGGTGCCCCACGCCTCGGCCGCCCAGACGGAGTCGAACCCGAGCCGCTCCGCCTCCTGGACGAGCGGCACGAGCTCCGCCGGGTTCGTCCCGGGCGACGCGTAGCCGAGGTTCAGTCCGAGCTTCATCGCCGCGATCCTACGGTGCGGAGCCGTTAACGGTGCCAGTCACCGTTAAGAGGCGGCGCCGCTCCGTGAGCGGCCTGCACCGGGCGCGGCTGCTGCGTGGGTCGCGAGACGGTGCCAGGCACCGTTAAGAAGTCGGGCATGGCCGTTGCGGCCGGCGGCCGTAAGATCGGAGCATGGCGCACTCGGAACTCGCGGCGGAGCAGGCGTACGTCGACCACGCGTACGAGTGCCTCGACAGGATGCGCGAGACGCTCGGGCGCACGCAGGACGCGATGGCGACCGAGTGGGCGGCGCTCGCGATGGAGGCGTGGGCGAAGCGGCGCGCGCGCACGTTCCAGGATGCCGAGCGCGGGCTCTGCTTCGGGCGGCTGACGCTCGACGGGACGATCCGGCCGCTCTACGTCGGCCGCCGCTGGGTCCACGACGACGACCACGAGATGCTCGTCGTGAACTGGCAGGCGCCTGCCGCGCGGCCGTTCTACACCGCGACGCCGGCCGACCCGCAGCGCGTCACGCTGCGCCGCCGCTACCGCACCGAGGGCCGCCGCATCGTCGACATCTCGGACGAGGCGCTCGACGGCACCGGCGTCGAGGGCGCGACCGTCTCCGACTTCCTGCTCGAAGAGCTCGAGCGCCGCCGCGAGGGACGGATGCGCGACATCGTCGCGACGATCCAGTCCGACCAGTACCGCCTCATCACCGCCGAGCCGGACGGGGCGCTCGTCGTCCAGGGCGGCCCCGGCACCGGGAAGACGGCGGTCGGCCTCCACCGCGCGTCGTGGCTCCTGTACACGCACCGCGAGCAGCTGCGCCGCGTGCTCGTCGTCGGCCCGAACCCGACCTTCATGGACTACGTCTCGCACGTCCTGCCGGCGCTCGGCGAGGAGGCGGTCGAGCAGCGCGCGGTCTCCGAGCTCCTCGACGGGATCGAGGTCGGCCGCGAGGACGCGCCGGACGTCGCGCAGCTGAAGGCGGACACGCGCCTCGGCGACGTCGTCCGCCGCGCGGTCGAGCTCGCGGTGAAACCTGCGCCGGAGGAGCTCGTCCTGTTCGCCGACGGGAGCTACATCCGCGTGCGCGAGCGCGAGGTCGTCGAGCTCCTCGACGAGGCGCTCGCGTCGGGTCTCGCGCTCGGCCCGGCCCGCGAGCGGTTCCGGATGTCGGTGCTGCGCCGGTTCTACGAGCGCTACGGCGAGCTGCTCGGGCCGATGGCGTTTCGCAGTTTCGAGGACCTCGAGCGCGCGCTGCGCAGGAACGGCTTCCTCACGAAGTACCTCGACCGCGTGCTGGCGCTGCCGCGCGCCGACAGGCTCGTCGCGCGCCTGCTCACATCGCCCGCCGCGCTCGCGGAGGCGGCGGACGGGATCCTCGACGCGGCCGAGCAGAAGCTCCTGCTCCGCGACCGCCCGCGACGCGTCGCCGACCTCCGGTGGAGCGACCACGACCTTCCGCTCCTCGACGTCGCGCGCGTGCTGCTCGAGGGCCCGCCGCGGACGTACGGTCACGTGATCGTCGACGAGGCGCAGGATCTCTCGCCGATGCAGCTCCTCACGATCTCGCGCCGCGCCGTGGACGGCTCGCTGACGATCCTCGGCGACGTCGCGCAGGCGACGGGCCCGGTCGTCTACCGCGCGTGGGGCGAGCTCGAGCCGTATCTCCCCGACGACGCGGAGGTGACCGTCGAGGAGCTCCGCCACGCGTACCGCGTCCCGGCCGAGATCATGGACCTCGCGCTGCCGCTTCTCGACCTCATCGCGCCCGACGTCGAGCCGCCGATCGCCTACCGGAAGGGCGGCGACGCGCCGCGGATCGTCGCCGTGGCCGAGGATGAGCTCGTCGCGACTGCGCTGCGCGAGGCGGGCGACCTCGCGGCGCGCGACGGGCTGCTCGCCGTGATCGCGCCGCGCGCGCTCGCCGCCGAGACGCCGGTCGGCGACGCGTTCGACGAGGCGTCCGTCCCCGTCCTGACACCGCGCCAGGCGAAGGGCCTCGAGTTCGACCACGTCGTCGTCGTGGAGCCGGCCGCGATCGCCGAGGACGGCGAGCAGGGGCTCCGCGAGCTCTACGTCGCGCTGACGCGCCCGACGAAGACGCTCGTCGTCGTCCACGCGCGCCCGCTCCCCGAGGGGCTCGCCGCGTGAAGTACTGGGAGGACCTCCGGATCGGCGAGGAGTCCGAGCACGGGTCGCACACGATCACCGAGGAGGAGATCCTCGCGTTCGCGCGCGAGTACGACCCGCAGCCGTTCCACGTCGACCCCGAGGCCGCGGCGGTCGGGCCGTTCGGCGGGCTGATCGCGAGCGGCTGGCAGACCGCGGCGATCTACATGGGCCTCTACGTCCGCAACGCGATGCACGACGTCGCGGGGCTCGGGTCGCCGGGCGTCGAGGAGCTGCGCTGGCTCGCGCCCGTGCGCCCCGGCGACACGCTCACCGCGCGCAGCCGGATTGTCGAGGCGTGGCCGTCCGAGACCGACTCGAACCGCGGGACGATGGTCGGGCTGAACGAGCTCCTGAACCAGGACGGCGTCGTCGTGATGCGGTTCCGCGCGCGCATGCACATCGCACGCAGGCCCGACCCGAACGGATAGCGTCCGGCGCATGCGAACTCGTCCACTCGGCGACGGCGGGCCCGAGGTCTCCGTCGTCGGCCTCGGTTGCAACAACTTCGGCGCACGCGCCGACTTCGACGCCACGCGCGCCGTGATCGACGCCGCGCTCGACGCCGGCATCACGCTGTTCGACACGGCCGACATCTACTCCCACGGCACGAGCGAGGAGTACATCGGCGAGATCCTCGAGGGCCGGCGCGACCGCGTCGTCCTCGCGACGAAGTTCGGCAAGCCGTTCGAGGGGGCGCCGGACATCCCGCGCGGCTCGCCGGAGTACATCCGCTGGGCGGTCGAGGGCTCGCTGAAGCGCCTTCGCACCGACGTGATCGACGTCTACCAGATGCACGAGCCCGACCCGGAGACGCCGATCGAGGACACGCTCGGCGCGCTGTACGAGCTCGTGCAGGAGGGGAAGGTGCGGTACATCGGCTCGTCCAACTACTCGGCGGAGCAGATCGAGGAAGCCGACCGCGTCGCGCGCAGCCGCGAGCTGACGCGCTTCGTCGCCGCGCAGAACCACTACAGCCTCGTCCACCGCGAGACCGAGGACGAGATCCTGCCGACGTGCGAGCGGCTCGGGATCGGGCAGTTGCCGTTCTTCCCGCTCGCGAGCGGGCTCCTCACCGGGAAGTACGAGCGCGGCGCGGTCGCGACCGAGGGCCGGCTCGCGGGACGCAAGCACTCCGACGAGGACATGGACCGCGTCGACGCGCTCCAGGCGTACGCCGACGACCGCGGCGTGTCGCTGCTCGAGGTCGCGATCGGCGGCCTCCTCGCGATGCCGGCGATCGCGTCCGTGATCGCGGGCGCGACGAAGCCGGGGCAGGTGCACGCGAACGCGAAGGCGGGGGAGTGGGAGCCGACGCCGGACGACGTGGCGGCGCTGCGCGCGCTCCGCTGATCGCCGACGCGGACGACGTCGAGCTCGTCCGCACGCTGTTCCGCGAGTACGCCGACGCGCTCGGCGTCGACCTGTCGTTCCAGGGCTTCGAGGAGGAGCTCGCCGCGCTTCCGGGCGGCTACGACGCCGTGCTCGTCGCGCGGCTCGGCGCCGAGCCGGCGGGCTGCGTCGGTGTCCGCCCGCTCGAGCCGGGTATCTGCGAGATGAAGCGCCTCTACGTCCGGCCGGTCGCGCGCGGCTCGGGCCTCGGGCGCGCGCTCGCCGAGGCGGTCGTCGTGCGGGCGCGCGAGCTGGGCTACACACGGATGCGGCTCGACACGCTGCCGCAGATGGGAGCGGCGCAGGAGCTGTACCGCTCGCTCGGCTTCGTCGAGATCCCGCCGTACCGGCACAACCCGGTGCCCGGCACCGCGTACCTCGAGCTTCGCCTCTAGCGCAGGATCGGCACGAAGCGCCGCAGCCGCGCGCGCTCCGCCGGCAGGTAGAAGCCGAGCGCGAGCAGCACGAGCGGATAGAGCAGCACGAGCAGGAGCGACGGCGCGAACGGAAGATCGGGCGCGCGCGCCGCGATCGTCAGCCCGGCGCCGACGGCGAGCACGGTGACGACGCGCCGCCACTGGTACGCGACCGGGTAGACGTGCTGCGCGTAGATCGTCATCCCGATGAAGAGCGCGACGTACGAGACGAGCGTCGAGATCGCGGCGCCGACCATCCCGTACGCGGGGATGAGCCAGAAGTTGAGCGCGATGTTCACTCCTGCGGCCGCGCCGGTGACGACCCAGTTCAGCTGCGTGCGCCGCGCGCGGCCGGAGCCGATCGCCATCACCGTGTACCCGGCGTAGATCGCGAACGCGAACGCGAGCAGCCCGACCGCCTCCTCCGCGCGCTGGTAGCGCGGGTTCGTCAGGAGCGCGACCCACCACGGCGCGAGCGCGCCGAGCCCGAGCGCACCCCACGACGCGATCGCCAGCAGGTACGTGAGGACGAACGAGTACGTCCGTCGCGCGTCTCGGTCGTCGTCGATCGAGTACGCGAACGCGGGCCACGCCGTCCGGAACGCGATCATCACGAACGTGATGATCGACGCGACCTTGATCGCGACGGAGTAGACGCCGACCTCGGACGCGCCCTTGTACCAGATGATGAACTGGCGGTCGATGAAGTTGATCACCCAGAGTGCGAGCGCGGCCGGCACGAGGGGCATCCCGAACTTCTGCATCTTGCTGTAGAGCTCGCGGTCGAACTGGAGCCCGAGCTGCTCGAAGCGATACGCGACGAGCGCGAAGTACACAAGCAGGGTCCCGGTGAAGTTGCCGACGATGAGCCCGATCGCGCCCTTGTGCCACACCGCGACGAAGAGGATCGTCGCGAGGATCGTCAGCAGCACGTTCGCGACGCTCGCGATCGCGTACGCCGTCGAGCGCTCCTCGACGCGGAAGAGCGCGGTGAGCTGCTGGTAGTTCGTCTGCGCCCAGAGCCCGACCGAGCCGGCGATGACGAGGTTCGCGCTGGAGGTGCTCGTGCCGAGCCCGAGCAGGTGCGCGATCTGCGGCGCGAACGTCGTCCCGATCGCGAGCCCGAGCGTCGCCATCCCCATCGTGAACCAGAACGAGGTGCGGACGACCTTGAGCTTGTGCGCCGGCTCGGGCGCGTCGAAGTAGAACCGGAAGAACGCGCTGCCGATCCCGAGCTGGAGCAGGATCGCGAGCACCGCCGTGAGCGCCGTGATCGTCTCGACCTTCCCGTACGCGCTCGTCGGCAGGTAGTGCGTGTAGAGCGGCAGGAGGATGACCGCGAGGACGCGCGAGACCATCCCGCCGAGGCCGTAGACCGCGGTGTGGCGGCCGAGCCGCTTCAGCTCGTGGCTCAGCTTCATCGCAGCTCAGCGTAGAGGTCGACCAGGCGAGCGGCCACGGCGTCCGCGTCGTGGACGCGCTCGACGTAGGCGCGGCTCGCGGCGCCGACCCGGCGGCGCTCGTCCGGGGACTCGACGAGGGGGCGGAGGACGCCGGCGAGCGTGTCCTTCGTCGCGGAGACGATCGGCACCGCGACACCGAACGCCTCCTCCGTGCGGCGCACGGCCTCGTCGTGGAGGAACGTCACGACCGGCTTCCCGAGCGCCATCGCCTCGATCGCGAACACGCCGTACCAGCCCGCATTCAGCTGGTCGATCACGACGTCTGCGTCGCGGTAGCGCTCGAACGCCTCCCGGTGGTCGAGGCCTTCGACGATCTCGAGCTCGACGCCGAGCCGCTCGCACGCCGCGACGACGTGCTCCGTTCCCTTCCGCGTGCGCGACGACGGTGCGTGCAGGACGACGGGACGCTCGCGGTCGGACGGCGGCGACGGCTCGATCCCGCTCAGGTCGATCCCGGGCGGGATCACGACCGCGTCCGGGACCCAGCGCGCCGCGTCGTACGAGCCGACGACGCGCGCGCCGGCGCGGCGCGACCAGTCGAGCTCGCCGGGCGTCTTCCCGCGGATGTCGGAGCCGAGGAAGTGCATGACCGAGCGCTTGCCGAGCGCGCGCAGCAGCGGGAACTGCGCCGACTTCGGCACGAGCGTGAGCCCGAAGTAGAAGTGGAAGACGTCGGTCTGTCGCGCGAGCCGGCCGAACGCGCGCCACTGCGTCGCCTGCTGCCGCACGAGCCCGCCGCTCCGGCCGAGGTCGAGGTCGGCCTCGGGGTGGAGCGCGTAGCGGTTGAAGACGACGAGCCGCGCGTCGACGCCGCGGCGGCGCAGCGCCTGCACGTTCGTCCACGGGATCCCGGCGGTGTTGACGGGGCAGTGCGTGACCCGGAGCACGGGGCCACGCTAGCGCCTCGTGCCCCTTGCCCCGCGCCGGCCGAGGCGTAGAGTCGCCCGCATGTCTCGCCGATGGCTCGCGGCGGCGGTTGTCCTGGCATCGCTCGCGCTGCCGTCCACCGCAGCGGCGGTCGCGCACGACGCGGTACCGCGGGCCAGGATCGGGATGAACTACTTCGACGGCTGGACGCGGTCGCTCGCCAAGGTGCGTCGTTCGCTCGGCGGTAGCGCGGATTCACAGGCGCCTCTCAGAGGCCGTCCCTACGGTGGAGTCATGGAGAACAACGACGAACAACTCACACGCCGCGGCTCGCTCGCGAAGCTCGCCGGGCTCGCAGCCGTCGCCGCCGGCGGAGCCGGCATCTGGAAGGCCTCCGAGGCGGACGCCGCCGGCCCGAACGCCGTCTCGTCCGGGCTCGTCACCTGCGTCCTCTCGCCGGAGATGACGGAAGGGCCGTACTACGTCGCCGCGGACGCGAAGCTCCGCAAGGACATCCGGGCCGGGCGTCCGGGCACGCTGCTCGCGCTGAAGCTCGGCGTCGCGAACGTCGCGAGCTGCAAGCCGATCAGGAACGCGGCGGTCGACATCTGGCACGCCGACGCGGGCGGCGTCTACTCGGACGAGGCGCAGAACAACACGGTCGGCCAGACGTTCCTCCGCGGCGTGCAGAAGACGAACGCGGACGGCGTCGCGACGTTCACGACGATCTATCCCGGCTGGTATCCGGGGCGCACGGTGCACATCCACGTGAAGGTGCACATCGGCGGGAACGTCGTGCACACGGGCCAGCTCTTCTTCGACGACGCGCTCACCGACGCGGTGTTCGCGAAGTCGCCCTACTCGTCACGGCCGAACCGCGACACGCGGAATGCGAACGACTCGATCTACGTCAACGGCGGCAGCCGGTCGATGCTGGCGGTGAAGCGGAACGGCTCCGGCTACGCCGGCTCGATCTGGATGGGCGTCCACGCCTGACCCCGCCGCGGGCTTGATCGTGGCCCGCGATTCCGTTTCGATAGCACGATGGCGGAGACCCGCTCGGCCCGGTGGCTCGCCGCACCGCTGCTCGCGTTCGCGCTCGTCTCGCTCACGGCGGGGCTGCTGTCCGCGCACGATCCCCGGAGCAAGGGCTACTTCCGGCTCTTCTTCAGCGATCCCGTCCACCTGAAGGCGGGCTTCGCGACCGCCGCCGTCGCGCTCGCGTGCTTCCAGCTCTTCAGCGCGGCGTGGATCTTCAAGAAGCTTCCGTGGACGCGGCCGGCGTGGATCGGGACGGCGCACCGCTGGTCGGGGAGGCTCGCGTTCCTCTGCACGCTCCCGGTCGCGTACCACTGCATCTTCAAGCTCGGCTTCCAGACGCCGGACACGCGCGTGATCGCGCACTCGCTGCTCGGCTGCGCGGTGTACGGCGCGTTCGCCGCCAAGGTGCTCGTCGTCCGGATGCACCGGCTGCCCCGGCTCGCGCTGCCGGTCGCAGGCGGCGTGCTCTTCGCGATCCTCGTCGGCGCCTGGTACACGAGCGCGCTCTGGCTCTACAGCCATTCGACGAACGCCGCACCCGCCTACGCCGCGCCGTCGACGATCCCGAAGAGCGCGAACGCGGCCGCCGGCGCCGCCGTCTTCAAGCAGTCCGGCTGCGGGGCGTGCCACGTGCTGAAGGCGGCGAACGCGAGCGGCCAGGTCGGCCCGAACCTCGACAAGCTCCAGCCGTCGTTCGCGCAGGTGCAGGCGCAGGTCGAGAACGGCGGCGGCGTGATGCCGGCGTTCAAGGGCAAGCTCACGCCGGCGCAGATCCGGGACGTCGCCGCGTACGTCGCGACCTGGGCGAACTCGACCGCGCCCTAGCTACGCGTCGAACTCGACCTGGTCGAAGTAGCGCAGTGCGGTCCTGCCGGGCCGGACACGCGCGGCGAGCGCGGCGAGCTCGTCGTCGGAGATCTCGCCGAGCGCACGCTTGACGCCGAGCCAGGGGAGGTTCAGGTCCTCCTGGTAGACGATCGTCGAGATGCGCGGGTTGACCTCGATCACGCGGTCGCCGACGAGCTGGATGTTGAAGAACCACTCGATGCGCAGCTCGCGGACGATGCGGTCGGCGATCTCCATCAGCTCGGGGTCGTCGAGCGTGACGAAGTACATCGCGAGCCCGGCGCGCATCGCCTCGCGCGTCTTCGGGTGCCCGAGCACGACGCGTGCGCCGTCGGCGATCCCGTCGATCGTCCGCTCGCCGCCGGCCGCGAGCTCCATCACGAGCAGCTCGGTCGTGTCGCCGTCGAGCAGCGCCGTCGCGTCGTCGAGCGTCATCGCGACCGAGCCGGGGCGCTCGTGGAGGAGCTGGTGCGCCCGGTCGACGGTCGGGTCGAGGATCCGGAACCCGCGCGAGCCGGACGAGAACACCGGCTTGAAGCAGACCGGCCGCTCGGGGTAGCCGAGCTCGCGCGCCGCCGCGTCGACCTGCTCCGCGCCGGCGACGCGCCGGAACTCGACGGTCCGGACGCCGATCCGCTGCAGCAGCGCGTAGCTCTCCGCCTTGTCGTTCGAGCGGTGGATCGTGTCGGGCGACGAGACGAGCACCGGCACCGGGAACTCGCCGCGCCGTCCGGCGAGGCCCTCGAGGTCGAACGACGACTGCGGCAGGACGACGTCGACGCTCTCGCGCGCGACGAGGTCGAGGATCGTGTCGGCGTACGCCGGGTCGGAGCCGGCCGGGACGACATGGAACGCGTCGCAGAGGTGCCGTCCGATGGCGCGCTCGCTCATGTCCGTGCCGACGACGCGCACCTCGCGCTCGCCGTTGTCGCGCAGCGCGCGGATCAGGCGCGCGGCGCCCGGCGCGCCGGCCGCGCTGAGGAGGACGGTCGTCACTCGAGCTCGATCCGGTCGTTTCGGAGGTGGTCGAGCCACTCCTCACGCTTCGCGTCGAGCATCGAGCGCATCGTCTCGCCCATCGTCTCGCCGTCGTAGACCCAGATCTCCGGATGGACGAGCAGCTGCAGCCACTCGAACGCGCCCGCGGCGAGCTCGTCGTGCGGGCAGCCCTCGCGCCAGTGCTGGTTCGAGTCGGACCGGTAGAGCCCCTGCGTGAAGTACGGCTCCTCCATCACGTTCACGGCGCCGGCGATCGGCTCGTGGACGTACTCGGGCTCGGGGTTGTGCCACGCGACGACCGCGTCGAAGCGCCCGTCGAGGTCGGCGCGCGGGTGGACGGCGTGCAGTCCGACGGCGTGCCCCCATTGCCGCAGCTGCCGCTGCACGTAGTGCCCGACGTGCGAGTCGAGGTTGTAGAAGGCGCTCTCCGTCATGAGGAAGTACGTCGCGCGGACGCCCGCCTCGTGCTCGAGCCGCGCCATCTCGATCGCCGCCTCGAGCGAGAGGTCGACGTCGTGGCGGAGGTAGAGGTAGCCGGGGCGCGGGATCCGGTCGAAGCTCGCCCACTCGTAGCCGCCGGCCTTCGCGGCGTCGAGCAGCTCGGCGTAGTGCGCCATGTCGAAGCGGCAGCTCACGTCCGCCCGAGTATCCACTGGAACGTCACGTCGCCGTCCGGCTCGGCGACCGTCTCGCCGGTCGCGTCGTCGCCGTCCGCGACGATCTGCACGCGTGCGTCGGTCACGCCGGCTCCACGTCGACGTGCAGGAGACGCGCCGCGGCCTCCGCGCGCTCCAGCGCCTCGAGGTTCGTGCTCGCGGTCGCGATCACGTAGCCGCGGCGGTCGCCGTCGAGCCGCACCGGGCGGATCGTCTCGCCGACCTGGAGGTACGTGTCGGCCTGGACGACGCCCGGCGCGGTCAGCACCGGCTCGAGCGGGCCGATCGCCCGTACGACGCCCGTCGGCAGCGGCCCGGGCGCCGCCGTGAAGAAGCGGATCGCGAGCGGCTGCTGGAAGCGCGCGAGGGCGAGCTCGTCGGGGATCTCCTCGCCGAGCGCCTGCCGCAGCGCGACCTCGACGAGGTCGACGCCGACGGCATGGCGGACGAGGTCCGCCATCTGACCGCCGGGGATCCGCGCCGCGACCTCGATCACGAGCACGCCTTCGTCGGTGACGAGCAGCTGCGGGAACGCGATCCCGTCGCGCATCCCGAGCGCCTTCGTCGCGTGCGCCGCGACCCGCTCCGCCTCCGCGAGCACGTCGCCGTAGACCGTCGCGGGGTAGACGTGGATCCAGCCGACGCCGAAGCCGACGCCGGGCGGCCGCAGCCGGTCGGAGAGCGTGAGCGTCTCGGCGTCGCCGCCGCGCGCGATCACGATCCCGTTCAGCTCGAGCCCGTCGTGGAAGCGCTCGAGCACGACCTCGCCGCCTCCGGACTCGTGCAGCGCGACGTGGAGGCTCGCCTCGAGGTCGTCCATCGACTCGAGCCGGAAGAGCCCGCGCTGCCCGCCCGAGTCGGCGGGCTTCAGCACCGCGGGGAACCCGACGGTCTCGGCCGCCGCCTTCGCCTCGCGGAGGTCGCGCGCGCCGGCGAACCGCGGCTGCGGCACGCCCGCCTCCGCGAGTTGCCGCCGCATCGCGATCTTGTGCGTCATCAGGTGCGCGGTCTCGGTGCCGATCCCCGGCAGCCCGAGCCGCTCCGCGACGGCCGCGACGATGGGCACGGCGCGGTCGGCGGAGATCGTCAGGACGCCGTCGACGCCGTGCCGCTTCGCGACCTCGTAGACGCCCTCGACGTCCTGGAAGTCGACGACCTCGCCGGCGTCCGCCACCGCGAGGCCGAGCGCCTCCGGGTTCCGGTCGACGGCGACGGTGCGCAGCCCGAGCTCCTGCGCACGGAGGATCGCGCGCCGCTGGTGGCGGCCCGCGCCGACGAAGAGGACGGACTTGCCGTGCACCGCGGCGATGCTACTTGCGCGGCGCGAGCGCGTCGTTCAGCAGCCGCAGCAGCGCGTCGACGTCGGTCGGGTCGCCACCGAGCACGCGGAGCGCGAACCCGTTCAGCACCACCGTCGTGAACCGCGCGAGCTCGAGCGGCTCGATGTCGGCGCGGAACGTCCCGGCCGCCTGGCCGGCGGCGAACCAGTCGACGATCCGCGGCGACTGGTCGTCCATCGTCGCGTCCATCCGGCGGAGGAACTCCGGGTCGTGCCGGAGGCGGGCCTCCATCTCGAGGAGGACGCCGAGCCAGGCCGGGTCCTCCTCGGCCATCGCGCGGATCACCGGCTCGATCCCGCGGTCGAGGACGAGGCCGCCGTAGCGGCGGCTCGTCTCGGTCGCGAGCTCGATGAAGAGGTCCTGCTTCGAGTCGAAGTAGTTGAAGATCGCGCCCCGCGAGAGCCCGGTCTCCTCCTCGAGCTTCGCGACGGTCGCCCCGTCGTAGCCGTACCGGGAGAAGGCACGGCGGGCCCCCTCGAGGATCTGGGCCCGGCGGGCCTCGAGATGCTCCTGGCTGCGCTTCGGCACATTCCCACTTTACAAAACCGTACGGACGTTTTATTATCCGCCGCATGATCAGGCACAACCGCTCGCTCCAGGGCCTCATCGCCGCCGAGCTCGTCTCCTTCACGGGCTCCTCCATGACCTTCGTCGCGCTCCCGTGGTTCGTCCTCGTCACCACCGGCTCGATCGCGAAGACCGGCTGGGTGCTGGCGGCGGAGATGCTGCCGATCGCGATCTTCGGCATCCCGGCCGGCGCGGTGATCGCGCGGCTCGGCGCGAAGCGGACGATGCTCGTCGCCGACGCGGCGCGCGGTCCGCTGCTGATGGCGCTTCCGATCCTCAAGTGGACCGGCAACCTCTCGTTCGGCGCGGTGCTCGCCGTGACGTTCGCGGTCGGCTGCTTCGCGGCGCCGTACATGTCGTCGTCGCGGCTGATCATCCCCGAGGCTGTCGGGGACGACGAGCGCGGCGTCGCGCAGGTGAATGCGGTCATCGCCGGCGCGAACCAGCTGACGCAGATCCTCGGCCCGGTGCTCGCGGGCGTGCTCATCGCCGCGACGAGCCCGCCGGTCGTGCTCGTCGTCGACGGCGCGACGTACGTCTTCTCCTTCCTCGCGATCCTGCTCTTCGTCCGCGCCGGCAAGCGCGTCGAGCAGACGCAGGAGTCGCGCGGGCTGCTCGCCGGGCTGAAGTTCCTCGCGCACGACCGCCTGCTCGGCCCGGTGGTGCTCGCGGCGTGCGGGATCAACCTCGTCGCGCAGGGCCTGATCGTCGCGGTGCAGGGTCTCGCGTACTTCCGCTACGGCCAGGACGCGCACGTCGTGGGCTACCTCTTCGCGGCGTTCGGCATCGGTGCGCTCGCCGGCGCGGTCGTCGCGCAGCAGCTCGCGGCGAAGGTCGACCTCCTGAAGCTCGCCGCGATCGCGATCGTCGCGATGCCGCTGCCGCTCTGGCTGATGTCGGTCTCGATGCCGTGGGAGCTCGCGATGCTCGTGCTCGCGTGCTTCGGATTCTTCACGCCGCTCGTGAACGCGCCGCTCATCGGCGTGCTGACGGTGCGGACGCCGGCCGCGCTGCGGCCGAAGGTGATGACCGCCGTGATGACGGTCGCGACGCTCGCGGGCCCGCTCGGGTTCGTGCTCGCGGGCGAGGCGCTGCGCTACGTGTCGCTGACCGCCGTGTTCGTCGCAATCGCCGCAGGCCTGACCGTGGGCGGCATCGTCTTTGCCACGGTGCTCCTGCGCAACCGCGACGCTCCGCCGGCGCCGGATACCTCCGTTCCGGCGCCGGCGTGACCTCCACGGACGCGCCGCGAGTTTCCCGCATCTCGTGACGAAGTTGGCACGGCGGCGTGACGGTTGCGCGGCTATTTTCTGCCCCACCCATAAAGGGTGGGGGGTGGGTTGGTGGGACGAGGCGCAGCGACCTCGCACCCACGCTCCGCGTCAGGACGGCCGCGTGCTGCGCCGGGGCTCGCTGCGGTGGCGGACGTCGCGCACGGCCAGCCGCACGCGCTCGCCGAGGGTCCGCGGGTGGAGCTCGGCCAGGAGCACAGCTCCCGCGCCGGGGCCGGCCGTGCCGTAGCCGACCTCCCGCACCTCGTCCGGCGTCGCGCCTCGCCAGCCGCCGGGCGCGTGGAGGTACAGCTCGTCCTCGACGACGACGAAGCCGGTGCGCTCGAACGCTGCGACCCACTCGTCCGGCGTGCGTTGCACCTGCCATCCCTGGTCCTCGGCCGCGCCCGTCGGGACACTGACGAGCAGGCGCCCGCCCGGCGCGAGCACCCGGTGGAGCTCGCGCAGCGCCGCCTCGTCGCCCGCATCCTCGCGCGGCGCGTCGACCGCGTACACCTTGTTGTCGCGGCCGACGTGCTCGAGGGTCGAGATGCAGAGCGCGACGTCGAACGATCCGTCCGCGAACGGAAGCTCGCGCACGTCGGCGACGACCGGGCGCAGGCCCGGCACCTCCGCTTCGGCGAGGTCGACGCCGACGAGCTCCGGCGCGCCGAGTCCGACGAGCCCTGCGAGGTACGCCGGCTCCGCGAACGCGTAGCCGACGTCGAGGACGCGCGGCTCGCCGTCGTACCGTGCGAGGCACCAGCGGATCTCGACCGGACGCTCGTCCGACGACGCCGGCGCGGCGAGCCCGCGCGGCCGCGCCGGCCCGCGCACGGTGCGTGGCGCCGCGCGGTCGGCCGCGGCGCCCGCGACGGCGGCGTCGAGCGCCGCCACCTCCGCGAACTCGTCGCTCCCGACGAGCTCCCGCAGGAGCCCGGACCGGGACAACGACCCGTCTGCGAGCGCGGCCAGCGCCCGCTCCCGTGCGGCGTCGTCGACCCGGCGCCGCACGACGAGCCGCCAGGCCCGCTCCACGAACTCCGCGTCCGTCCCCGCTCCCGCGTCGAGCCACGCATCGAGGTCGCCGTGCATGGACGGAGGCTAGAGTGAGCGCGATGTCCCTGCACGGAAAGCGGATCTTCGTCACGGGCGGCGCGGGCTTCATCGCGACGACCCTCGCCCGCGAGCTCGTCGACGCGAACGAGGTCGTCGCGCTCGACAATCTCCACCGCGACGCGCTCTCGGCGACCGACCTCGCCGAGCATCCGAACTTCACCTTCCACCAGGCCGACGTCCTCGACGGCGACGCCGTCCGCGAGCTCGCGCGCGGCGCGACTCACATCGTCCACTGCGCTGCGATCGCCGGTGTCGACACCGTGCTCGAGAGCCCGGTGCGGACGATGCGCGTGAACATGATCGGGACATACAACGTCCTCGAGGCGGCCGTCGCGACGCTCGACTCGCTGGAGCGGCTCGTCGACTTCTCGACGAGCGAGGTCTTCGGGACGCACGCGTACAACGTCGCCGAGGGCCACGTGTCGACCATCGGCTCCGTCGGCGAGGCGCGCTGGACGTACGCGGTCTCGAAGCTCGCAGGCGAGCACATGGCGCACGCCTACCACGACGAGCTCGGCGTGCCGACCGTCACCGTGCGGCCGTTCAACGTCTACGGCCCGGGGCAGATCGGCGGCGGCGCGATTCGCGCGTTCATCGAGGCGGCGCTCGACGGCGCCGACCTCACGATCCACGGAGACGGTGCGCAGATCCGCGCCTGGTGCTACGTCGACGACATGGTCGAAGCCGTGCGCCTCTGCCTCACCCGGCCCGAGGCCGTCGGCCAGAGCTTCAACATCGGCAACCCACGCTCCGCCGTGACGATCTTCGATCTCGCGCAGCGCGTCAAGCGGCTGACGGGCTGCCCCGGCGACATCGTGTTCCGGCCGCTCCACTACACCGACGTCGAGCTGCGCATCCCGAACGTCGAGAAGGCGCGGGAGCAGCTCGGCTTCGAGGCGAAGGTCGAGCTCGACGACGGGCTCGAGAGGACGATCGCGTGGTATCGCAGCCGCAGGCCGGCGCTGACGTAGTCCGGCTCGCCTGGCCGGACGTCGGCGACGAGGAGCTCGCCGAGATCGCGGGCGTCCTCGACAGCGGCCAGCTGACGATGGGGCCGAAGGTCGAGGAGCTCGAGGAGCTGCTCGCGGCCGCCGCCGGCGCCGAGCACGCGGTCGCGGTCTCGTCGGGGACGGCCGCGCTGCACGTCGCCGTGCTCGCGCTCGGGATCGGCCCGGGCGACGAGGTGCTCGTCCCCGCCTACACCTTCCCGGCGACTGCGAACGTCGTCGCGCTCGCCGGCGGGACGCCCGTCCTCGCCGACGTCGACCCGGTGACGATGAACGTCGACCCCGAGGACACGGCGCGCCGCGTCACGCCGAGGACGAAGGCGATCCTCGCGGTCCACCTCTTCGGCCGCCCGGCACGGCTCGAGGAGCTGCCCGAGCTGCCGCTGCTCGAGGACGCGGCAGGCGCGCTCGGCGCGTCCCATCGCGGCCGCCCCTGCGGCGCGCTCGGGCTCGTCGGCTGCTTCTCGTTCCACCCGCGCAAGATCGTCACGACGGGAGAGGGCGGCGCGGTCACGACGAACGAGACCGAGCTCGCGGAGCGCATGCGCTCGCTTCGCCACCACGGCTGGTCTCCGTCGGCGCGCTACGACGACATGCCGGAGGGCGGCTACAACTACCGCCTCAGCGACGTCCTCTGCGCGCTCGGGATCCCGCAGCTGCGCCGCCTCGATGAGCTCCTGGCGGCGCGCGAGCGCGTCGCGGCCGGCTACGCGGAGCGGCTCGCCGGTCTCGACGTCGTCCTCCCGGAGGCCGATCCCGGCGACCGGCACGGGCTCCAGGCCTACGTGATCCAGCTCGACCGGCGCGACGAGGTGATGGAGTCGCTGCGGGCGCAGGGGATCCAGTGCCAGATCGGGACGTACGCGCTCCACCGGCTCGGCGCCTATCGCGACCAGGGCCCGTTCCCGGGGGCCGACGCGGCCTTCGAGCGGGCGCTCGCGCTGCCGCTCCACTCGCGGCTGACCGACGCCGAGCTCGACCGCGTCGCGGAGGCACTTGACAAGGTAGTGAGTCACCACTAATAATGCGGGCATGGCAATGGCGACGACGCGGCTGACGGCCGCCGAGCGGCGGGATTCGGTGCTCGACGCGGCGATGATCGAGTTCGCCGACCACGGCTACGAGGGGACGTCCACCGAGGACATCGCCCGCCGGGCCGGCATCTCGCAGCCGTACCTCTTCCGGCTCTTCGGCACGAAGAAGGAGCTCTTCAAGGCGTCGACGACCCGCTGCTTCCGCGAGACGCTGGAGATGTTCCAGCGCTCGGCGGAGGGGAAGCGGGGCGAGGACGCGCTCCACGCGATCGGCGAGGCCTACATGACGCAGCTCGAGTCGAACCGCTCGTGGCTGCGGGCGCAGATGCAGTCGTACGTCGCCTCGGACGATCCCGAGATCCGGGCCGTCGTCCGGGCCGGCTACGGCGACCTCGTCGCGTACGTCCGGCGCGTCTCCGACGCCGACTGGCCCACGATCTGGCACTTCTTCGCGACGGGGATGATGCTGAACGTCCTCGCGGCGATGCAGGTCCAGGACGACCCGGACCCGTGGATGACGGATCTCCTCGACGGCTGCGGCAAGGATCTCTAGCCCGCTCTTTTTTTGACCATGGAGGAAGTGATGACTCACACACAAAAGCGCTCGGCCATCTGGACGATCGCGATCACCTCGGTCGCGCTCTTCATGGTCAGCCTCGACAACCTCGTCGTGACGACCGCGCTGCCGGTGATCCGGCACGAGCTGAACGCGTCGATCTCGCAGCTCGAGTGGATGGTCAACGCGTACACCCTCACCTTCGCGGTGCTCCTCCTCACCGGTGCGGCGCTCGGCGACCGCTTCGGCCGGCGGCGGATGTTCGCGATCGGCCTGGTGCTCTTCACCGTCGCGTCCGCGGGAGCCGCGCTCGCGACGACGCCCGACCAGCTCGAGATCTTCCGCGCCGTCCAGGGCGTCGGCGCGGCGATCGTGACGCCGCTCACGCTGACGATCCTCTCGGCGGCGGTGCCGGCCGAGCGGCGCGGCCTCGCGCTCGGGATCTGGGGCGGCATCGGCGGCCTCGCGATCGCGATCGGGCCGCTCGTCGGCGGCGCGATCGTGAACGGCGTCTCGTGGCACTGGATCTTCTGGCTCAACGTCCCGATCGGCCTCGTGCTCGCGCCGCTCGCGCTCGCGCGGCTCGAGGAGACGAAGGGCCCCGACAAGAGCCTCGACCTGCCCGGCCTCGGTCTCGCGAGCGCCGGCCTGCTCGGGATCGTCTGGGCGCTCGTGAACGGCAACTCGCACGGCTGGACGAGCACGGGCATCGTCGCGGCGCTCGTCGCCGGCTCCGCCCTCGTTGCCGCGTTCGTGCTCTGGGAGGTCAGGACGGCTGCGCCGATGCTGCCGATGCAGTTCTTCCGCAGCCGGACGTTCGCGCTGACGAACGTCGCGTCGCTCCTGATGTTCTTCGGGATGTTCGGCTCGATCTTCCTGCTCGCGCAGTTCTTCCAGACGGTGCAGCACGACTCGCCGCTCGCGTCCGGGCTCCGGATCCTGCCGTGGACGGCGATGCCGATCTTCATCGCGCCGATCGCCGGTGCGATGTCCGACCGGATCGGCGGCCAGCGTCTGATGACGGCGGGGCTCGCGCTGCAGTCGGCCGGCCTGATCTGGATCGCGGCCGTCACGACGGCGACGACGCCGTACTCCGACCTCGTCGCGCCGTTCATCCTCTCCGGGGCCGGCATGGCGCTCTTCTTCGCGCCGGTCGCGAACGTCGTCCTCTCGTCGGTGCGGCCGGAGCAGGAGGGCAAGGCGTCGGGCGCGACGAACGCGATCCGGGAGCTCGGCGGCGTGTTCGGCGTCGCGGTGCTCGCCTCGGTGTTCGCCCACGCAGGCGGGTACTCGAGCGCGGCGACGTTCGTCCACGGCACCTCGACCGCCGTGACCATCGGCGGCGTGGTCGTCGCTCTCGGAGCCGTCGCGGCGGCCTTCATCCCCGGCAGGCGGACGCGCGCCGAGGCCGAGGCCGGCGGCCTCGTGCCCGAGCTCGAAGCGGCCGCGTAGCCCTCGTCGAGCGGAGCGGGAGGGCCGGGCTCGCCCGGCTCTTTCGCTTGCGCATCGATGCGGTTACGACCCGGTTACGATCCCTTCCGAGCTGCGGTGCGCGGTGCGAGTCTCCGCGCGTCTAGGCAGGCAACCAGGGGAGGTGGGCGAAGTGAAGCGTCGCATCGTGATGCTGGCGCTGCTCGGCCTTTTGGCGCTCGGCACGACCGCGGTCGCCGCAACAGCGAACGGCGGCGGCGGCCACGACGGTGGGGACGACGGCCACGGCGGCCCGAAGATCAACCACATCGTCGTCATCTACGAGGAGAACCACAGCTTCGACAACCTGTACGGCCGCTGGGAGGGCGTGAACGGCCTCGCGAACGCGAAGCCCGCGAACACCATCCAGCAGAGCCAGGCGGGGACGCCGTTCGCGTGCCTGCTGCAGGTGGACGTGAACCTGACCGTCCCGCCGCTGACACCCGCGTGCGACGCGACGGATCACTTCGCGAACGCGCCGTTCAAGATCGACGACGTGATCCCGGCGACCGCGACCACGTGCCCGCCGCCGGGCGTCTTCGCTCCGAACGGCGTGCTCAACGGCAGCGGGCTGCCGGGCGGCTGCACACGCGACCTCGTGCACCGCTTCTACCAGGAGCAGTTCCAGATCGACAACGGCCGGCAGGACCGCTACGTGCTCGGCAGCGACGCCGTCGGGCTCGTGATGGGCAACTACGACACGCGGTCGCTGCCGATCTACGAGTACCTGCACCAGCGGCACCATCCGGACTACGCGATCCTCGACGACTTCTTCCAGGGAGCGTTCGGCGGGTCGTTCCTGAACCACCAGTGGCTCGTCGCGGCCGCGGCGCCGGTCTGGGCCGGCGCGCCGCAGAGCGGTCCCGACGACCTGCACTCGATCGTCGACGCGAACGGGTTCCCGAACGCGTCGTACCCGCTGTACCACCCGGCAACCACGGTGAAGGACTCGAACCTCACCGTGAAGTGCGGGTCGGGCGCGCCGGCGGGCCTCGCGTGCGGCGACTACGCGGTGAACACGACGCAGCCGTGGTACCAGCCGTATGCACCGGGAACGGCGGACTCGCGCCGGCTGCCGCCGCTGACGTCGCCGAACATCGGGGACGAGCTGTCCGCGAAGAAGGTCAGCTGGGCCTGGTACTCCGGCGGCTGGTCGAACGCGGCCGGCGTGATCGGCGGGCCGGGCTGGACGAACGGGGACGGGCCGACGTGCTCCGACCCGAACACGACCGCCGGTGCGGTCTACCCGAACTGCCCGGACAAGCTGTTCCAGTTCCACCACCAGCCGCTGAACTACTGGTTCGACATGCGGCCCGGGACGTGGGCGCGGCAGCAGCACCTCCGCGACGAGCAGGAGTTCATCGACAGGGCGCAGTCCTCGGACGACGAGTGCAAGCTCAAGTCGGTGAGCTTCGTGAAGCCGATCGGCGCGGAGAACGAGCATCCGGGCTACGCGAGCGAGGCGACGGGCAGCGACCACCTCGTCGAGCTGATCCAGGCGATCGAGTCCGGGCGCTGCGCGAAGGACACGATGGTCGTCGTCACGTACGACGAGTTCGGCGGGCAGTGGGATCACGTCTCGCCGCCCGGTCAGGGCGGGACGCCCGGCCCGCACGACCAGTGGGGCCCGGGCACCCGCATCCCGGCGCTCGTCGTCTCGCCGGACCTCAGGTCGGACTTCGTCGTCGACCACACGCAGTACGACACGACGTCGATCCTCGCGACGATCGAGGCGCGCTTCGGGCTCGCCCCCCTCGGGTCGCGGGACGCCGCCGTGAACGACCTCTTCTCCGTCTTCCGGGCACGGCCCGCGCGCTGAAGGAGCGGTCTCCTGTAGTACTTGGTTCATGAGTCAACGAGATGAGCGCCGGGCGGGAGTGACGTTCGCGGTCCTCGCGCTCGGCGCCATCTCGTACTCGCTCCTCCAGTCGCTCGTCGCGCCCGCGCTGCCCGCGATCGAGCACGACCTCCACACCTCGCAGGACGGCGTCAGCTGGGTCCTCACCGCGTATCTCCTGAGCGCGTCGGTCGCGACGCCGATCCTCGGCCGGCTCGGCGACATGTTCGGGAAGGAGCGGCTGCTCGTCGTCGCGCTCGCGATCCTCGCGGTCGGGACGCTCATGTCGGCCGTCGCGGGGACGCTCGCGCTGATGATCGTGGGGCGCGTCGTCCAGGGCACCGCGGGCGGGATCTTCCCGCTCGCGTTCGGGATCATCCGCGACGAGTTCCCGCGCGAGCGCGTCGCGGGCGCGATCGGCCTCATGTCGTCGCTGCTCGGCGTCGGCGCGGGCGCCGGCGTGATCCTCGCCGGCCCGATCGTCGACAACATCACCATTCACTATCTGTTCTGGCTGCCGCTGATCCCGATCGTCGTCGCGACCGTGCTGACGCACCTGCTCGTCCCGGAGTCGCCGGTGAAGGTGCCGGGGAGCGTGAACTGGGTCGGCGCGGCACTTCTCTCCGCGGGGCTCGTGCTCGTCCTCGTCGGCGTCAGCCAGACGCCGAGCTGGGGCTGGCTCTCGGCGAGGACGCTCGCGTTGGTCGGCCTCGGCGTCGTCGTGCTCGTCGCGTGGGTCGTGAACGAGACGCGGTCGACTCACCCGCTCGTCGACATGCGGATGATGCGGATCCGCGGCGTCTGGACGACGAACCTCGTCGCGTTCCTGATCGGCTTCGGGATGTACTCGTCGTTCATCCTCCTGCCGGAGATCGTCGAGACGCCGAAGCGGATCGGCTACGGGTTCGGCTCGTCGGTGACGGGAGCCGGGCTGTTCCTCATCCCGTCGACGCTCGCGATGCTCCTGACCGGCACGCAGACCGGGCGTCTCGAGAAGCGCTTCGGGTCGAAGCCGCTCCTGCTCGGCGGCACGATCCTCACCGCGGGCTCGTTCGCGATCCTCGCGTTCGCACGCAGCGAGCCGTGGGAGATCTACCTCGCGTCGGCGCTGCTCGGCGCCGGCATCGGCCTCGCGTTCGCGTCGATGGCGAACCTCATCATCGAGAACGTCGGGCCCGCGCAGACCGGGATCGCGACGGGGATGAACACCGTCACGCGGACGGTCGGCGGCGCGTTCGGCGGCGCCGCGACCGCGTCGATCGTCGCCGCGACCGTCGGCTCGTCCGGGTACGCGACCGCGGGCGGCTACACCGCGGCGTTCGCGCTCTGCGTCGGCGCGCTCTGCGCCGGCGTCGTCGTCGGTCTCCTCATCCCGCAGCGGCGGCCGGAGGCGGCATTCGGGCCGCACCCGACCGGCGACGTGATCCCCGAGTCGGCGGGCTAGCCGGGCTAGCTGCCGAGCGCGACGACCGTCCGCCGGTTCCGGCTGACGAGCTTCGCGGCGAAGAGGCGGTCGTCCGCCTTGCGGAACAGCTCGACGGCGGCGGTCCCGTCGTCCGGCGACGTGGTCGCGCCGAAGCTGACGTGGAGATCCTCCATGTCGAGCATCCGCGCGAGTCGCGAGCAGACGAGGAGCGCCTCGTCCACGGGAAGGTCGGTGAGGAGCGCGAACTCGTCGCCGCCGACGCGCGCGAGGTCGTCCCCCGGCGACGCGACGCCGCGGAACGCCTCGGCGACGCGCTTGATCGCCGCGTTGCCGCCGGAGTGGCCGTGGACGTCGTTGACCTGCTTCAGGTTGTCGATGTCCGCGAGCACGAGCGTGAACGGCCTGCCGGAGCCGCAGCGGCGCGCGAGCTGCTCGTCGAACACGCGCGCGTTCCCGAGCTCCGTGAGGAAGTCCTTCGACGCGAGCTCGCGGAGCTGGCTCACGAGGTCGCGGTTGCGGTGCGCGAACCAGCCGACGAGCGTACCGACGAGCACGAAGGTCAGGAGGCGGATCACCGTCATCTCGACGAGGACGGCGCCGTGGGGCGCGTGCGGCCCGAGCACGACGACGACGAAGTAGAACCCCGTCGCGGCGAGGCCCGCGGCCGCGCCGATGATCTCGTCCGTCACGAGCGCGGCGAGGCAGATCGGCAGGTAGAAGAACGCGCCGATGCCGAGCAGGGGCGACTCGAAGACGTAGAACGCCGCGAAGACGCCCACGTATGCCGCCAGAGCTGCCGCGAAGAGGAGCCGGCGGCCCGCAGTGCCGCGTGGTGCCATGACCAAAGGGTCGCCGCAGACGGGGGATCCCGCCTCCCCCTGACGAGGGAGCCGCCGACCGCTCTCCGGCGGCTCTGACGGCCGTTGCCGCGACAATGGCGGCGTGGCAGCCAACGGAGCGGCGCGACTGCTCGTCCTCGGCGCCGGTCCGGCGCAGCTCGGCATCCTCGGGGCCGCCCGCCGGCGCGGCCTCACCGTCGTCGCGGCCGACCGGGACGCCCTCGCGCCAGGGTTCAGGCTCGCCGACCGGCGGGCCGTCGTCTCGATCGAGGACGAGCCCGCGATCGAGCGGCTCGCCCGCGCCGAGGAGGTGGACGGGATCGTCGCCGCGGGAACGGATCACGCCGTGGGGATCGCGGCGCGGATCGCGTTCCGGCTCGGCCTGCCGCATCCGGTGGCGCCCGAGGCGGCGCAGCTCGCCGTCTCGAAGCAGCGGCAGCGGGAACGGCTCGCGGAGGCGGGCGTCCCGCAGCCGCGGTCGATCGTCTGCCGCTCGCCGGAGGAGGTGCTCGCCGCCGCCGACGAGCTCGGGTATCCGTGCGTGATCGAGGCGCCGAACCGGCTCGGCGAGCGCGGCGTCGGCCTCGCACCCGACCGCGGCGCCGTCGAGGCGGCGGCCGCCGAGGCGCTCGCGGAGTGGCAGGGCGACTACTGCCTCGTCGAGGAGCTCGTCGGCGGCCGTCTCGTCACCGTCGACGGCTTCTCCGTCGGCGGGCGGCTCGTCGCGCTCACCGTGACCGACCGCGAGGGCGCGCCGGCGCCCGCGTTCGGCGTCACGCTCGCGCAGCTCTGGCCCGCCGACCTCGACGACGAGGACACCGGCGCCGTCGTCGCGCTCGCCGCGGCCGGAGCCGGGGCGCTCGGGATCGACGACGGCCCGACGACGACGCAGGTGCTGCTCGGGTCGGACGGGCCGCTCGTCGCGAAGGTCTCGGCGCGGCTCGGCGGCGGCCACGACGCGGAGCTCTGTCGCGCGGCGCTCGGGGTCGACCTCAACGACCTCGCCGTCTCGTCCGCGCTCGGGGAGCCGGTCGGGCTCGAGCGGCTCGCCCCGCTTCATCGCGTGGGCGGCGCCGTCGTCCGCTTCCTCGTCGCGCCGCCGGGCGAGCTGCGCGAGGTGGTGGGGGCCGACGAGGCGACGGAGATCGACGGCGTCGAGTGGGTCCGCGTCTACCGCGAGCCGGGACACCGCTTCGAGCCGCTGCGCCGCGCGTCGGACCGCGCGGGCGCGGTGCTCGCGACGGGGTCGTCGCTCGGCGCAGCGGGCGCGGCCGCGTCGGAGGCGGCCGGGCTCGTGCGCTTCGTCGTCGACCCGGTCGAGGCCGTCGTGTGAGCCGGCGCGCCGTCCGCGTGCTGCTGACGCTCGTTGTCACCGGCCTCTGCACCGCGTACATCCTGTGGCGGATCGACCTCGGAGAGACGGGCCACGTGCTCGCGAACGCCGAGCCCGCGTGGCTGCTCGTCGCGCTCGGGATCATGCTCGTGTCGGTCTGGCCGATGGCGTGGCGCTGGCAGCGGCTGCTCGCGGCGCGCGGCGTGCACGAGTCGCTACCCCGGCTCGTGCGCACGTACTTCGTCGGCTACGCGGCGGGACAGGTGCTGCCGACGTCGCTCGGCGGCGACGCGTCGCGGATCTACGAGACGTCGCGCCGTCACGAGAACGCCGCGGGTGCGGCCGCGGGCACCGTGCTGCTGGAGCGCGGGCTCGGCGGCGTCGCCACGCTGCTGCTCGCGGCGATCGGGTTCGCACTCGCGGTCGGCCGCTACGACGTCGGCGGCTACATCTGGGTCGAGCTCGCGTTCGTCGTCGCGGCCGTGGCGGCCTGCGTCGTCCTCTTCTCGACGCGGCTCCATCCGCTGCTGCGCTGGACGCAGCCGGCGCTGCGCTTCCTCCGCGTCGAGCGACCGCTGCGCGAGGTCTACCTCGGCATGCACTCGTTCCGGCGGGAGCGGCGGCTGCTGATCTGGATGTTCGTCCTGACGCTTGCGGTGCAGGCCGTGCGCGTGCTCGCCATCTGGTCGGCGGGGAAGGCCGTCGGCGTGGACCTGTCGCCGC
>DATJOZ010000085.1:0-22292 GCA_035506655.1 Gaiellaceae bacterium
TACCAGCTCCTGTCCGACGACGCGGACGCGCTCGCGTTCGACCGGCCCGTCGACGAGTACCGCTGCGCGCAGCTCGTCGAGCTCCGGCTCCTCGACTGGGCGCACGCGATCGCGCGCCGCTGGCTCTACGAGGAAGCCGACCGGATCCGGATCGAGGCGCTGATGCGCGACGCGGATCCCGCGGTCGCAGGACTCGCCGCGAAGATCGACCGCGAGGAGGCGTACCACCGCATGCACGCGCAGCTCTGGCACGAGCGGCTGCGCGACGAGCCGCGGTTCGTCGAGGCGGTCGCGGAGCTGTGGCCGTTCGCGCTCGGCGTCGTCTCGGCGGAGCAGCGCGCGGAGCTCGCATCGCGTGTCGGGCTCGACGAGGTCGCGGCCGTCGAGCGCGGCGCGCACACGGACGAGCTCGCGGAGCTGTGGGACGAGATGACGTCCGTCCGCCGTTCCGCGCCGGCGGGCGCACAGTGGTGACCGACGACGACGTCTGGACCGCGTTCGCGGAGATCCCGGACCCGGAGATCCCGGTCGTCTCGCTCGTCGACCTCGGCGTCATCCGTTCGGTCGACGTCTCGGACGGACACGTCCACGTGGAGTTCACGCCGACGTTCCTCGGCTGCCCCGCGCTCGAGGCGATGGTGCGCGCGATCGAGGCGAGCGTCGCCGCGCTCGGCGCGGAGGCCGACGTCGCAGTGATCAACGACGACTCGTGGTCGACGGACAAGATCACCGCCGCCGGGCGCGAGAAGCTCCGCGCCGCCGGCTTCGCGCCGCCCGCGCCGAGACCACTGACCGCCGCAGCCGGTCAGGAACTACCGCCGGGCGCCGGCGGGTTCGCCGCCGGCGCTTCCAGCCTCGTGCAGTTGCAGTCGGCGGTGCACAAGTGCCCGTACTGCGGCTCGACGGAGACGCGCCTGGAGAACATCTTCGGCCCGACCCCGTGCCGGAGCCTGCGCTACTGCGAGAGCTGCCGCCAGCCCTTCGAGCAGTTCAAGACGATCTAAGCGCTCCGAGCCGCACGTGATGCCGCTCGTCGCGGGCCGGCCGGCAGCGGCGCGCGCAGCCCGTCGATTCGCCGCCGGCGCTTCCCGCCTCGTGCAGTTGCAGTCGGCGGTGCACAAGTGCCCGTACTGCGGCTCGACGGAGACGCGCCTGGAGAACATCTTCGGCCCGACCCCGTGCCGCTCGCTCCGCTACTGCGAGAGCTGCCGCCAGCCCTTCGAGCAGTTCAAGACGATCTAAGCGCTCCGAGCCGCACGTGATGCTGCTCGTCGCGGGCCGGCCGGCAGCGGCGCGCGCGGCCCGCCGATTCGCAGCCGGAGACGAGGGAGCGTGACCGTGTGGCGAGGAGGCTTCGAGGCGAGTGTCGGCGGTCCGACACGGTCGCTGAGAGAATCGCCGGCGTGACGTCCTCACTCGTCGAGCTCACGTCGGCGCTCGTCGCGATCGACTCCGTCAATCCCGCGCTCGTGCCGGGCGGCGCCGGCGAGCGGGAGATCGCGCTCTTCGCCGCGGACTGGTGCCGCGCGCACGGGCTCGAGGTCGAGGTGCTCGGCGACGAGCGGCCGAGCGTCGTGGCGACGAGGCGCGGCGCGGGCGGCGGACGGTCGCTGCTCCTGAACGGGCACCTCGACACCGTCGGCGTCGCGGGGATGGACGCGCCGTTCGAGCCGCGCGTCGAGAACGGCCGGCTCTACGGACGCGGCGCGTACGACATGAAGGGCGCGCTCGCCGCGATCATGCTCGCGGCCGCCGATGCGCCCGCGCTGCGCGGCGACGTGATCGTGACGCTCGTCGCCGACGAGGAGCTCGCGTCGATCGGCACCGAGGCGGTCGTCGAGCACGTGCGCGCCGACGCGGCGATCGTCGTCGAGCCGACGGAGCTGCGCGTCGCGATCGCGCACCGCGGGTTCGTCGGCTTCGAGCTCGAGACGGCGGGTGTCGCGGCGCACGGCTCGCGCCCGGATCTCGGCGTCGACGCGATCGCGAAGATGGGGCCGCTGCTCGTCGCGCTCGCCGAGCTCGACGAACGGCTCCGGTCGGGCGCGCGCCATCCGCTCGTCGGGTCCGCGTCGCTCCACGCGTCGCTCGTCGAGGGCGGCCAGGAGCTCTCGAGCTACCCGGCGCGCTGCGTGCTCACGGGCGAGCGGCGCACGATTCCCGGCGAGACGGTCGCCGACGTCGAGCGCGAGCTGCGCGCGATCGCAGGCGATGCGACGCTGCGCGTCATCGCGAGCCGCGACCCGTACGAGGCGTCGGCCGGCGACCCGTTCGTCGAGCTCGTCGGGCGCGCCGCCGATGCAGGCGAGCTCGTCGGCGCACTGTTCTGGACCGACGCCGCGCTGATCGGCGCCGCCGGGACGCCGACGGTGCTCTTCGGCCCGTCCGGCGAGGGAGCGCACGCCGAGGTCGAGTGGGTCGACCTCGCGTCGCTCGAGCGCGTCCGCGACGTCGTGCTGCGCGTCGCCGCGGAGTGGTGCGCGTGAGCGCGACAACGCTGCGGATCCGTCGTCGCGACGGCGGCACCTGCGAGCGGCTCAGCTCTCGTGCGCGGGCGCGTACTCGTGCACGGTGAGGCCGAACGTCCACGCGACGGCGGCGATCGGGCTCGTCACCCACGTCGGGACGCGCAGGATGTAGTGCTTGACGCTGCCGTCCGGCTCCGGCGTCGAGTTCTCGACGAGGAGCAGGGCGAGCTGCGTGCCGACGGCGTGGTAGAGACTCCCCGTCCTGTCGGTGCGGACGACGAGCGTGTCCGCGGTCGCGGCCCGGATCAGCTGGTCGCGCTCGACGATGTCCCGCTCCTCGAGGCCGGCGGCGCGCAACGGCGCAACCAGGTCGTCGATCCGCCGCGTCTCTCGTACGACGTACCGCCACCGCAGGAAGCACACCAGGAGGAAGATCGTCAGTGCGCCGAGCGCGAGCGGTGCGACGAAGATCGCGAACGCGACGGCCGGAACCATCGTCGTCGAGACGGCCGAGTGCTGGACGCGCGGGAGGAGGTCGAGCCGCCAGTACGTCGTCCAGGCGACGACGAGGGCAACCGGGACGGCGAGCAGGATCAGGCGCACCGTGCCGGCGATGAGCGAGGCGGCGACGGAGCGCACGGACCACTCGCGGCGGGCCCGGAGGCGCCGGCGCGGCCGTTCCACCTCGCCCTCGAGCGCGGCGTGCGGGTAGAAACGGACGACGAGCACACCGCCGGCGAGAAGCGGCACCGCGAACACCGCCAACGCGACGAGCACGAACAGGCCGGCCGGCAGATTCGCCTCGTGGATCCGCGGTGCGAGGTCGACGCGCCAGTACTCGGTCCAGCCGCAGACGAGCAGCACGAAGACCGCGAGCAGGACGAGGCGAGAGAGCCTGATCATCGTGCGGCGCAGCCCGCCGGAGCGTGGCTCAGTCGCGAACCGGGTCCCAGACGCGCGCGCCGGCCGCCCGGGGCTCCCGGAACTCGCGCTGCCGCACGACGCGGTACGCGCCCGCCTCGACGGGAAGCGTCGAGTGCTCCTCATGGGTGAGCTCGACGGCGTCGTCGCCGTGGACGAGGAGATAGAGCTCGCGCGCCTCCTCGGCCGTGACGAGCTCGGCCTGCTCCGCCTCGATCACGTGCGCGTGACCGGTGACCTCGCCCTCGGCGAGCACGAGCCGCCCGTCCTCGCGGGCGACGGGGACAACCGCGTCGGGGACGCGGTCCACGGGCACGAGCAGCACGTCGCCTTGCCTGATCATCCGAGCCACGCCGACTCCTCTCCGCAGTTGGGCCGCAAAGTCGGAGCGCGCGGATGCAGCCGCCGCGCTCCACGAGTCTCATCGACATCCGGCAACGCGCCTCGCATCGCCAGAAGGAGTGACCCGTCAGCGCGGCTCGAGCCGCAGGGTTGCTGCCCGCGCCGCGGCCGTCAGCATCGACGGGACGATCGCCTTGTAGCGCCGCCCGTACTTCTCGGTGTACGCGGCGTCGACGGCGTCGTTCGTCGCGTCCGTCTCGACGACCACGACGTCGCGCTCGACGCCTCCGCCCGCGATCCGCGCCTCGTGGCGCACCCCGATGCCGCGGAACCACGACGACCCGCGCCCGTTGACCGAGCGGACGTAGATCTCGTCGCCGATCCGGACGACCCAGATCGTCACGGGGCTGCGCACCGTCCCGTCCTCACGTACCGGCGCGAGGGTCAGCTCCTCCGCGCCGCCGATCCGGTCGAGCTCGTCGGGCGTCCAGGTCGCCATGCTCGTGCGGAGTCTAGGCCGCAGCCTGCGAGTGGGCACGCCTCCCGACACCGGCGCGCAGGGTTGCCCGCCGCCCGGCCGGGCGCGACGATTCCACCGGCGAACCGAAGGAGAGGAACCGATGGCGGAGCACACGGACGTCCTCGTTGCGGCGTATCCGGTCGTGGAGGAGGCGGAGCGGGACTTCGACGCGCTTGCGGCGCTGGTTGCGGAGAAGACGGTGTCGATCGAGGCGGCGATCCTCGTCACGCATGCAGCCGACGGCTCGGTGAACGTGCGCCAGACCGCGGACCACCGCGGGAGGAAGGGCGTCGAGTGGGGCGGCGCCGTCGGCGTCCTCGTCGGGCTCGCTGCGCCGCCGCTGATCGCCGCGACGGCGGTCGGCGCCGCGGCGGGCGGCCTCGTCGGGAAGTTCGTCGACAAGCGGCTCGAGACCGAGCTGCACGACAAGCTCGGCGAGAACCTCCCTGCCGGCTCGGCCGCGATCATCGTCGCGTTCGAGGACGACCAGCGCCTCGCCGTCGAACGCGCGCTGCCCGGCTCGCCCGCGAAGGCGATCGCGCAGACCGACAAGAGCGGGATCCGCGCGCTGAAGGACGGGCTCGCGGAGGCGATGGGCCAGTTCGTGCCCGACCGCACCGTGCTGCCGATCCCCGACAAGCAGTTCGGCGGCGCCGCCGGGCACACGCTCGACGAGTCGGCGGCGGACTGGTCGATCATCGCGGGGACGAAGGCGCCGGAGGGCGCGCCGAACGTCCTGCTCGTGCTGATCGACGACGCCGGCTTCGGACAGCCGGACACCTTCGGCGGCGCGATCCGCACGCCGAACCTCACGCGCGTGCAGGGCGACGGGCTCACGTACAACCGCTTCCACGTCACGGCGCTCTGCTCGCCGACGCGCGCGGCGATGCTCACCGGCCGCAACCAGCACCGCGTCGGGATGGGCTCCATCGCCGAGTTCCCCGGCCCGTTCCCCGGCTACACGGGCGCGCGGCCGAAGAGCTGCACCGCGCTGCCGCGGATCCTCCGCGACAACGGCTACGTCACCGGCGGCTTCGGCAAGTGGCACATGACGCCGGACCGCGAGCAGGGCGCGGCCGGCCCGTTCGAGCACTGGCCGCTGGGCTGGGGCTTCGACCGCTACTGGGGCTTCCTCAGCGGCGCGGCCGGCCAGTACGACCCGCTCCTCACGCTCGACAACACGAACATCGGCGTGCCGGACGACAAGGACTACTACTTCCCGGACGACCTGACCGACAAGGCCGTCGAGTGGCTGCACGCGGTCCGCGCGCAGGATCCGGACAGGCCGTGGTTCCTCTACTACTCGACCGGCTGCGCGCACGCGCCGCACCACGTCGCGAAGGAGTGGGCCGACAAGTACAAGGGCGTCTTCGACGACGGCTGGGACGCGTACCGCGAGCAGACGTTCGCGCGGCAGAAGGAGCTCGGCGTGATCCCGCAGGACGCGGAGCTGACGCCGCGGCCCGACCTCTTCCCGGCATGGGACTCGCTGAACGACACGGAGCGCAAGCTCTACACGCGACAGATGGAGGTCTACGCAGGCTTCCAGGAGAACGCGGACTGGAACGTCGGCCGCCTCCTCGACGAGGTCGAGGCGATGGGCGATCTCGACAACACCCTCGTCATCTACATCTGGGGCGACAACGGCGCGAGCCTCGAAGGGACGACGACGGGCTCGTTCAACGAGATGACGTTCCTGAACGGCGTCGTGCTCGACGCGGAGCAGCAGCTCGCGCTGATCGAGCAGTACGGCGGCATCGACGCGATCGGCGGCGACCACACGGCGCCGCACGTCGCGTCCGCGTGGGCGTGGGCCGGGAACACGCCGTTCCAGTGGGGCAAGCAGATGGCGAGCCATCTCGGCGGCACGCGCAACCCGATGGTCGTGTCGTGGCGCAACCGGATCGAGCCGGACGCGGAGATGCGGTCCCAGTTCACGCACTGCATCGACGTCGCGCCGACGATCCTCGAGGCGGCCGGCATCCCCGAGCCGACGACGGTGGACGGGATCGCGCAGGAGCCGTTCGACGGCACGAGCTTCGTCTACACCTTCGAGGACGCGACGGCGGACGAGCGGCACACGGTGCAGTACTTCGAGGTGATCGGCGCACGCGCGATCTACAAGGACGGCTGGTGAACCTGCTCGCGGCTCGACAAGGCGCCGTGGGACCTCTCGCCGCAGACGCTCGCGCAGTGGGGGCCCGGCTCGGGTTGGAGCCCCGACGACGACCCGTGGGAGCTCTACTACCTCCCGGACGACTTCTCGCAGGCGCACGACCTCGCGGCGGAGAACCCCGAGCGGCTCGCGGAGCTGAAGCAGCTCTTCTGGACAGAGGCCGAGCGCAACCGCGTGCTGCCGCTCCTCGGCTGCATCGCGGTCTTCTACGGCATCCTCCCGCCGCTCCCGACCGTGACGCGGCAGACGTTCGCGGGCGACGTCCAGAACATCCAGAAGGGGCTCGTCCCGCGGATCGCCGGTCGCTCGTATGCGATCGAGGCGAACCTCGTCGTCCCCGACGGCGGGGCCGAGGGCGTGCTCGTCGCGAACGCCGACTTCATCGGCGGCTGGGCGCTCTGGGTCGACGACCGCGGGCTGCTCAACCACACGTACTCGTTCCTCGGCGTCGAGACGTACACGCAGACCTCGACCGAGCCGATCCCGACCGGCAGGGTGACGGTGAAGATGCTGTTCGACATCGACGAGCCGAAGCCGGGCGCCGGCGGGACGGTGACGCTCTGGGCCGGCGACACGCAGATCGGCGAGGGGCGGCTCGACAAGACGATCCCGATCGCACCGTCGTCGTACGCCGGCATGGACGTCGGCCGCGACAACGGCCTCGTCGTCGACCTCGCGTACGAGGACAAGGCGCCGTACGCATTCACGGGCACGGTCGAGAGCGTCGTCTTCGACCTCAAGCCGTCCGGGACGCACGACGCCGACAAGGCGCTGCACGAGCACGCGTCGATCCACGCCGTCGCGCACGGGGTGTCCGCCTAGCCGCGGCGTTCTCAAGACGACGGCCCGGATTGCCGATTGTCACGGCATGACGCCGGGCCGCTGGAGCGAGTGGCTCGACTGCGGGCGTTACGCGCCGTCGGGCCACAACACGCAGCCGTGGTTGGTCGAGCCGCTCTCGGAGACGGAGGCCGATCTCTACTACGTGCCGCGCCGGCTGCTGCCGGTGGAGGATCCGCGCGGGCGGTTCACGGCGTCGTTCCTCGGCGTCTTCGTCGAGGCGCTCAACGTCGCCGCCGCGGCGGACGGGACGAGCGTGTCGCTCGTCGAGGCGCCGGCCGCGCTCGACATGACGCCGGGCGACGAGCCGCGGCTCTACGGGAGGCTCCGCGCAGGCGGCGATCCGACGACGACGCTCGACCGGTCGCTCCTCTTCACGCGGCGGACGTCTCGGCTTCCGTTCGACGGACGCACCGCGCCGCAGGCGGCCGTCGACGAGCTCGTCGCGACCGCGGCGGAGTTCGGTCAGGTCGCGCGGCTCTTCGACGATCCCGACACGGTTCGCTGGATCGTCGGCCTCAACGCCGACACCGTGTTCTACGACCTCGAGGAGGACGACCGGCGCGACGAGATCGGCCTCTGGACGCACTTCACGAACGGCGACGCCGAGCGTGCGGGCGACGGGTTCTCGCCGCGGTGCCTCGGGTTCCCCGGGCCGCTACTGCGGCTCTTCTTCCGGCACCACGGCGTGCTCCGCGGCTCGGCGCAGAGGAGCGCGCTCCGGCGCATCTACCTCCGCTCGACACGCGGCACCGCGCACGTCGGCTACCTCAAGGCGGTCTGGCAGACGCAGCAGCAGTGCTTCGACTCGGGCCGGATGCTGCTTCGGATCTGGCTCGGGCTCACCCGGCGCGGGCTCGTGCTCCATCCGTTCGGCTCCGTCGTGACGAACGCGCGGTCCCACGCCGCGCTCCTCGAGCGGCTCGGCGACGACGAGGGCGACGACGAGATCTGGCTGCTGTTCCGCCTCGGCTACAGCGCCGAGCCGCCGGCCGCCGCGCGGCTCGAGCGGGAGGCGCTCCTGCGATGAAGCGCCCGCACGCGTGGCAGCGGCTCCTCGTCTTCTCGTTCCTGCGCGCGTCGCGGCGGCTGCGCGTGCTACTCATCTCGTCGCACCGGCTCCAGGAGATCATGCTCGCGCCGGGCCGCGAGCGCTGGCTGGAGAAGATCGGGACCTGGCGCGCGTGGCTCGCGTTCGACGACGCGCGGCGGACCGTCCCCGCGTACGGCGCCTTCCTCGCGGCGAACGGCGGCGGCGACGTCCGGCTCGGGCGCGGCTGGCGCGTCGACCTGACGGAGATCCCGGTCACCGACAAGGAGAGCTACGTCCGCCGCTACGGCATCGCGGAGCGCTGCCGCGGCGGCGCGATCCCGCCGCGCGGCGTCGTCATCGACGAGTCGTCGGGGACGAGCGGCGAGCCGACGAACTGGGTGCGCGGCCCGGAGGAGCGGCTCGACGGCGAGCGGCTCCTGCACACGGCGCTCGCGCACCGCTACGGCGACGAGCCGCTGTTCGTCATCAACGCGTTCGCACTCGGCCCGTGGGCGACGGGCATGGCCGTGTCGATGGGGATGGTCGACGTCGCGATCCTCAAGTCGATCGGGCCCGACCGCGAGAAGATCGAGAACGCGCTCCGCATCTTCGGGCCGGGCTATCGCTATCTCATCTGCGGCTACCCGCCGTTCCTCAAGTCGCTCGTCGACGAGAGCACGATCGACTGGAAGCGGTACCGCTGTCTCGCAGCGGTCGGCGGCGAGGGAATGACGGAGGGCCTGCGCGCGCACCTCGAGCAGTCGTTCGAGCGCGTGTACTCCTCCTACGGCGCCTCCGATCTCGAGATCAACATCGCCGCGGAGACGGATCTCTCGATCGGGATCCGCCGGCTGCTCGCGGGCGACGAGCGCGTCGGCCCCGCGCTCGGGCTGCCGCAGCGGTCGATCCTGCCGATGGTGTTCCAGTACAACCCGCTCGACTACGTCGTCGAGACGAACGAGCGCGGCGAGCTCCTCGTCACGATCTGCCGCCTCGCCACCGTCGCGCCGAAGATCCGCTACAACATCCACGATCTCGGCGAGGTCGTGACGTATCGCGACGCGACTGCGGCGCTCGCCGCGCTCGGCATCCGCGTCGACGACCTCGACCCGGGTCATCTCGAGCTTCCGTTCCTCGTCCACTACGGCCGCTCCGACGCGACGGTCTCGTTCTTCGGCGCGAACATCTCGCCGGTCGACGTCGAGGAGATCCTCAACGGGCTCGACGAGATCGCAACGCGCTGCGCGAACTACGCGCTGCTCGTGAGCGAGGACGACGGAGCGAACAAGCGGCTCGAGATCGCGTTCGAGCTGCGCGCCGGGAGCGCCGCGCCGTCGGACGGCGACGGCGTGCGGCGCGCGTTCCTCGCCCGCCTCGGCGAGATCAACCAGGACTTCCGGGAGGCCGAGCGCTTCATCCCCACCGGCCACGAGCCGACGCTCGCGTTCTACGAGCCGGGCGACGGGCCGTTCTCGGACATCGACCCGCGGCTCAAGCGGCCCTACATCCAGCACCGCTAGGCCCGTATCCTCGACACGAGGTGCCCGTCACGGTCGACGAGGTCCGCGAGCTCGCGGCGACGCTGCCCCGCGCGTACGAGGCGTTCGTGCGCGGGCGGATCAAGTTCCGCGTCGGCCAGATCGTCTTTCTCTCGTTCTCGAAGGACGGGACGGTGATGGGCTTCGGCTTCCCGAAGGACTGGCGCGCGGCGCTCGTCGAGTCCGAGCCGGAGACGTTCTCGCTGCCGGGCGAGTCCGACATGCGCTACAGCTGGGTGCACGCGCGGCTCGACCGGCTCGACGCCGACGAGATGCGCGACCTCGTCGAGAACGCGTGGGCACTGTGCGTGCCGAAGAGCGTCGCCGAGGAATACGCCGCATCGCAGGGCTACCGGTAGCGGTCCAGGCGGGCGCCCGCACTGCCGATACGGCAAGGCATGCGGCGCCTCGCCCTGCTCGCGTGCCTCCCGATCCTCGCTGCGGCCCTGCCGTCCGGCGCGGCGGCCGCCGGACCGATCTTCACGATCGTCCCGACCGCCGGCGGCGGAACCTCGCTCCACCAGGCGATCCAGGACCGGCTCGCTCACGACCGGCAGGCGCTCGCCCGGCTCCGGAAGGCACAGCATGCGCGGATCGCGCTGCTCGACCGGACACAGGCGAAGCTCTCGTCGGCGGCCGGCGATCCCTTCCCCGCCGAAGACGAGAGCGTGCGGCTGAAGGGGACGATCGCCGCAGGGGCGCGGGCGATCCAGCGGCTCGAGACGGCGATCCGGGGGCTCCAGCTCGCGCTCCAGCCGGTCAGCCTGCCGCCGGGCTTCGCGTCGCAGCCGCCGGCGGCGATCGGCGCGTACGTCGTCACGATCGCGGAGCGCTATCTCGGGGTCCGCTACCTCTGGGGCGGCAACAACCCCGACGACGGTTTCGACTGCTCGGGCTTCGTGCAGTACGTGTACGCGCAGATCGGCGTGAAGCTTCCCCACTACGCGGCGACGCAGTACGCGACGACGCAGCGCATCGACGGCTCGGAGCTCGAGCCCGGCGATCTCGTCTTCTTCGAGCCGCGCGCCGACGGCCCCGGCCACGTCGGCATCTACGTCGGCGACGGGATCTTCATCGAGGCGCCGCACACCGGCGACGTCGTCAAGTTCGAGTCGATCGCCGACGAGGCGGCGCTCATCGGCTACGTCGGCGCGACGCGGCCGGTCGCCTGAGGCTCACGGCAGGTAGCCGAGCGGGTCGACGGGCGTCCCGTTCACGCGCACCTCGAAGTGGAGATGCGGCCCGGTGCAGACGCCGGTGCAGCCGACGTACCCGATCACCTGGCCCTGCTCGACGTCCTGGTTGCAGGAGACGGCGATCTTGCTCTGGTGCGCGTACGCCGTCGCGAGCCCGTCGTGGTGGTCGATCACGACGAGGTTTCCGTAGCCCGTCTCCCACCCGCACCAGATGACGGTGCCCGCCGCCGCAGCATGGATCGGCGTCCCGGTCGGCACACCGATGTCGATGCCGGGATGGAAGCCTCCCCACCGAGGGCCGAAGGGGCTCGTGATCGGGCCCGTGACCGGCCAGATCAGTCCCGCCTCGCTCGGCGTCGCCGCCGTCCCGGACGCACTGACCGCGGACGGCTTCGCCTCGCCCGCCTGCGCCGCCTTGATCTTCGCCGCGATCGCCGCGCTCGCCGCCTGGATCGCCTCCGACTCCTGGACCGCCGACTGCTCCTGGGCGCGCGCGAGGAGATACGCGACGGACGTGCGCGCCCGCGCGCTCGAAAGCGTGTGTTTCGTCGTGAGGAGCTCGTTGTTGATCACCTGCACCTGCTCGAGCCGCGCCCGGATCACGTTCGCGGCGCTCACGATGCGCCGCCGCACCTTCGCGGTCTTTGCACGCGCCGCCGTGACGCGATCCCGTGCGTGCGCGACCTGCGCGACGATGTTCCGGTTCTCCTGCGCGACGCGGCCGAGATAGTCGACCTGGTCGACGACGTCCTGGAAGCTCTTCGCCTGGAGCACGAGGTCGAGCGTCGTCGGGTCGGGCGACTCGTAGACCGCCACGAGTCGCTGGTCGAGCCGCGTCAGCTCGAGGTGGTAGGCGTGCTGCAGGTCCCGCGCCCGCGCCGACTGCACGCGGTAGAGCGCGTTCAGCACGTCGATCCGTCGACGTCGAAGAGCGAGGTCGGCCTCGAGCGCCGACATCCGCGACGCCATGTCGGACGCCTGCGACTCGAGCGCGCCGATCCGTACGTCGAGCCGGCCGACCTCGCGGTCGAGCTGCGCCTCCCGGGCGCGTGCCTGTGCGACCTTCGCCTGGACCGCCGCGAGCTTCGCGTCGAGCGCCGCCTTCTGCTGGCCGTATCCGTTCCCCGCGGGCGCAGCCGACGCAGTCGCGGCGACGAGCACCGCGCCGACGATCGCGCACAGAGTCCACCGGGACGGCACCGGCCCATCTTCGGCGCGCTCGCGCCCTCACCTTCGACGCCCCCTTCACGTCAGCTCAACACTCGCGTCCGTATCCTGCCCCGGTGGCTTCCCGCGCCTCGCTTCCGGTGCTGCACCTGTCGCTCGTCCTCGGCGGCGCGCTTCGCGATGCACAGGGCCTTCGGCTCGGCAAGGTCGAGGACCTCATCGTCCGGCTCGGCGCCGACGACTATCCGCCCGTCACCGGGCTGATGGCCGACGTCGCGGGCCGCGCAGTCTTCGTCCCCGCGGACGTCGTCTCGGAGATCGCGGCCGGCGGCGCGACGCTGAGCGAGTCGACGCTGAGCCTCCAGCCGTTCGCACGGCGGCCGCAGGAGGTGCTGCTGAAGGAGGACGTCCTCGACCACCAGCTGATCAACGTCGACGGCGCGCGCCTCGTCCGCACGAACGAGATCGAGATCGCGCGGTTCGACGGCTGGTACCGCGTGATCGGCGTCGACACGGGCCCGCGCGGGCTGTTCCGCCGCGTCCTCCCGAAGCGGTTCGCCGGGACGATCGAGCCGGGGAAGATCCTCGACTGGGCGTCCGTCGAGCCGTTCACCGGCCACGTGCCGACGGTGCGGCTGCGGATCCCGCACCCGAAGCTCGGACGGCTCCACCCGGCGCAGCTCGCCGACCTCGTCGAGGCCGCGTCGCACCGGGAGGGCGGCGAGATCCTCGACGCGCTGCGCGCCGACGCCGAGCGGGAGGCCGACGTCTTCGAGGAGCTCGACGCGCGCCACCAGGTCGAGTTCATCGAGGAGCGGAGCGACGAGGAGGCGGCGCAGATCCTGGCGCGGATGGAGAGCGACGACGCGGCCGACCTCGTCGGCGAGCTGCCCGAGGAGCGGCGCGAGGACATCCTCTCGCTGCTGCCGCCGGCGCAGAGCCGGCGCGTCCGCGCGCTGCTCGGCTACGAGCCGGCGACCGCGGGCGGGCTCATGAGCCCGGACTTCGTCTGCGTGTTCGCGCAGGCGACACAGGACGAGGTGCTCGATCGCATCGCCCGCTCGACCTTCTCCGCCGACGCGCTCGCGTGGGTCTTCGTGATGAACCAGTCGAAGCGGCTGAAGGGCGCGATCCATCTCGTCGATCTCCTGCGCGCCGACCCGGCGCGGCCGCTCGGCGAGATCGCGCAGCCGGCGCAGCGCCTGCGCACCGACGCGGACCTCGAGGAGACCGCGCGGCTGATGACGGACTACGACCTGACCGTCGCGCCGGTCGTCGACGACGAGGAGCGGATGATCGGCGTGATCACCGTCGACGACGTGCTCGAGGTCGTCCTCCCACGGGGCTGGCGCCGGAACTTCGGCATGCTGGCGGACGAATGAGCGCGGCGACCCTCATGAGCAGCGATGCCCCTCCCAGTATCGACATACAGGGAGCTGGCTCAGCGCGTCCTCGGGCGTCGTCCGCGCCTGCGCCCGCGTAACCGCTTCACCGCCCGCATCCTCGTTCTCTTCGCGGTCGTCGGCCCCGGCCTGATCGCCGCGAACGCCGGCAACGACGCCGGTGGGATCGCGACGTACGCGTCGGTCGGCGCGCGCTACGGCTACGACCTGATCTGGATGATGGTGGTGATCACCGTCAGCCTCATCGTGGTGCAGGAGATGGCGGCGCGGATGGGCGCGGTGACCGGCAAGGGGCTCGCCGAGCTGATCCGGGAGGAGTACGGCGTGCGGTGGTCGCTCTTCGCGACCGCGTCGGTGCTCGTCGCGAACCTCGGCATCTGCATCAGCGAGTTCGTCGGGATCGGTGCGGCGTTGAACCTCGCGGGGATCCCGTTCCAGGTCTCGGTGCCGATCGCCGCGGTCGTGATCTGGCTCCTCGTCGTGCGCGGCTCGTACAAGACGGCCGAGCGCGTCTTCGTGCTGATGTCGGCCGCGTTCCTCGCATACCCGATCGCGGCGATCCTCGCGCACCCGGACTGGGGCGCGGTCGGCCACGCGACGATCGCGCCGAAGATCCATCTCACGTCCGCGTACATCGTCCTCTTCATCGCGACGGCGGGGACGACGATCACGCCGTTCATGCAGCTGTACGTCCAGTCGGCCGTCGTCGAGAAGGGCATCGGCCCGGACGAGCTCGGCGCGGAGCGGGTCGAGGTGATCAGCGGCTCGATCTTCGCGAACCTGATCGCGATGTTCATCATCATCGCGGCGGGTGCGACGCTGTTCGTCCACGGCGACCACACCGTGTCGAACGCCGCCGACGCGGCGCGCGCGCTGAAGCCGTTCGCCGGACGCTTCGCCGAGCTGCTGTTCGCGATCGGCCTGCTCGGCGCGAGCCTGCTCGCGGCGGCGGTGCTGCCGGTGACCGCGGCCTACGTGATCGCGGAGACCTTCGGCTTCGAGAAGGGGGTCAAGCACCGGCCGCGCGAGGCACCGGTCTTCGTCGCGGTGATCACGACGCTGATCGTGATCGGGACGCTCGTCGCGATCACGCCGGGGATCCCGGTGATCAAGCTGCTCGTCGGCGTCCAGGTGGTGAACGGCGCGCTGCTCCCGATCACGCTCTTCTTCGTGTGGCGGCTCGCGTCGAGCAGGAAGCTGATGGGCGAGTACGCGAACGGCCGCACGTTCAACGTGCTCGCGGGCGCGACGGTGATCGGGACGTCCGCGCTCTCGATCCTGCTGCTCGGGATCACGTTCGCCGGGCTCTAGCCCGTCGCCGCGACCCCCAGCCGTTCCTCGAACACGACCTCCGCCTCGAGCGCGCGGCGCACGGGGCACGACGCCGCGACCTTCTCCAGCAGCTCGACCTGAGACGCGTCGAGGTCGCCGGAGACGCAGACCGCGACGTCGAAGCGGCGCGGCGTCGAGCGGTTGTCGTACGCGACCTCGACCTCGACGTCCTCGAGCGCCCAGCCCTTGCGTCGTGCGAACATCACGAGCGTCGTCGAGATGCACGCGGCGACGGCCGCCGGGAGGAGCTCGTGCGGCGAGGGCGCGGACCCGTCGCCGCCGACGTCCTCCGGCTCGTCCGTCGTCAGATGGTGCACGCCGGCGACCGTCACGTCCTGCCGCAGCGTGCCGGGAACCGACCGCGCACGCGCGACGAGGCTCATGTGAAGATCACCTCGCCGCCCGCGGCGAGCCCGTAGAAGTCGCCGACGGTGATGATGTCCTCGACCTGCGGGACGAAGCTCTCCTTCGTCAGGCCGAACATGTCGACCGACGCCTTGCACGCCCAGAGCTTCGCGCCCGAGTCCGCGAGCAGCTCGACGAACTCCGGGATCGGCGGGATGTCGAGCTTCTCCATCTGGCGGGCCATCATCCTCGTCGCGAGCGCGGACATGCCGGGCAGGACGCCGATGAGCGACGCCATGTGCATCCCCGGGTTGCCGACGGTCGCGACCTTGATGTGCTCGTTGCGGTCGCGGCGGATCGCGTCGAGCCCGAAGAACGTGAAGAAGACGTGCGCCTCGATGCCCTCCATCCGCGCGCCGTTCGCGAGGATCAGCCCGGGGTAGATCCCCTCGAGCGATCCCTTCGACACGACGACCGCGACCTTCTCGATCGTCTTCGGCAGGGTGAGGGCCGGCGCTTCGAGCGTCTCGACCATCAGATGCATCCTTTCGGCTTCGGGATGCCGCCGATCTTGGCGGCGAGCTTCGCCGGGCCCTTGGGGAAGAGCTCGTAGAGCTCCTTCACCGGGACGCCGGACTCCTTGCCGAGCGCGCGGATCGACGGCGCCGACCCGGTCGACAGGTAGCGATCGCGCATGAACCTGACGACCTGCCAGTGGCGCGGCGTCAGCTCGGCGATGCCCGCGTCGCGCGCGATCGCCTCCGCGATCTCCTCGTTCCACTGCTCGGGGTCGGTGAGGAAGCCCTCGGCGTCGACGTCGACGGGCCGCTCGGCGATGAGCGTCGTTGTCATCTCGCACCTCCTGCGACGGATGTGGGGATCCGCTTCCCTGCGGTCGGCATCTCCGGCCCGACGAGCGGGAGCCCCCGGCCCGGCAGGAGCAGATGCCAGTAGATCCACTGGAACGCGAGCTTGCCGACGTGGTTCAGGCGCGACTCGTGCAGCAGCGGAAGCGGGCCGAGCGCGGTGGGGAACATCCCGGGGACCGGCTCGGTCTCGAAGTTGAAGTCGATCAGGAGCGCCTTGTGGAAGCCGGTCTCGACGAAGCAGTTCGCGTGACCGTCGAAGCGCGGCGCGAGCGGCCGGCCGTCGAGGAAGCGCTCGATGTTCTCGGCGAGGATCTCGCCCTCGAAGTGCGTGACGGAGCCGGCCTTCGAGCTCGGCAGGTCGGTCGCGTCGCCGAGTGCGAACACCTCCGGCGCGGCGGCGGACTGAAGGGTCGCCGCGTCGGTGCAGACGAAGCCGAGCGCGTCGCCGAGGCCCGGCGACCGGTCGACGAACGCGGCGCCGCCGTGGAGCGGCACGATCGCGAGCAGGTCGTACGGGATCTCGCGCCCGTCGTACGAGACGAGTGTCCGCGCGTCGCCGTCGACGCTCCCCGCGACGAAGTCGACCTCGAGCTCGATGTTCTTCTCGGCGAGGAGATGCGTGAGGTGCTTCGACGCGATCGGCTTCGTGAAGCAGCCGTCGAGCGGCGTCGCGAGCACGATCTCCGTCCGGTCGCGCACACCGCGCTCGCGGAGGAACCAGTCGGCGAGGAACGCGAACTCGATCGGTGCGACGGGGCACTTGATCGGCATGTCGGCGATGTCGACGACGAGCCGTCCGCCGTCGAAGCGCGCGAGCGCGTCGCGCAGCCTCGTCGCGCCGTCGAGCGTGTAGAAGGTGAAGGCCGTCTCGTTCCAGCCGGCGCCGAGGAGCCCCTCGGTCTCGTCGGGAAGCAGGCGCGCGCCGGTCGCGACGACGAGGACGTCGTAGGGCAGCGTCGAGCCGTCGGCGAGGTGAACCGCCTGCGCGGCCAGCTCGACGGAGTCGACCTTCGCCTCGTGGAAGTCGATCCCGCGCCGGAGCTGACGGCGTCGCGGCCTCACGATCTCGTCGGGATCCGCGAGCCCGAAGGGGACGAAGAGAAGGCCGGGCTGGTAGACGTGGACGTCGTCGCGGTCGACGACGTCGATCCTGAGCTCGTCCTCGTCGAACCGCCGGCGGAGCCGGTTCGCCAGAAGCGTGCCGCCCGTGCCGCCGCCGAGGACGACGATTCGCTTGGACACCGAGGCCTCCCTCTTGACGGTCCCACGGTGCCTCGATGCGCCGCCGGACGCATCGGCACTCGGGCGCGGGCCGCGTGCGGGGAACTACGCGCCGACGAGCGAGGCGAGCAGCTCGACGCCGCGGTCGATCTCGCCTTCGTGCACCATGCTGAACGAGAGCCGGACGTTCTCCGTGCCGTTCTCGTCCGGGAAGAACAGCGTGCCGGGGACGATCGCGACGCCGGCCTCCGCGGCGCGGCGCCCGAGCTCGACCGAGTCGGCGCCGGGAAGCGTGAGCCAGGTGAAGAAACCGCCGGCCGGCGTCGTCCACGTCGCGGCCTCGGGCATCGTGCGCTCGAGCGCCGCGAGCATCCGCTCGCACTTGCGCCGGTAGAGCGCGCGCGACGCGTGCAGCTGCTCGTCGATCCAGCCGCGGCGGACGTACTCCTCGAACATGCGCTGGCCGAGCGCGGCCGCGCACTGGTCGGTGTTCTGCTTCGCCGCGACGAGCTGCGCGGACACCTCCGGCGGCGCGACCGTCCAGCCGAGCCGGACGCCGGGGAAGAGCGTCTTCGACGTCGTTCCCGCCTGGACGACCGCGTCGGGCGCGAGGCTCCAGAGGCTCGGCGCCGTCTCGTCGTCGAAGCCGAGCTCGCGGTACGCGACGTCCTCGAGGAGCAGGAAGCCGAATCGCCGCGCGAGCTCGACGAGCCGCGTGCGCCGCTCGGCCGACAGGCTCACGCCGGCCGGGTTCTGGTGCTCCGGGATCGTGTACAGGAGCTTCGGGCGCAGTCCGCCGGCGAGCCGCCGCTCGAGCTCGTCGACGTCGAGGCCGTGCTCGTCGATCGGGACCGCGACGACGTCGGCCTCGAAGCTGCGGAACGCCATGATCGCGCCGAGGTAGGTCGGCGCCTCGACGACCACGACGTCGCCGCGGTCGAGGAACGACTTGCCGACGAGCTCGAGCGCCTCCATCCCGCCGCTCGTCACGAGCAGCTCGTCGTCCGCCGGCCGCCGTCCCTGCACCGCCTCGAGCCGGCCGGCGAGGGCGTCGAGCGTCCCGGCGAGCCCGCGCGTCGGCGCGTACTGGAACGCGCTCGCCTCGCCCGTCGCCGCGAACTCCGCCAGCAGCGCCGCGGCCCGCTCGCGCGGGAAGGTCGCCGGATCGGGGAAGCCGCCCGCGAACGGGACGAGCCCCGGCATCCCGAGGAACCCGAGCACGGCGGCGATCCCGTCCCCGACGTTCCCGCGCGTCCGCGCCGCGAAGAGGTCGTCGAAGCGTCCGGTGGCCGGTGTCACCGCCATGCCCGGACTCTAGCGCCGCACTTCTAGCGTCACGCTCGATCGGTACCCTCACGGCGTGACCGTCGAGATCTTCTACTGCCCCGTCTGAAGCGGCTACGACGTCCGGGCCGCGAGTCTCGCGGCCGAGTTGAACGACGAGGGTTTCGAGGCCTCGATCGCAGAGGGAAGGAGCGGCCAATTCGACGTCGTGAACGACGGGACGCTCGTCTTCTCCAAGGACGAGCTGCATCGCTTCCCCGAGCCGGGCGAGGTGCTCTCGCTGCTACGGGGCTGACGCTCGCGCTCGTCGCGGCCGGCTGCGGCGGCGGCCGCCTCTCGCACGGCGACCTCGTGAAGCGCGCGGGCGCGGTCTGCGTCGCGTACGTCTCGAAGGCCGGCTCGCCCGTCCCGCACCCGCGCTCGTACGCGGCGATCGTCGACTTCGTGAACGAGAACCTGCCGCTGTACGAGGCGGCGCTGCGGAAGCTCGAGGCGCTGAAGCCGTCGTCGGCCGACGAGGTCGCGTTCCGGAAGTGGCTCGCCGACGACCGCGAGGCCGCGTCGGCGCTGCGCGCGCTCGGGCTCGCGGGGCAGCGGCACGACTTCCCCGGCGCCGCGGCGGCCGTCGACCGGCTCCAGAGCGCCGCGCTCGCGAGCCGCAACGACGCGGACGCGCTCGGCGTCATCGCGTGTAGCGCGGGTTAGCTTCCGCGGAACTCGGGCGCGCGCTTCTCGCCGAACGCGGTCACGCCCTCGAGGAAGTCGGCGGTCTGCGTCGCGACCGCCTGGAGCTGGCCCTCGAGCTCGAGCTGCTGCTCGAGCGTCGCCGTGTCGGCGTGGTCGAACAGGCGCTTCGTCATCCCGATCGCGCGCGTCGGGCCGGCGGCGAGCGTCGCCGCGAGCTCGGCCGCGCGTGCGGGGAGCGCGTCCGCGGCGACGACCTCCGACACGAGCCCCCACTCCTGCGCCTCGGCCGCGGAGAGCCGCCGGTTCGAGATCATCCACTCGAACGCGCGCGGCGCGCCGAGCAGGCGGTGGATGAAGTACGTGCCGCCCGAGTCCGGCACGAGCCCGATCCCGACGAAGCCCGGGACGAACACGGCGTTGTCGGCGGCGATGCGGATGTCGCACGCGCACGCGAGCGAGAGCCCCGCGCCCGCGCACGCGCCGTTGACCGCGGCGAGCACGGGCTTCTCGAGCGCGCGGATCGCGCGGATGTTCGGGTGGTACGTCTCCTCGAGCCCGGCGCGGACGTCCGGCATCTGGTTGAACTCGCTCAGGTCCTGGCCGGCGCAGAAGCCGCGGCCGGCGCCGGTGATCACGACTGCGCGCACCGCCGGGTCGGCGGCCTCCTTCAGCGCCGCGCGCAGCCCGTCGTGCAGCGCGCGGTTGAACGCGTTGATCACGTCGGGGCGGTTCAGCGTGATCGTCTGCACCGCGCCGTCGCGCGTGACCTCGACCTCTGCCATCGCGGCGGAGCCTAGCGTCCGGACGCGGCGTGCGCGAGGCCCGCGAGCGCCTGGAAGTCGGCGGCCGTCGCCTGGTCGGCGAGGAAGACGGAGAACCCCGTCGCGCCGTCGTCCGCGAGCAGCGGCACGTAGTTCGACGCGGGGTACTTGTGGTAGACGCCGATCACCGGGTGCACGTGGTCGGCCGTCCAGCCGGCGCGGAGCGCGTGCTGCACCGTGAGGTCGGGCCGGTAGAGCGGGTACTGGTTGTAGTACGCCTCCGGCAGCAGCTCGAAGCCCGCGTTCCGCCACGACGCGTAGTCGATCGGGAGCACACGCGGCGCGGGCGCCGCGCCGAACGTCACGAGCGCGGCCGGCAGCGTCGGCTGAAGCTGGCGGAAGACCGAGACGAAGTTCGCCGAGCGCCAGCCGCCGCGCTGCGTCGACTCGTACGACCGCTCCGCGTCCGCGATGTAGAAGTCGAAGCCGTAGCGCTGGATCTGGAGGTTCGCGAGCACGGCGTCGATCAGCGGATGCGTCTCGAGCGCGCCCCAGCCGCCGACGAGGAAGCCGCGCTCCCGGAACACCTGGATCCACTGCGTGTCGACGTCCTCCGACACCCAGCCGTCCATCGCCTTCAGCGCGATCCACGAGAAGCCGTCCCGCCGCAGCTCGTCCGCGAGCGCCCAGGGGCCGGGGAAGTTCCCCGGGTTGTCGACGAAGACGCCCGCGCCGGCGAAGACGTTCGCCGGCGGAGTGTCGGCGCGCGCGGTCGCCGTCGCCGCGCCGCACACGAGAGCGATCGCCAGCAGGACCCCGAGGCGCCGCACTACGTCCCCTTGAAGTCCGGCGGCCGCTTCTCGACGAACGCGGTCAGCCCCTCGGTCGCGTCGTCGGACGCGCGCGCGACGTTGAACGAGCGGCGCTCGAGCTCGACGCCGACGGCGAGCGGCGACTCGAACGCCGCGTCGATCGCCTCCTTCGCGAGCCGCACCGCGATCGGGCTCTTCGCCGCGATCTCGCCGGCGACGCGCTTCGCCTCGTCGAGCCAGAGCTCCTTCGGGACGACGCGCGCGACGAGCCCGAAGTCGAGCGCCTCGCGCGCCGAGATCATCCGGCCGGTGAGGATCATGTCCATCGCGACCGCCTTGCCGACCGCGCGCGTGAGCCGCTGCGTCCCGCCCGCGCCCGGAAGCACACCGAGGTTGATCTCCGGCTGGCCGAATCGCGCGGTCTCGGACGCGACGATCAGGTCGCAGGTCATCGCGAGCTCGCAGCCGCCGCCGAGGCAGTACCCGGACACGGCGGCGACGACGGGAGTCCGGAGCGCGCGGATCTCGTCCCACCGCTCGAGGCGGCGCGACTCGTACAGCGAGACCGGGGTCGCCGCCGCGAGCTCGCCGATGTCGGCGCCCGCGGCGAACGCGCGCTCGTTCCCGCCGAGGACGATCGCGCGGATCTCCGGGTCCGCGTCGAGCCCGGCGAGCGCGCCGACGACGGCCTCCATCAGCTCGGCCGACAGCGCGTTGAGCGCCTTCGGCCGGTTCATGAGCACGACGCCGACGCGGCCGTCGCGCTCGACCAGGACCGGCGCCTCGTCAGCCACCGCGCCGCTCCAGGAACGCGGCGATCGCGTCCTTCGCCTCGTCGCTGTGCATCGAGAGCGAGAGCCAGTCGCGCGCGTGGCCGACGGTCTCGTGCCACGAGATGTCGCGCCACCAGTTGAGCTGCTGCTTCATGTAGCGGATCGTCTGCGGCAGCTTCGCCACGAGCTTCTCGACGAGCTCGCCGACGACGGCGTCGAGCTCGCTCCGCGGGCAGACGCGGTTCACGAGCCCCCACTCGAGCGCCTGCTGCGCGGAGATCTCCTCGCAGAGGAAGAGGATCTCGCGCGCGCGGCGGTCGCCGACGAGGATCGGGAGCCACTGCGTCGCGCCGCCCGCAGGCACCGACCCGTGCTCCGGCCCGACGTGGCGGATGAACGCGTCGTCCACCATCACCGAGAGGTCGCACGCCATCTGCAGCTCGTTGCCGCCGCCGACCGCGATGCCCTGCACGCGCGCGACCGTCGGCTTGCCGATCTCGCGGAGGCGGTCGTGCATGTCCTTGAACGCGCCGAACCACTTCCAGTACTCGCGCGGGTTGTCGACGAGCCCGGCGCCCCAGCTGCGCAGGTCGGCGCCGACGCA